>JAFASY010000280.1 GCA_019244235.1 Chroococcidiopsidaceae cyanobacterium CP_BM_ER_R8_30
AATCGTTTGTACTCTGGTTGTGCAAAAAACGGATGCGGTCTTCGCTACTCACTTGAATTAGACCCCAATGAGAGCGATCGCACACAGCAACTCCCGTCTGTGCTGCCACAAAAGCAGCTGAGTCATTGCCAAAACTGACTGGGACAATAGATTCAGCAACCGTCTCAAACTTTGCTCCAGGGTAAGCTGCCTGCAAATCGTGCAATTCTTGGATCATGATCTGTTCGCCTTACAGTGTAAGCCAGTTAAAAATCTGTTCAACGACTAGCTCTAACGCCATCCCGTTAAGGACTGGTAATGGAGTTGTGCCTCTTAACAGTTGCACCCTCTGACCAGGGAAAATAACTAGAATACTTTCCTCTTTTAGATCGATTAACCATCCCAGTTCAGTACCGTGCCCAGAACAGTGAAGTAGGTTACTCAGTACTTTCATTTGCCTTTGGTCAGGGGAAAGGATTTCAATTGCCCAATCTGGGTGAACATCAAAACGATTGGCAACTCTGCCTGATGGTTGAATTGGAATTCTGTCCCATCGGAAGACTGAAATATCAGGTACAATCAATTCTCCTCCAAAAGTGCAGCGTAGATCTGGAAATGCCCTGGCAAATTTCCGAGGTTTAGCCACTTGGTTGATCGCTTCACAGAGTTCTACCTGAAGTAGGCTATGTTCGCCCTGCGGCATTGGTTTTTGAATGGCTGCTCCGTGAATGAACTCGGATGCTGGTTTTGTTTCTGGCAGTTTTAAAAATTCTTCCAGCGTCAGAGATTGGGTGACTGGACTCATAGATATTTGAGAGGAGATCTACTCTGCTAGATTCTCTAATTCTGCCACTTCTGCAGTGATTGCGTATTCCTAATATTATCGAAATTTTCCGTTGATACACCCTCCCCGTAATCCTCCCTACCGCAGGACAGTTTGCTCCTATATGGAGATTTGCGAGTTAGCTTCAACGGCGAGAAGCCGACCACCAAACGGAGTTTGGTGCGTCGTTTGCGCAGCATGCGCGTAGCGCGTTGAATCGCCGACAAGGTTTATCGCTTCTCATAGTTGTGCTAAGGTATAGCTATGCTAACACTTAATCACACTTACAGGATTTATCCAACCCAAGACCAACAAGATCAAATGCTTGAGTGGCTAGATACTTGTAGACGACTATATAATCGCTGTTTACGGGACTTAAAAGATTGGATAAATAGTCGTAAGTGCAGTGTTGACTATTGCTCCATAGAAAAGGAATACATCGTGTCTCCTGACATGCCATTCCCTAATTACCTGGAGCAAAAAAGACAGCTAACCCAATAGAAGAAAACTAACCAAAGCTTAAAAGATGTGTATTCTCAAGTCACACAGGATGTGGTTAAAAGGATGCACAATACTTAGGAAGCTTTTAAACAAAGAGGTTATGGTTTTTCCAGATTTAAGAAGTTTGGTCAGTATCGCTCTTTCTACTATCCTCAATTCACTGACAATCCAATAACAGGGTGTCATATTAAATTGCCAATGATAGGTCTTGTACCTATTAATCAGCATCGAGCTATGCCTGATGGGTTCAGGGTTAAAGGAGTAAGGGTAGTATCAAGAGCAAGAAACACCCAATGGTATGTAGTTGTTACAATCCAGTGTGATGTATCTGTACCGGACACCCAACCATTTGGTAGAGCGATTGGTATAGATATAGGGTTGGAAAATTTCTTAACAACCTCGGACAACTTCAGAGTAGAGCCAGCTTGTTTCTTCAGAGGGCTACAAGGTAGGCCGGAGGCGGAGCGGCTCCGCTAAAAGTGCTGCAACGTAGAGCCAGTAGAAAACAGAAGCGGTCAAAAAACTGGGAGAAGTCACAAATCAAAGTAGCTAGATTGCACCATCAAATATCTGATACAAGGAAGAACTTTCACTTTTCTGTAGCCCATCAAATTTGCGACCAAGCAGACAGTATTTTTGTTGAAAATATTGATTTTCGTATTTCTTCAAAGGAGTTTCTTGGCAAGCACATGTTGGATGGTGCATTTGGCATAGCCGCCACTTGCGACCTGCTGAGCGACAGCAGGTCGCAAGTGGCGGTCAATTCAGGTCGTTGTTGCAATGGGTTTGCTGGAGAAGAGGTAAATACTTTGGTCAAGTTGACCACAGATATACTTCTCAAATCTGCCCAAATTGCAGTTCTCATACTGGTAAAAAAGATTTGTCCATCAGAGAACACCAATGTTCTGAATGTGGGTATCAAACTACCCGTGGCCATGCTGCTGCTCAAGTGATAAAGCTTCGAGGTGAATCAGCGCTGCAGGAGGGTTTCCCTCCGCAGGCGACTGTGAACCCGAAGGGTGAATCTAATATAGTACCCGTGGACGGCGGGGAATGGAAACTGTCTGCTGACAAGCGGGTGCGGTCTTGGGCTCTGCCCAAGAGGAGCAACCCGCGCTGCGTACTGACGGGGATAGAAATATCTAGTCAAGTGCAACGCAGAAATGTCTCAGCTTGAGTTGAGAAGCTATCGCCAAATCAAAGATTTGGCGCGTAGAGTACGTCACGCAAAGTTATCGATTTGGCACTTGGTAACACCTTGGTTACTTTTCCCCCTCATCGGCGAGTTCGACCGCGATGATGTCGGTGAGCGCCCGCACCTTGGCGGGAATGAAGCGGCTGCTCGGATAGATGGCGAAGGCCGTCCGCGGCAGCGGCTCGAACCTCTTGAGGATCGGCACGAGCTTGCCCGAGGCGATCTCCGTGCCGACGATAAACGCCGGCTGGAAGATGATGCCCTGGCCCGCGATGGCGAGCGCACGCAGGAGGTCGCCGTTGTTCGCCTTCATCGACCCGCGCACGCGCTGCACGATACGCTCGCCGTCGCGCTCGAACGTCCACTCGTCGGGCGGATCGTTGTCGGTGTAGATCAGGCACTCGTGGTCAACAAGCTCGGTCGGGGTCAGCGGAGTGCCGCGCCTTTCGAGATAGGCGGGCGCGGCGCACGTGACGATCGGCACGGAGGCGATGCGCCGCGCGATGGTCGACGAACGGAGCGTCGGTGCGATCCGAATGCTGAGATCGAACCCGTCGCGGATGAGATCGGTTGGGGAATCGTCGAGCCGGATCTCCAGGTCTACAGTCGCATACTCCTCGCGGAACCGGCAGATCGCCGCGAGGAGCCGCCGTGTGGCGAAGGTGTGTGGGAACGCCACGCGCAGGCGGGCGGGGGCAGCTGGCGAGCCTGATCCTGCCGCTTCCGCCTCGATCCCCTCGAGGTCGTCGACGACCTGGCTATAGAAAGTGAACAATCGTTCGCCGGCGTCGGTCAGGCTGAGGCTCCGCGTCGAGCGGTTCAGCAGCCTGACGCCGACTGCCTCCTCAAGCTCTCGGACCATGCGAGACGCGCTGGTCTGCGAAAGACCGGCCTGCTCCGCCGCCCTGACGAACGAACCCGCGCGCACGACGTGGAGAAAGATCTTGATCGAGGCGAGCTTGTCCAATCGACGCCACTCCTGTCCGACCGAGTACATTATGCCGCGTGACGGCATACAGTGAGCCGAAACGAGACGATTGTCAGCCAAGGGACATTTGGCTACTATGTCCCTTGGCTACTAGTTGTTGAGCAACTCCGAGGAGACATCTGATGAGGTCAATTATACAAAGTTTGATCGCGGCGGTCGCAATATTAATCGGTCTCGGAACAAGTCCAGCGCTCGCCGGTCCAGTACAAGAAGCGAATAAGCAGCTCGTCAGCAACGCGATGCATGAGTTGTTTGTGACGAGGAACGCGGAAAAGGCAGTTCGACTCTACTTCGGGAAACCTTACCTTCAGCATAACCCGATGATTCCTGATGGGGCAGAAGACCTACCAAAGGTGGTCGCGTCACTTCCCGCTAACTTCCATTACGAGCCTGATGTT
Organism: Chroococcidiopsidaceae cyanobacterium CP_BM_ER_R8_30; assembly: GCA_019244235.1. Lineage (GTDB taxonomy): Bacteria > Cyanobacteriota > Cyanobacteriia > Cyanobacteriales > Chroococcidiopsidaceae > JAFAVL01. The sequence goes on from JAFASY010000280.1 coordinate 3,885, forward strand.
ATCGTGGCAGATGGCGACTTAGTTATGATTCACGGCCTCTACACTGGATGGGGACCCAAGCCGCTGGTCACGGTCGACATTTTTCGTGTGAAGAATGGCAAGCTGGTCGAGCATTGGGACGTGATGCAGGAGAATGTTCCGGCGGCGCAGACGAAGAGCGGTCGGCCGATGTTCCCGATCACGCGCTGAAGCCATGGAGAGCGATTTTTTTCGGGGGAGATGGGCAGAACGTGAACCAAGCGTAAATATTTATCAGGTAGAGGACAACAGAGACTCGGAGTTGGGAGAATACAACCACTACAATGCTCCCCGCATTGGACTCATTTTTCTCACCTGCATAACTCCTGGAGCCTAAAGATTTGTGACTAAAAACCAAACTCGGCGTAAAAAGTCTAGTTTCAGCTCTGAGAAGGAAGTATGAAGTGATGCGTTAATCAGACGCCTGCTGCATAGTGACTTTTCCATTGCTATTCAATGGGTGCTGGATGCCTCTTCTTGAAAAAAAGAAAATGCTGATGGATGCTTCTAGTTGCATGATTCCGATTGCCCAATCTCCCAATGACTATCAAGCTTTCCGCATTAACCCCGGCGCTACTAACAAAATCGCGCTCGTATTTGACACGGCAGTGACTAGGGTCTCCCTAACTTTTTGTATTGAAATCTTTGATGTTGGTGGCAGGACTCCTCCCAATCAGCATCAGTGGGCAGTAGAGATGTTTTTTATTCTCCAAGGAGAAGGACGGGCAACTTGTGATGGTAAAACCGTAACGCTTCGAGCTGGAGACAGTTTATTAGTACCACCCACAGCCATGCACGTTATTGAAAATACGGGACGAACTCGCTTGTATACTCTGGGCATCATGGTGCCGAATGAGCACTTTGCCGAACTGATTCGCAGTGGGATACCAGTAGAACTAGATGAGGAAGATATAGCTGTACTGCGTCGTCACTAAAAGAGGCAGAGGGGAGAGGGGGCAAGGGAGCAGGGGGAAAAATATGGCATTGTACCATTGGTTGACAAGGTTTCAACTGAAAAATTCCCGCAACACCTTTTCAATGTCCTCATCTTTCTGATGCTGCACCCGCTCATCTGAGAGCCTTAATCCTTTCAGTAAAAGTTTGGTGGTGAACCCCTGGAGCAGGAGAGTAAACAATGCTACGCCAAACACGTTAGCGATAATTTCTTCTCGTCCTGGGGTAGAGGCAGGCACACTCAAAGCTAGAGCCATCGATACACCCCCCCGTAACCCTCCCCACCAGAGGACAGTTTGCTCTCGTATAGAGATCTGCGAGTTGGCTAACCAATTGCTCAAGCCGCCTAAACCGTAAATGGAGATCGCCCGCGCTAGGATAACAGCCACAATTGCGATCGCAGTAGTATTCAGATTTCCCAGCAGCCTGGAAAAGTGGATTTGATCTCCAATCAACAGAAACACAATTGAGTTGACAAAAAAAGCGAGAAATTCCCAAAACTCAGTCACAACTAGTCTTGTGCGCGGCTCCATGCCAATACGGGAGCCAAAGTTTCCCAAGATCAAGCCAACTGCGACAACTCCAATGACTCCCGATCCACCTAATTCTTCGATCAGCAAATAGCTGCCATAAGCAGCGACTAGAGTCAGCGATTGCTCTACCCAGGGCAAATTTAAGCGTTGAGTAAATAAGGAGATCGAAAAACCAATTATGCCTCCTACTCCAATACCAAGACCAGTAACAGCAAGAAAATTGACTAGAGTAGTTGAGACTTGTAACTCATTGGTTCCTGTAGCTAGTTCTACTAGCACAGTAAAAGACACAATAGACGCACCGTCATTGAATAATCCCTCTCCCTCCATCAAGGCAGTGAGACGTTTAGATGCACCCAACTCCCGAAATAGCGCGATTGCAGAGGCTGAGTCGGTCGCCGATAGACTAGCCCCTACTAATAAGGCAGTTATGAGCGGAATTGCTGCCAGTTGTTTAAGACCTAAAGCAACCACAGCAATGGAAATGATCACCCCAACTACAGCGTAAAGACTAATTGGGACTAAGTCTTGCTGCAGATCCGACCATTTCATATTCCAAGCCGCCTCGAACAATAGAGGCGGCAAAAAAATAAACAGCATCAATCCAGGTGAGAGGTTAATCAACCGGACATCTGCTGCAGCGAGACATAACCCAACAATGACCAGAAGTAGAGTGTAGGGGATTTGGCGAAACCAACTAAAGACTCTTGGTAGTGTTGCTACACATATGGAAACTAAGAGTACCAGGAGAAAGCGCTTCAGATCTTCTTCAATGGCTAATTCGCTCTTCACTAGTACCAAGGCTATGGTCATATACAACAAAACACCGCTAAGGAGAAGCCCGATCAAAAACTATGTTCAATCGAGCTTCTCCTTAGCGGTGTTCTTCAGACTACAAAACTCCGTCTTAAGTTGCACTAGCCTGGAGCCGGAAGTATTCATCAAGCTCATCAGCACCACCAATCAGTTGTCCCTCAACAAATACCTGTGGAACCGTTGATGCACCAGTTACAGCACGTACAGAGCGAGTAGTGACATCTTTACTCAAGACAATTTCTTCATAATCTATGCCGTGTTCTTTCAGAGCGGCTTTGGCACGGGCACAGAAAGGACAGCCCTCTTTTGCAAAAAGTGCAACAAATTTTGGCAGCAGCGCGTCAGGATTGATAAATTTCAGCATTGTCTCAGCGTCAGACACTTCAAAGGGGTCACCATCGACTTCTGGCTCAATGAACATTTTCTTGATAACGCCATCAACCACTAGCATCGAATAACGCCATGACCTTTTACCAAAACCCAGGTCATTCTTGTCAACCAGCATTCCCATTCCTTCAGTGAATGCGCCGTTGCCATCTGGAATTAATGTGATATTTTTGACATCTTGAGTTTTCTTCCACTCATTCATGACAAAAGCGTCATTGACTGAAATACAAACGATATCATCAACGCCGTTGTCTTTAAAAACTCCAGCCAACTCCTTGTAACGAGGTAGGTGTGTAGATGAACAGGTTGGTGTAAAGGCTCCAGGTAGAGAAAAGACTACAACTGTTTTACCATCAAACAGCTCTGAAGTAGTCACATCAACCCATTGGTCGTTATTGCGGGTCTTGAAAGTTACATTGGGAACTTTTTCCCCTTCACGACTCTTTAGCATTGATTTTGTGCCTCTAAAGTATTTGCTACAAGCAGTTTGAGCAAAGTGCATTTTCCGAGGTGCCATTTCAGTAGGCATATGGAATAGAAGCACTTTGGCTACAAATTACCACACCTTCAATGACCAATCATCCAAGGTCGCCCATGAGAGTAGTTTTGATACCTGGGTGTAGCAGGCTCTCGATCTTGAGAACGCCTAACCAGCTGAGGCTCAGGATTTGGCTCATTAGTCAGTCGTAGAGTACCAGATGTGAGGATGACGCTAGGCGGTGAGAAGAGACGTATAGCAACAGCTTGGCAACTGGGGCAGAGCATGGGACTGCTGACTTCTGCAAGTGTACGCCACTGCTCAAAAGGACCGCAGCTTTCACACTTGTATTCATAGAGGGGCATGATGGTTTTTACCAGGAACTTGGGTTTAATGCTTCCTTCAGCGGAGGACGCGTGATAATTGATAATTGTTGATGGTTGATTGATGAAGCCATCAATTATCAATTAACCATTAACAATCTCAGGTTGGGAGAATGTTTTTGTCAAAAATTTCCGTGGGAATAGCAAGGGTGCAACAGACGTTAGGGATATCGACAATACCACTAATTCGACCTTCAACTGGCGCACAGCTGAGTAGTAAGTAAGCCTGCTCACCAGTAAAACCAAACTTCTTCAGGTATTCAATTGCATTTAAGCAGGCGCGACGATAGGCAACATGAGCATCCATGTAATACTGCTGTCCTGTAAATTCATCGACAGAAATGCCCTCAAATACTAGATACTCAGAGTAGCGCGGCTCAACTGGACCTGGTTTGAAGATGGGGTTAACCATGCCATACTTGTCTACACCGCCCTTAATCACATCTACATGCAGGTCAATGTAGCCAGCCATCTCAATAGCACCACAGAATGAGATCTCGCCATCCCCTTGAGAGAAGTGGATATCTCCCATAGAGAGTTTGGCACCCTCGACATAAACGGGGAAGTAGATGCGCGAACCCCGTGACAAGTTTTTGATATCGCAGTTACCCCCATGTTCGCGAGGAGGAACAGTGCGTGCCCCCTCCTTGGCAACTCGGTCAAACTCGGCTGCCTGCAACTTTCCTAAAATGGCATTTTTCGGGTTGGGTAAATTAGCCAAGGGCGGGACGCGCTCTGGATTTGTTGCCACCAACTCCGACTCTCGCTTATTCCACTTAGCGAGAAGTTCGGTTGAAGGGGCGCAGCCAATTAAGCCAGGGTGAGTGATGCCAGCAAATCGCACTCCGGGGATATGTCGGGAACTGGTATAGATTCCCTGGAAGTCCCAAATTGCCTTAGCAGCCTTGGGATAGTGATCTGTGAGGAAACCGCCGCCATTTTCTTTAGCAAAAATGCCAGTAAAGCCCCATTCTGAGTTGGGTAAGGCACCGATATCCAGGATATCAACCACCAGAATATCGCCCGGTGCAGCACCGTTGACATGAATCGGACCGCTCAGGACGTGAACCACTGATAAGTCAACATCGCGAATGTCATCAGGACTGTCATTGTCGTGAATTTGTCCATCTGTCCAGTCTTTGCACTCGATGCGAAACACTGCACCTGGATTGACTGAAACTACTGCCGGAATATCTGGATGCCAGCGATTATGACCAGGTACCTCTTGTTCTGTCATTGGTTTGGTCAAGTCAACCTTGAAAAGAACTTCTGGCATATAGTTTTCCTCCTCTTAGACTTGATTAGCATTGGGAATGGCTTTGCACATATCGTGGCAACCCGCATCCAAACTACAGCACAAAGAACAAATGGGACCATTGTGGTACGGACAAAAAGCCATATCTGGCTTCTCATATGCCAATTCACAGACTGTACAGGTGACAGTGCTATAGTCATCAGCACCTTCGCCAGCAGAGTGAATATCCTCCCTTGCAGCAGTGGCATCACGGAAATGCAAGTCTTGCCTAGCGATGTAGTACTTGCCTTTCGTGATTACGGCAATAATCGGTGACAGGATAAAACCCAAACCTAGAGCGATAAAAGTTGAGAAGGCTTGTGCTGCTGGTCCTAGCAATCCAAAGAAGGCGATAACAGATACGATAGAAGCGATGACCATCGAACCGAAGCCAACCGGATTGAAATTGTACAGATGGGCTCGTTTGAACTCAATATAAGATGGACTGATACCGAGGGGCTTATTAACGACCAGATCCGCAACTAGAGCCCCAACCCAAGCGATCGCAACATTGGAGTAAAACCCTAGTACCCACAAGAGAGCATCAAACACCTGGAATTCCATCAATGTCAGCGCAATCCCAACATTGAAAATCAGCCAAACTACACGTCCGGGATGGGCATGGGTTAACCGGGAGAAGAAGTTAGACCAAGACAGGGAACCAGAATAGGCGTTTGTTACGTTGATCTTGATTTGAGACAAGACGACAAAGAAGGTAGCTAAGGCTAAGTAAACAGCGGGATTGGAAAAGACCGTAGCAAATGCTTTAACGTACATCTGAATTGGTTCATTTGCTTTAGCAATATCAACCCCTTGAGTCACAGTCCAAGAAGTGAAAAAAGCACCTCCCCATTGCTTAAAAGCCCCTAAAATCACCCAACCTGGTCCAGCTAAAATCACAGCTAGCCACCAACTGGTACGGTTACGTGGAGTTTCTTCTGGCATAAACCGCAAGTAGTCAACCTGTTCCCCAATCTGGGCAATGAGTGAGAGTACAACACCGCAGGAAGTGCCAAACAATAACCAATCAAAGCCAGCACCGCTGGGGGATTTTCCAGAAAAGTGCAACCAATTAGACCATGATTGAGAGTCTTTAGCTAAAACAAAAAAGAACGGAGCAATCATCATTGTTAGCCAGATTGGCTGGGTCCATACCTGCAGTTGCGCCAATAAGGTCATCCCAAAAAGGACAAGTGGAATAATGATCAAAGAGGCTAGGAGATAACCTATCCACAAGGGAATATGGAAGTATAGCTCGAAAGCTTGAGCCATAATCGAGCCTTCCAAAGCAAAGAAAATGAAGCAGAAGGATGCGTAAACAAGCGAAGTAATCGTAGAGCCAATGTATCCAAATCCTGCCCCCCGTGTTAGTAAATCCATATCAATGTTGTACTTGGAGGCGTAGTATGCAATTGGGATACCAGTCACGAAGATAATGAGAGCTGATACAAAAATTGCCCAGAAAGAATTAGAAAATCCAGAACTAATTGCGATTGAGCCACCAATTGCAAAATCTGCTAGGTAAGATATACCGCCTAGTGCTGCATTAGCTACCGTATATTCAGACCACCTTCTAAAGGATCTGGGAGCATAACGTAATGAGTAGTCCTCCAAGATTTCATTATTAACCCAGGTATTGTATTTCCTTCTGGATTTTGGAGTTCCTACAGTAATAGGTTCGTTTTGTGACATGTAAACCTAAATTTAGTAAGTTTCGTAGCGAAGCTTAGAAGGTTGAAAGAGAAAATTTTGTAGTCAAATTTACAAAACTTGCTCTAAGTTAAAAAAATATTAATAATACAGCAATCTCACATTACTTAGAAACTCTCCTCATTTTTGACTTAAACAAGTTTTCTTTATAGCTCGGCGACATTCAATAGCTAAAAAAGTGATGAAAATGACAGAATCAATTGCCAACTTTTCTGATTTAATGCAAAAAAGTATAAGTATAAAGTTGCTGACACAGTAACGCTGTATTCAACGGCATCCTCAGTAATTTTGTAGGAATGGGTTTTATGGTGGTAACTACAGTCTCTGCTATCGAGGGCAAGATGAGTGAGCAGCAACGTCTAAAAACCCTACTGCCAAAAGAATTGCAGGGATGGGTCGCTATTAAAGCAACTTCTGAAGTTAATCCATCTCTCATAAGAAGTGTGAAGGTTGATAAAGTTAAAGTTGAGACTCAGATTGATGTGATTCGCTGGGAGCGGATGCCTGTTCAAGAGCGCGACTTACTGTTTTGGCATGAGGTAGCCCGGATTCAAAGTAATACTGTTTACAAAGACAGATGGGAGATAGTCATTTTAGCTATTGCTTTAGGTAGTACAGTAGTAGAAATTTGGGCTCAAAATATCCTACTTTTGTCATCAGCACTGCTCCTATCCGGAATGATAGGTTACCGCCTTTACCAGCGCCACCGTGGCGAACGCAGTTTAAGGGAAGCAACAGCAGCTGACAGCAACGCGATCACCCTAGCTACTTGTTTTGGCTACACACGACCACAGGCATATAAAGCTCTGGCTGGGGCGTTGAAAGCCTTAATTGCTCAAACACCTCAGCAACGACAGCAGACAAATTATGCAGTACGGCTGCAAGTTCTGAAGCTGAATGCCGCCAAAGCCAAAGCTACAGTCCCACACTAGGGGAAGGGGTAGCAGTATCTGAGGAAGATGGCTCAGTTGAAGGTGTTGGGGTAGTAACGTCTGACGGAGACGGCTCAGTTGATGGCGGAGGGGCAGGATTCTCTGCTGCGATACTTAACTGATAGTCCATTGGCTCGGCTGCTGTTGAAACGACCACAAACTCATAGAAACCACTTTCTGTGAGCTGACTTGACCAGGAGAATCCGTCTTCTGTCAGCGTTTCCGAACCAGAAGGATCGCTTGATTCGAAGATTTTTGTCTTGCCACTAGGAGAATAGATAGATAGCAAGATTTTAGGATTGGCTCGCAAATTAACTGTTAACACTTGACCTTTAGCAAGGTTGGCAATGTAAGCTTTGCCACCTCCGGGCAGAAGAATACTATTAACTGATTGACCAGTTGTGTTTGGTTCAAAGACAATCTGCCCTGAAATTCTCCCAGATTGAAGAGCCGTAACTTTGTCAGCAGCGATCGCCTGCCAGACTTGACCAAGTGGCGTGTGAATAAAATTTTGACCCCGTTGCTCTGGAAACAGCATGAAAAACTGAGCATCAGTTAATTCGTTAAGAGTTTTGCTCCCAAGGTGGAGTTTACTAATCGCTGCCACATTAAGCTGTAGCGAATCTCTAGTGTAGCTACCCAGTTGCCCTCGTGCTGCTGCACTCAATTGCTTTTCTAAAATGTCTAGCAATTCATCAGCCGTTTTGTACCACTGGGATCGCAAATCTGCATCTGCTGGTGCTGAAGTTAAGGAATGCTGTAGATCGGGATGTTGCCTAGAGAACATCTGGTCAACCAAGCCTTGACTACCAAACATAAAATTTTGATTGATGCCCAAGGCTCTAGTATGCTCAAACAGAGATTGCCGCTCGGCTAACTCTTGGGGTGAGTACTGTACAGTTGGTGTTGGCTGAGGAGTTTGTGATGAGGGAGAAGTCTGATCTTTAGCGGAAATAGTTCGCTGATGGGAATGTAGCCAAAAATTTGCCGCCCACCAGCCTACCCCACTGGCACCCAGCAATAATAGGACAACTAATACAATGCTTCTTAGGGTGAATGACCAACCACTGGAAGTAGGGATAGTGACGGCAGCGGAGTGAGGTTGGTTGTTCGATCTAGCAGCATTGCCTCTTACAGCCACCGTAGCCTGAGTTTGGGACTGTGCGTTGCCGGAAGACACTTTTGTAAACCGTTGAGATTGGTTGGGAGACTGAATTGGGACAATGCTAGAGAGATCTTGCAAGACTTCATTGGCAGATTGATAGCGATCGCTTGGTGTTGGAAGCAGCATTCTATCCAAGATTGCTGCAAAAGTTGGGTTCAGATTAACCTCTTGCTGCCAATTCCAACGCCACGTATGTTCGTTGACTAGCTCTTCAGGCTCTTTGCCAGTCAACAACACGATCGCCGTTACTGCTAGAGCATACAGATCGCTATGGGGAAACACTAGTCCCATTTGCATCTGTTCTTGAGGTGCATAGCCCACCTTGCCCAAGAGAGTTATTGGTGGAGTTATGCTAGCTCCTGATCGAGCATACTGAGACGCCACTGTTGCTGCCACTTTCACCCCACCAAAGTCAATTAGCACTGGCAGGAAGTCAGAATTGCGCAACATTAAGTTATCTGGAGAGATATCGCGATGAATCACTCCAATCGAGTGGATATAATCCAAAACAGGCAGGAGTTGGAGCAACAATTGGTTAACCTCTAACTCACTAAACCTCAGCCCCTGTTGTTTCCGAGCTACTAACAAGGTGCGGTAGGTTTCACCTTCCACATAGTCTTGCACTAAGAACAGGTATGCCTTACCATGCAAGTCGACTCGAAACAGTTCGCGGAAACGAGGAATCTGTGAATGCTGGAGCTTGTAGAGTACACTAGCTTCACGCTCAAACAGCTCTTCTGCTTTTTGAAAGGCGTAACTATTTTGAGAGGCTATAGGGGCACATTCCTTCAAGACACAGAGTTCACTGAAGCGATTAATATCCTCTGCCAAGTAAGTACGTCCAAAACCGCCCTGCCCAAGTTGACGGACGATACGATAACGATTGCTTAAGACTAGTCCTGGATGAATCCCTTGATTTACCAGTTGTTCACCACACTGGAGGCAGAAGCGGCTACCATTCGGGTTGTCATGATCTTGGCTGCATTTGGGCATTACTGGATGTTGTGCTTAGTGCTTTGATTGACTTCATCTGAGAAAATTGCATACCAAATTTGTCCAAACGTTTCTAGATTCAGTTTTTCCCCCTGTTGTTTAGGAAAACTATGCGCAAATTTTTCATCCACTTGTTTTTCCAGTTGATCCATAGTAAGACCATCCAACTGCCCTTGGTTAGCTTTCTCCTTCCAGTTCTCATAATCTTGGTAACTGTAGCTGCCCAGTTTACCCCGAGCTGCCGAACTAAGCTGAGCTTGCTCTATTCGATTTAGCAAATCTTGAGCGTTTTCTTCCCACTGTTGGCGTAGATTTGCATCTTTTGGGGCTTTTTTCAAGCTTCGGCCCCGAAGCTTAGGATGTTCGTTATAAAATTGCGCATCTACTATGGCATTAAAGAAACTTGGTTTAATAGCCATAGCTTGGCGGCGATGTAAGAGTTGTGCTGTCAGCTGCTTTTCTGCGGAACTAGATAGAGGCACTAAATGTATTGAATGAATCACTGTATTTACTAGCGTCCAAGCATTTATGCCCAGGGCTAAAGCTAAACCAGCACCAGCAACCCTCAATACCCGCCCGTGAAGCCACCCTTTACGGGCGGTGGAAGGTACAAGTACTTGAGCTTGCGCTCTTCGAGCCAAGGAGTTGCCTCCGATAGAACGTTGAGATTGCGAGAGCGTGCTGCCGGAGCCGCCTCCGGCAGAACCTTGAGCTTGCTCAACGCAGTCGCCGGAGCCGCCTCCGGCGAAACGTTGAGTGCCACTCGTTTGCGACTCGTGACTTGGACTGGGGCTATGTTGATGCCCACTACTCAAAGCTTTAGGTATGCTCAAACTGATTGTACGTATTTGGGATAAGTTGAAGTTTAGCGGCGAAGGATTTGGCAACTGTAGCTCCTGGAAGACAGCTTCGGCTTTTTGGTAGCGAGCTTCTGGTTTATAAGCCAGCATTTTCTTCAGTACCGCTTCCAGTCGGGGACTCACATGAATCTCCCTACCCCAGAGCCAAATCTTCTTATCGCTGTCATACAATTCTTGCGGTTCTTTGCCTGTCAGCAATACCAGTGCCGTGACTGCTAGGGCATACAAGTCACTACTGGGAGAAGCTTCTCCCTGCTGCATCTGTTCCTCTGGAGCATAGCCCTGCTTGCCTAACCGAGTGCGTTCTATACCAATCTGGTTAAACCAGAACATTGGAGCCGTTGTTAACTGCTTGACGCCACCAAAATCTATCAGTACTGGCTTATGATCGCAACTTCGTAGAATCAAGTTGTCAGGAGAGATATCGCGGTGAACGACATTAAGCGAATGGATGTACGATAGGACGGGTAAAATTTGCAAGAGCAGTTGGCAGACTTCTACCTCGGCAAAGCTCGCTCCCTGAGATTTTCGAGCTCCTAACAACTGGCTATATGTCTCACCCTCCACGTAATCCTGCACTAAGAATAGGAAGGATTGACCGCTCAGATTAGCTTGAAGCAGCTCCCGAAAAGCAGGAATCTGAGGATGCTTTAGTTGATACAATATGCGGGCTTCTCGCTCAAATAGCTCTTTGGCTTTCCGTAACTGCTCTGGTTGTCGATCTTGAGGGGTAAAGGCTTTGAGTACACAGCTCTGGTTAGCACGATTGATCTCTTCAGCTAAGAAGGTACGTCCGAAGCCACCCTGTCCCAATTGTCTGACTATACGGTAGCGATTCTCGATTGTTTGCCCAATAGCTAGGGGCAGTTGCTGACCACACTCTCCACAAAACCGGCTGTTGGGAGGATTCTGGTGTCCTTGACTGCAATAGAGAAGCATATAGTGTCTACCTGAGAACAATTGCAACTGAGAGCTTGTATTGTCTTTAATATTGTTAACTCACGGTATGTGCTTGTTGGAAGACCAATGGCTTCTGACGTTAACTGCATTTGAAAGTTCCTAAGCCCGTTGATTAACCGTATTTTTACTGTGGTTGATCGACTCTAGTCAAATCTACTAGCCTGGTGCCAGACATGGTTAATATAGTATAAAAAATCTATATAGTTTATGGGTATTTAAGTGATTTTACGGTTATTCTATAAGACAAGGCGATCGGGATTTCTTTAATCATCCGGTCAACCAAAGTAGACACCAGTGTAGTTACGGCTCTAAACGTTCTCTAGATCTCGGTTTTTAGCTATGGATGACGAATCTTTGCACGATTGCTTGACATGCTTCCCTGTGAAAACAAGCTTGGGCTCGAATCTTCTACGTAAAAAGCGTCCGTGGGATAGGGTGAGACATCTCACTCGCAATGGCTATGTAGTTAACATTCCTGCCTCTCGAAGCAAAGAGAAAGATACGGATAGCTCAGATTACTTACCCAACATTTGGTTCTAATAATTGCAAGCATAGCCGCTGTCGGTTTGCACATAAGTTAAGACCTCTATGGTTTTCAGGACTTACGCAGTTGGATTGACAACGAAACGAGGAGCAGCCAAGTAGGCACGAATAGCATCCCGGACGAGCGCTAACTTCGCTTCATACCAACTGACGCCAGTTGCAAACCAACGCAATTCCAAGCGTAGGAAGGCACGAATGGCTAAACCGATATGGTTGCGCTGGGCTCGACTCGAACGGACTTGAGCCCGTTCCGCACCACAGCACTGCTTGAGACCCCGATGATACTCTTCAATCGCCCACGCGAACTCGGCAAATT
>JAFASY010000157.1 GCA_019244235.1 Chroococcidiopsidaceae cyanobacterium CP_BM_ER_R8_30
CGTAGCTCCCGGAGTTGCCTCCGGCAGAACGGTGAGTTTATACAAGATAACAAAATCCTTAGTGTCTGAACAGACCCTTGATATAAAGATGGGGATTAATATCGCGGAATAGTTGGATCAACCCGGACTGAATAGGCATCAATACCACCAGCAATATTTTTAACATTTGTGAATCCCTGAGTCCGTAACCATTGGCACATCTGGGCAGAACGAATACCGTGATGGCAGAGCGCTAGTGTTTCGGTATCTAGGTCAAAGCGGGTGACAACCAACGCAGCCCAATCAGCAAATCGACTCAGAGGTAGGTTTTCGAAGCCTGCTAGCTGAGCGATCGCCACTTCCTCTGGTTCGCGCACGTCGAGCAACTGAAGCTCCTTTAAGTCACCGTTTCGCAGGCGTTGGGCGAGTTCCTCAACGCTAACCTGAGGAATAGGTTGACCGAAAAATTGTGCTGACATAATGAGAAAAAAGTTTTTTATTATAGCTAATAATATCCTTGAAGCTCTTGAAAGTTAAGGCACTTGCGCGGTATTGTCGAGTGCAGCTATGCAAAATCTTATGAAGCGACGCTCATTCTTTAACTTTCTAGCAGTTGGTGCCTTTGTGCTGCTGTTGACGGGTATCAGCGGCTGTCAATTATTAGGGCAAGGGAGCCCACTTACCCTACTGCAAGGCGACAACCAGACAACTCCTGCTGCTGCTATGTTCGTGCCGAGACAGGCACCAGCTCTTGTGTCTTTATTGGTCAACCCAGACCGTTTAGGGAAGCAACGCTCACTGAATCAGCTAAAGACAAACTTGCTAGCTAGCACTGGTTTGGACTATCAGCGCGATCTCCAACCCTGGCTAGGCAACGAAATCACTCTTGCGATTGCCAGTTTAGACTTAGACCATAATGTTGAGAATGGAAGGCAACCAGGGTATCTCATGGCTCTCTCAACGACGGACTCTAACAAGAGCCGTGAGTTCCTCCAGGCGCTGTTTGCCAAACGAGCGATTGCTGGCACGGAGTTAGGAACAGAACAATATAAAGGTGTCAAGCTGATTTACAATTCGCCCAAACCTCAGCCGGACACAAAAGAACTTGAAGGGCTATCTGGAGCTGTGGTGGGCGATCGCTTCGTCTTGTTTGCTAACCATCCCAAGGTACTACGAGAGGCAATTAACAACGTCCAAGCTCCAGATCTCGGATTGAGCAGTTCTAGCCAATACCAGCAAGCCCTGACTTTGTTGCCACCTCGACGGATAGGGGTGACTTTCTTAAATCTTGGTGCTTTATCCTCGGTACTTGGTAACCAACCTGAAGTAGAGATCTTTCAGAGTCAGATACTTGGTCTGGAACCAACTTCCCAAGGATTCGCGGCTAAAACAACCTTGCTCACGACTGCTGCTACCCAAGAGAATGCTGCCCCTGCCGCTGCTGATTTATCTCAACCAGCAAAGGCATTGCAGTATATTCCCTCAACAGTGAGCTTAGCCATTGCTGGCTCAGAGTTGAATCATTTAAGTAACACTGATTTAAACCAATTGTGGACACAGATCTCAAGTGGGATTTTGGGTTCAGAGTCTGAGATTGTCTCTCGATTAGTCAGCCAACCTTTATCGGTACTACAGACAAGTTGGGGCATAGACTTGTCGCGAGATATTTTTAGTTGGGTGCAAGGGGAATATGCCTTGGGATTGCTGCCTAACTCAGAGCAAGCAAACCCCGACTGGGTGTTTGTAGCAGAAAAGTCGGACGCTGCTACAGCTGGTATTTTAGATTTAGACGAACTCGCTAAAGAGCAAGGACTCAGTATTAGCTCCCTGAATCTGGGAGAGCAAAAAATTTCTGCTTGGACGCGATTAACCAGCGCACCTACTACCTCCCCCAATTTAGATGCAGCATCCATCACGCTGACAGCAAAGGTGCAGGGGGTGCATACTACGGTAGGGAACTATGAAATTCTGACGAACTCCATTGAGGCAATGAATGCAGTCCTCAAGGCACCTCAAAATCAGTCTTTGCTTGACCGTCATGAATTTCAGGAGAGCGTTAAACCCATTCCCCAACCGAACAAAGGGTATCTATACCTTGACTGGAAAGCGAGTCAAGTGATTTTAGAGCGCCAGTTGCCGATCCTTAAACTGCTAGAAGTGTTGGGAGAACCGTTCTTCAGCCGTCTGCGATCACTCACAGTTAGCAGTTACGGCAGCGAGAAGGGATTGCTCAAGGGCGGTATATTCTTCTCTCTTGGTGGCGAAGGGAGTTAAGATAGATTGTGGAGTGTTTAGCCCTAACGTGGAACTCGTGCTACCTACACTGCTTGCTGATTTTCGCATCATCTTTGAGCGCGACCCAGCTGCCCGCAACTGGCTGGAAGTCTTATTTTGCTATCCTGGTCTGCAAGCGCTCCTGTTCCACAGGTTTGCTCACAAGCTGCACAAGCTTGGTCTTCCCTTAATCCCCCGCTTAATTTCTCAATTTGCCAGGTTTTTGACGGGAATTGAGATTCACCCTGGTGCGGTCATTGGCAGAGGTTTTTTTGTCGATCACGGTATGGGAGTTGTCATTGGGGAAACGGCGATTATAGGAGACTATGCCTTGATCTATCAGGGTGTAACCCTGGGTGGTACAGGTAAAGAGTGTGGTAAGCGCCATCCAACCCTAGGTGACAACGTAGTGGTCGGGGCTGGCGCTAAAGTCCTGGGTAATATTCAGATTGGCAATAACGTTCGGATTGGTGCTGGATCAGTCGTGCTGCGCAACGTCCCCTCTGACTGTACGGTAGTAGGTGTGCCGGGTCGCATCATCTATCGCTCTGGAGTACGGGTCAATCCCCTAGAGCATGGGAGCCTACCTGATTCAGAGGCTGAGGTCATCCGGGCTTTAGTAGATCGGATTGAGTCCTTAGAGCAGGAGATGGAGATGTTGCAGCAAAAACAAGTTGCCACTCCTATTTTAATTCACTCAGAATCGGGAGCTGCCACTTCACTAGACGGCTCCACTCCCATTGCTTCTAGCTGTCGTATTAGAGATCAAGCAATTCAGCAGTTTTTAGATGGTGCTGGTATTTAAAAGAGATCTTCAAGACAGCGCACCAGAACAACTCAATTCCTGAAACTGCAGTACGTCTTGACGAGGGTCAACGTATGTCACCTTGACTTGAATTCTTTCTCCAAGTGCCACAGCTCGTTTGAAAGGCATTGGTAACTGTAGTCCCAGATCTTCAATTAAGATGAGCCCTAAACGACTGTCTTCCCGAAGCCACATCAGCATTACCGCCTGCCATACTTGATCGGCATGACGACGGAGATACTCTAAGCCCCAATACCGATTGGTCTGCCGTTCTACCAGCGTCACTTCTTGGGTAGCTGTGGCAACACTCATCATCACTTCTTTAAGCTGCTCGGCTGAGAACGGAGGTTCTTCACCGCGCAAGTGGGCTTTGAGTTGAAAGTGCGTGAGTAGGTCGCTGTAGCGGCGGATGGGAGAAGTAGCCTGGGTATAAGTATCTAAGCCTAAACCAGCATGGCGAGTAGGTGAAATGCTCATTTCGCTTTTGGGCATACACCGGCGCATTGCACAAGCGCGAACATGACCAGCAGGTAGTTGCAGCAACTCCTCCTCAGGTGGCAATTCGGGCTGGGGCTGCCCTCGAAAGGGTAGGGCAATACTATGGGCTTGACCGTACCGTCCAGCTACCTCACCTGCCAAGATCATCATTTCTGCTACTAACTTTCGCGCCAAGGAGTCATCGAGCACTCGGATAGCAATCTCGTCGTCGTGAACCTTAATCATTGCCTCTGGCAAGTGAATACTAATCGCTCCTTGGGCATGACGCCACTCATAGCGTCGTTGCGCCAAAGTGGCGATCGTGGCAATTTCTGGCTCCGCCTTTACCCCCAACTCCAGCATCTCATCCACGTCTTCGTAGGTTAGACGGTAGGTTGGCTTAATTAAACTGGCACGGATACTATATTCTTGTACTGCTCCTGAGACATCCAAAACCACGCCGAAACTGAGAGCGCAACATATCTGACCTTGCACCAAACTCATTGGACCTGTTGCCAACATTGATGGGAACATCGGCACCATCCCTGTAGGCAAGTAGACTGTTGTCCCGCGTCGCCGCGCTTCAAGATCTAATTCATCCTCTGGTAGTAGCCAACGGGTAGGGTCAGCAATATGTATCCAGAGCCGTTGCCGACTATCTGCCAACAATTCACAACTTATTCCATCATCAATCTCGCTTGTACTCTCATCGTCAATCGTATAGACCTTAAGATGAGTTAGATCCAGGCGGTATGAAACGTCCATGTCAGGGGGCGGGGAGTCTAACCGCTGCTGCGCCACTTCTAATACCTTATTAGGAAACTGAATCGGGATTTGACTGCGTCGCAGAAACAGATTCTCGTGGGGACTCCACAGACCTATATCTACTAACAACTGAAAGGCTGCTTGAGGAGTTCCAGGGCGACCCAACAGCATTAGGGTTTCCAGAACGGGAGCAGGAGGGGGATAAGAGCGAGCAAGCGAATCTTGATTGAGTCCTGCTCGTACTGCTTCTACAATAACAACAGCATACCGTTCTAAGGCTTCTAAGCGTTGGCGGTCTTGACGTCCCCACTCTACTGCTTCACCCTTGAGTGCCTTGTCTATGTGTGTCAGGAAATCTTGTTGTGATCGCAGCCGACTCTCTTCTACTTCTATTTGATGCTTCCGTTCTGCTACCTGAGCCGCAGTTCGAGGTTCGTAGCCATCTCCCTTTTGCTTGAAATAAATCTTATCTTCTGACAACAACCAGTAAGCAGCGTAGCACAGGGGTGGGCTCTGCTCAGAAAACAGTAACAATGCCATTTCGGCACTCGTTACTGTTAGTCGTCCCTCCTCAGCTAGAAGTTCCCAGGCTACCTCCAAGCTTGAAGGGTCAAGATATGGTTTAACCTCCTCAACAAAGCTTGGAAGTTCTGAGAGTTTGTAGGTCTTTCCAGGCACCTCATAAGTCACTTGTCGGGGGGCAAGACTATGCGATTGACCACGAGCATCAACCACTAGCCAACGAGTTTTGCCATCTTGACGTTCGACTACGGCAAGACGGCGGTCACCCTGCAATCTAAATTCAACTAACGTTCCCTTGTCCACAACAAGCGCAATGATTGGATTAGCAGTTAGCTGTTAGCAGTTAGCTGTTAGCTATCTATTTATCTATAGCAAATTGCTAATAGCTACAAGCGCATTTAGAGGGCCTTATCCCTCTTGGTTAATAAAGGGAAGCAAAGCCAGGATACGAGCCCGCTTAATTGCTGCCGTCAAATCTCTCTGTTGTTTTGCTGTCAGCCCAGAGATTCGTCTTGGGAGAATCTTACCCCGTTCAGTAATGAACTTACGCAAAAGGTCGACATCTTTGTAATCTATGGGTTCATCCGGTTTGATTGGAGAAAGGCGGCGACGGTAGTAAGCCATACTTACTTAATTTCCTTGTGAACAGTGTGCTGGTTACAGTGAGGACAAAACTTTTTTAGCTCCAAGCGAGCTGTAGTGTTGCGACGGTTCTTTGTAGTGGTGTACCGGGAAACCCCAGGCGAACGCTTATTTGAATTAGTGCGACACTCAGTACATTCCAATGTCACAATGATGCGTACACCCTTACCCTTAGCCATAATTTTACCATCACCAGAATTTATAACAAAATTTAGCGCAGTCTTTTATTGTGACACAAGACCGTGAAAAAAGCAAGGAGTTTCTGGAAGGCTTGTGAGGATATACGGATTGCTTCAGACTGGACGACCAAGTCAATAACAGCATTCTGCACTGCTTAAAGCACAGTGGCCAATTAAGGTGGTTGACCTACGATGATCGCTTGGTCGATTTTCGTCTTTCTGTCAAAACAACGACTAGAACTGGGTCGTGGAAATGATAATTTGACTGTGTTAGACAGGGTTAAAGCCAAGTGTTTTTAAAATCACTTACCAGTTATCAATGATATCAAGCATTTTTTCTTTAGAAAGATAACCCTTACCTATTTCAGCTAGCACGTCACCAAAAGTACGAAACCTGTTATGTTCTGGGTTTTTTATTTCTTTTAACCTATCAGCTAGTTTTTGAGCTTTCGTCTTGCCTAAAAATCCTATCTTTTTAAGAACCTCGCTGTAGACTATGGGGTCTGAGATATGATTGAAAGCCTCAAGTGGAGGTAAAGGCTTTGGTAAGCGATCTTGAAAATTTTGTAGAACCTCAGATCTAACTTGGTTACTTTCTATGCTAATTCTATTGGTTAAGTTCTTTTCTAAGCTTTGGATTATAGATTTAATGTTTCCTAGTTCTAGTAGGGTAGTATTTTCACCATTATCATAAGTGAGTCTTATATTCTCAACAGCTTTTAACTGCTCCAACGTCGGTTGAATATTTTCATCATCAATAATGAAGACTCTGATCCTATCCGGCAAAGTTGAATCTAGCTCAAGAGCTTTAATGAAAGCGTAGTATTCAAAATGGCCAGAGATTAACTTATAGGATTCTATGCCTATCCTTGTGACAATAGGAATTGTAATCAACCCCTTTAGATTGACAATAGAGTGAGCCAAAGATTCGAGTGCAACTTTTTTCTCAGGAGTAAACTCAGCTTCTCTATTATCAGCTTCAACGCTATCAATGTCTATTAGTGATGTTGATAAATCCATTTTAGTTTAGCTCTTGTTAAAGGTCAGTTAAGTCAATTACCTCTTTAGCTAGGTTTTCAAACTCCTCTGCTGATTGAGAGTCTGGCTTATGGTCTAGTATGGAACGAGGATCTGGAATATCCAGTTCCCCCACTTCAATAGTACGTTCAATAGCCGCAGATACATCTCGGCGCTCAAATATACGAGACTTCATCAACGGGAACTCATAACGCTCAACGACAATCTGTTCCATCTTGGGTAAAACATATTTAACAAACTTATCATGGGTTAAAATTTTTGATGGTAAAACTCCTAAAACCTTGATAGGTGTCTTTCCAATAACTCCCCGAAACTCATTGATTTCCGTCAAAAAATTCTTAACATTGAGCAATCCTTCATTTGCAAAAGGTTTAAGGTCAGAGGGAATAATTAAATAATCAGTAGCAATCAGAGCAACTTTAGCATAGAGATTAAGAGAAGGAGGAGTATCAATTAAAACCACATCATATTTGTCTTCAACCTCTACTAACTTCGTTGGTATTCTGGTGCGTGTGGCATCTATTTCTGCCAATTCTTTTTCATGATGCATGAGATCAATGTGGCACGGAAGTACATCAAATTCAGGTTTACTAAAGCTAGATTCACGCACTACATCACTTATAAAAAACTTGTTTTTTTCTTTAAGGACGTGATAGACATATTTGTCTTTGATGCTATCAAACGCTTCATCATGAAATTTCACTAGTCCTAAGGCGTAAGTAGTATTAGCCTGACTATCTAAATCAATAACTAAAACTCTTTTCCCTTTTTTTCTTAAAGCAGCAGCTAAATTAATTACGGTGGTGGTTTTACCAACACCGCCCTTATTATGGTAGATTGCGATAACTTTCATGTGTTTTGCCTCTTGATGAAAACTCTGATATTTCTCTGATAGACTCTTTTTACTAAGAGAACCAGAACCTAAAAGGCTTGGTACAGTTTTTGTACTATTTAATTCATCTCGACCAATAAGGAATTTTATCTCCTGAATTTTCTCCTCTACTTCATGCCCTTGTATTTGAAGTATTAAACTTAACTCATTATTTATCTGTTGATAAACCTGAACAATTTTTCCATTGGTTAAAAGCCCATAACGAGCATTAAGACTTGTCAGATAGCGTTTGAATTTCCTGACATGTTTATCAAGCTTTTGCCGAGGATGCTTCGCCTCTAGCACAAGCATAACTGTAGATTTCCGATTAACTATTTCCGAAGCAACTACTAAAAAATCTAGTCGCATTCTACTAAAGGTAATCTCCTGGTGCCAAGTATCAGGAGGATAGCCCAATTTAGGTAGTAGATAATGAACAATCAGCTTGCTCTCAACCTCAGTCTCATTCCGACATTTCTCTGGATTGAAAAATAAACTCACCTTTATATTTTTATTCCTTTATTCCACGGAATAACCTAGCATATGCTACATCTTAGCCTTGCCCAAGAACTCTAAGAACGGTAAATGTACTGAAAACTTTCTATCCTCAAGACTCTGGATATGCTTGTCGTGAAGGATAGCTTTAGAGTTGTGGAGGGTAGCTTTAGATAGGCGGCTGGACAACTCGTTGCAAGATGTTGAGGCTAACCTCAGCGATCAGCGCTAGCAGTGCTACAGGAATAGCACCCACTAGGAGAATGGAATTGTCATACAGCGAAAAGCCAAGAGTAATAAAAGTTCCTAAACCTCCGCCGCCAATAAACGCGGCTAGTGTAGCGCTAGCAATCACTTCAACTGTTGCTGTTTTAACGCCTGCAATGATGATAGGCAATGCCAACGGAATCTCTATTTGTCGTAGTACCTGACCTGGTGTCATACCCATGCCAAATGCGGCTTCGCGAAGCTTAGGCTCAATGCTGCGAAAGGCAACATCTGTACTAATCAAAATCGGGGGCATAGCCAGAATCGTCAACGCGATCGCTGCTGATTGAAAGCTAAGACCGAAATAGGGAATAGCAAGAAACAAAATGGCTAGACTGGGGATCACTC
>JAFASY010000305.1 GCA_019244235.1 Chroococcidiopsidaceae cyanobacterium CP_BM_ER_R8_30
GACTTGACCGACGGCACAACAATGCGACGGATTCTGGAAGGCATAAAACCTATAGAAATCTACAATCTGGGAGCGCAATCGCATGTCAAGGTCAGCTTCGACTCACCAGAATACACAGTAGATACTGTAGGGATGGGCACTCTCAGATTGTTGGAGGCGATTCGAGATTACCAGCAGCGCACGGGAATTGAGGTCAGGTTCTACCAGGCAGGATCGTCGGAAATGTACGGGTTAGCGCAGGAGGTACCACAGAAGGAAACCACACCGTTTTATCCCAGAAGCCCCTATGCCTGTGCGAAGGTGTACGCCCACTGGCAAACGGTGAACTACCGGGAATCATATAACCTGTTTGCCTGTAATGGCATTTTGTTCAACCACGAAAGTCCGAGAAGAGGCGAGACGTTTGTGACGCGCAAGATTACCAGAGCCGTGGCGCGGATAGTGGCAGGGAAACAGAAACGGCTATACATGGGCAATTTAGATGCGAAGCGGGACTGGGGATATGCCAAAGACTATGTCAGGGCGATGTGGCTGATGCTGCAGCAGAAGGTGCCAGATGATTATGTGATTGCGACAGGAGAAACGCACTCAGTGCGGGAGTTTTTGGAGCTAGCATTTAGTTATGTGAATCTGAATTGGCAGGATTACGTGGAGTTTGACCAGCGCTATTTGAGACCCACGGAGGTGGAACTGTTGCTGGGTGACTCTACCAAGGCCAAACAGAAACTGGGATGGGCACCAACAGTCACATTTGCCGAGCTGGTGGCGTTGATGGTGGAGGCGGATTTAAAAGCGCTGGGATGTATCTCACCCCAAAGAAATGGAGCGCTGGGAATCCAAGATCTTGCCACGGTTCGTCAAGAGCTGGGCAGTTTAAACTTCTGAAGTGAGGGGAAGAGGACAAGGGGAATGAACGATTTAGATCGTGCATGTCCAAATACAGTGAGTAAGGTGGAATTGCGTCGAGATCTTCTGAAGAAGCGGTTGTCGCTGTCTAAAGGGGAATGGCGGCTAAAGAGTGATCGCATCATCTCTCACTTACAAGCCTCTCCTTTATTTGCCAAATCCCGGACGATTCTGGCTTACTTCAGTTTTCGCCAAGAACCAGATCTTAGTCCTTTGTTTTCAGACTTCCATCATCGCTGGGGATTTCCTCGATGCGCTAACAACGCTCTAAGTTGGCATATCTGGATGCCCACAGAATCACACCTGTGGCAAAGAGGAGCTTATGGCATCCTCGAACCCGATCTGACTGTACCTACCTTGGAGCCAGATGAAGTAGATTTGATACTTGTCCCAGCTGTTGCCTGCGATCACCGGGGGTATCGTTTGGGCTATGGCGGTGGTTATTACGATCGCTTGCTGAGTTCTGATATGTGGGCATCAAAGCCGACAATTGGCATTGTATTTGAATCAGCTTATTTACAGCACCTACCGATTGACTCTTGGGACAAACCGTTACAAGGTGTTTGTACAGAAACTGGTTTGTTGACTTTTGAGTCCAACTCGGCATGCAATTTCGAAATCTAAAATTCAATATCCCAAATCCCAGTCGCTCTACACTATATGCCAGCACTGCATCTAAAATTTTTAAGTGGTCTGGGTGGAGATACCTGTTTTTCTATGGGGTTGGGACAGCGATTGCATTCATGATGCTGTTTCCTCTCCTCTGGCTTATTAGTACTGCCCTGAAGTCACCGACTGAAAATATTTTTCAGTTCCCACCCCAACTCTTGCCCCATTCACCCACACTGACAAACTTTATTCAGGTTTGGCAAAACAACCCCTTTGGTCAGTATCTCTTCAACAGTACCCTTGTTGCTGGACTGACAGTGAGCTTGAATTTAAGCTTCTGTGCTTTAGCTGCTTATCCCCTAGCGCGGCTGGAGTTTCGGGGACGAGACTGGATTTTTACTGCTATTGTCTCTACTATCATGATTCCCTTCCAGATCGTGATGATTCCCCTATATATTTTGACTGTCCAACTGGGACTCACAAACAGTTACATCGGCATGATTTTTCCGTCAATCGCTTCTGCCTTTGGCATTTTTCTCCTGCGGCAGGCTTTCTTGGGTGTGCCGAAGGAAATGGAAGAGGCAGCAAGAATGGATGGCTGTTCTGAGTTAGGCTTGTGGTGGTACGTGATGCTCCCAGCTATTCGACCAGCGCTCTTTACCCTAGCAATCTTTGTCTTCATTGGTTCGTGGAGCGACTTTCTTTGGCCCCTAATTGTTGTAGATAGACCAGAGTTATATACCTTACCCCTAGGAGTGGCAACACTAGCTAGTGCATTATCCTTGGACTGGCGTCTTGTAGCAGCTGGCTCTGTGATCTCAATTGCACCAGTACTGCTGTTCTTCCTATTTCTACAACGCTACATCGTACCCACAGAATCTGGTAGTGGTGTCAAAGGTTGAACGCGCCCCATCGCGTGCCAGAGCTTCTAGGTGGGGGTTCTTGTGCTAGGCTAATTGAATTAAGTCTCCACAGCTTGATGATAATTGATTTAAGAAGTGATACGATCACCCAGCCCACACCAGCAATGCGGGAAGCGATCGCCAAAGCAGAGGTAGGAGATGATGTCTATGGCGACGATCCCACAGTAAATGCGTTAGAAGCTTATGTGGCAGAACTCTTATGTAAAGAGGCAGCCGTATACATGCCTTCAGGAACAATGACCAACCAGGTTGCTCTGCGAATTCATACAGAACCTGGAGATGAAATTATTCTAGAATCCGAGGCGCACATTTACTACTACGAGGGAGGAGGACCTGCCGCACTTTCGGGAGTCATGTGTAAACTCATCAAGGGTCAGAAAGGGGTATTCACGGCTTTTGACTTAGAGCGCGTATTACATGATTCGGAGAATGTCCACTTTCCCAAAACTAAGTTAGTTTGTCTCGAAAACACTCACAATCGTGGTGGGGGTCAGATCTTTCCACTACAGAACATTCAAGAGATTGCTCAAGTTTGTCAAGATCACGAACTCAAACTGCACTTGGATGGGGCTCGTCTTTGGAATGCCTGTGTCGCCACTGGAATTTCTGAAGCTGAGTATGCTGAACCATTTGATACTGTCAGTGTCTGCTTCTCAAAAGGACTGGGTGCCCCGATTGGTTCGGCTTTAGCGGGGTCAAAAGATTTGATGAGACGAGCAAGACGCTTCCGCAAACTGTTTGGCGGCGGAATGCGACAAGCTGGCATTGTTGCTGCTGGAGCTTTGTACGCATTGCAGCATCACCGAGAAAGACTTCAGGAAGACCATACTAATGCCAGGATTCTAGCAGAGGGGTTGAGTCAAATTGAGGAGATTGAAATCAGTCCCGAAGATGTCCAGACTAACATCGTCGTTTTCCACACTAAGAAAATTCCAGCACAAACCTTAGCACAGCGACTTAAAGAAAGAGGGGTAGCCATTTTAGCGACTGGACCAAATTCACTTAGAGCAGTGACAAATTATATGGTTACGCAGGAGCAGGTTCGACAAGTTCCTAAGCTAGTTGCAGGTGTTTTGGATTTGGACCCAACTGAGGCTCTTGCAACTTCAAAAGTCAAACCTGCTCAGAAATGAATGATATTCTGCTCGTCTAATAAGAAGTCTCTTGCGTTTGTGATCCAAACAGCCCCAACACAGAGCCGAGAACTGCTCCAAACACAAAGCCTCCTGCATGTGCCCAGTAAGCAACGCCGCCACTCTCCATGCCAATGTTGGCAGGAGCTTCTAGTTGAGTAACACCATAGAAAGCTTGCTGGACAAACCAAAATCCGAGGAAATAAAATGCGGGAATTCGCACCACCGGAAAGAAGAATCCTAGGGGAATCAAGGTGAAAATCTCGGCGCGGGGAAAACGGAGAATGTAAGCTCCCATGACACCAGCGATCGCGCCACTAGCACCCAAGGAAGCAATCCCGGAATTCTGTGAAAAGAACCATTGGGTTAATGCTGCCAAAACACCACAGGCTAAGTAGAAGAGGAAGTATTTGAAATGACCCAAGCGATCTTCAACATTATTGCCAAAAATCCATAAAAATAGCATGTTGCCTGCTACATGTAGAAAACCAGCATGCAGAAATTGTGACGTGATTAAGGTTGTCCATTCAGGCAATGGATGATGCACTGGAACACCAGCCAAGCTTGCTGTTAGCTCTCGTGGCACTACTGCTGCTAAATGAAAAAATCTGTCTAATTGTGGTGGTGATAGAGTCAATTCGTAGATAAAAACAAGTATGTTAGCAGCAATCAACCCATAAGTTACATATGGAGTAGTCGTTGTCGGGTTGTCATCTCGCAAGGGAACCACAGCTTTTCCTCATTCTTTGTAGATCTATGACAGAATAACGAGTTTTTGTAACTACGTCTTCTATCTTGCGGTAAGCTTCGCAAACACGTACAAAGATACACACAAGCTTAATTAAAGTGTTGTTAGAGGTATGAGAGACCCGCTACCAGAGTCCTACATGTTCATGGGCTTGTTGAATGAGACGATGCCACGAGAGTTTTTGCGGCAATTGTTGTAAGTAGCTTTGAGTACGATGCTTGTCAAACATCTGTTCCTGTGCTACGTTGTAGATACTATGTATCTACAGTTATATACTCTTGCTTAAAGAAGGCAAAACGATCTTGCTGAGTGGAGATTTAAAATATGGTTACAACTGTTGCAAAGTGGGGGAATAGTCTTGCTGTTCGTATTCCACAGAATTTAGCTAAAGAGCTCCATTTAGCCGAAGGAGCGGAGATAGCTCTTAGGGTGGTGGATGGAGCTTTAGTCATGAAGCCTAGAAGCCGAAAGCGTTATTCGCTTGATGAGCTTATTAAAGGAATCACACCAGAGAATATTCACGCTGAGATTGATAGTGGAATAGCGGTAGGGAATGAAGTTTGGTAGTACAAGCAAATCTGTATACTCCAAGCCGAGGGGATATTGTTTACTTAGACTTTGATCCAACTAAGGGGCACGAGCAGAGAGGGCATAGACTTGCTTTTGTCATCTCGCCTCTTGGTTACAACGAGAAAAGCTCTCTGGCTTTGCTTGCGCCTATTACGAAACAACAAAAAGGGTATCCTTTTGAAGTTCTCTTGCCATCTGGATTGAAGGTTCAAGGGGTTATTCTTGCCGATCAGATCAAATGTTTAGACTGGAAAGCCCGTGGTGTTCAATTTGTTGAGGTTGCACCAGACAGTGTGATTGAGGAAGTACAAGCAAAAATTGAGCCATTGTTGCTGTAGAAATCACTGTGCAGTTACCAGCTACCGAATCACCCCACTGCACCGAAACGTACCAAAGATTGACTTATACACTGAAGAAGCTACATAAATTTGCGATGGGTACCAATTTAAGCGAACCCTTTTGGAGTATGGCAGGCGACCCCAACCGCCTCGAATTAAGAGTACAAGCTCAAGCGGCAGTTGATAGAGTAGTAACAAGGGCTCAACAGGTTAAATCTTCTTTTAGAGAAACTGTTGAGCAAACTAAAAGTTCTTTAGAACAAACGCTTCAAACAGCCGGACAGCTTGAAAGTCAAATGTCGGCAGCGATGCAAACAGCGATTGGATCTACTATTAGTGATTGGCTGCAAGCTCATCCCGCTGCCTTGCGGCTAGTTCGGCTGCTACTCTGGGCAACCAATCACCCGATATTGAGTCTAGTCATTCTACTGTTTGCTGTAGCGATCACGTGGAGCTTAATCAGAGCGATTGTTCGCTTACTGGATACTGTTGGCTGGTCACTTCTGCAAGTCCCCTTAAAGCTAAGTTTAGTCTTGATCGGGATTAGTTTTAAATCATTACGTATGTTTGGCAGTTTAGCAGCTAATAGATTTGGAGTTACTCAAAACACTAAAGAATCAGCTTTACAAACTTCAGCTTCTAAACAACTTCATTCAGATAAACAGCAAAGACTAGCAGAAATTTCAAGTAGGCTAGAAGCAATTAGACAAGAGCAGAATGAGCTACTGCAAGAAGCAGCAGCAATTCTTAGTTTAGTCGAATAAAAACTCATGATATACTAGCGTACCATGAAGTAAACAGACATAGTAAAACCGGTTGCGCTCACAAAACGACGCAGTTGATTGGGTTGAACTTTGTAGGCGAACTTTGCGCTAAGAAAGCCACCAATTAGAGCCCCAATTGCCATCAAAATTGCCTGCGACCACATCACAACACCAGCAAGCATGAAAGGAACAAGAGCTGCAGAATTGATAACCAGCATCATTAAATTCTTATAGGCAAGTTGTTTGCGTGGCTCATTCGACAAGAATGTTAGCGTTGCGAGTAGCAAGAAGCCAGCACCACCGCCAAAGTATCCGCCATAAGTTGTAAATATTAACTGGATTAAGAAGATAATACTTTTAAAAAAATATGAAGCCGTTTTTGATTCTGTGTTTTTTGTTAATTTAAGTTTTTTGATTTGTTTGCTAAAAGTGAATATCAGAGAGGCTAATAATAATAGAAGTGGAACTAATTTGATAAAAAGTTTTTGTGGAGTATGTAGCAGCAAAACAGAACCAAGAATTCCGCCTAGCACACTAACAATAATAAGGGGGATAACTTCTCGAACTTGACCAATCAACTCCTTTCGATACCCAGTTGTACTGCCAACAGTACCCACTAGAAGTGCTGCATTATTAGTTGCATTAGCGCTAATAGGTGGTATGCCTGTAAAGATGAGTGCAGGGAAAGAGAAAAAGCTACCCCCTCCAGCAATAGCATTTAGTCCACCACCTAAAACAGCAGAACCAAAGAGAACTGAAGCTTGGAAAAATGATGGAACTTCCGTGTTCATCTTCTCGGTAGAGTGAGTACTTAAGTCAAAATTAAATCTGTTTTTATCTACATAGTGTGATTCTTGTCATTGTAAGAAGTGATATGGATCATGAATCAGTTTTTAATTTCATGAATCAATGAATGGCTATCTTGAAACAAGATATTCTTATCACACAAAGGATATATGAAGTAATATAGATTACTTTAATAGCTATTTAAAAAGCTTTTGCCATTTTATGATCGGTTAAGATGCTCTATATAATAGAATTATTTTTAAGTATCTAAATCTTGAATATGAAAAATCTAGTATTAATATCGCCGCTCCGATATTTGTTTCTACCCCGGTTAACCAGCAAAAAAGCAGTATTTTTACCACAAAAACGGCTAATCCCCACTTGGTTAACACTCTTGATAATTGGATTTATAGGTAGCGTTGACTGTTTTAGCTACCAAATCATCAGAGATTTAATTTTACGTAGCTTAAAAGCAAACATGCTTTTACAAGTTAAAATAGCTGAAAATGAGATTGATGAATGGTTATCAAATCGACTAACTGAGATTAAGTTCATGGCAGGCAGCTCAGAAGTTAGTTCCATGAATTGGTCTATCATTCAACCATATTTACAATCAAAACTACAGCATCAGCCAAACTTCTTTTCATTTCAGATAGACAGACGAGATGGCTCCTACTATACAACTTGGCAAGGAAAACTTGCAGAAGGGAAAAATGTTAAAGATCGTATTTATTTTCAGGAGGCTATGGCAGGAGAAACCATAGTTGCTGATCCAGTCATTGGACGTATTACGAAAATTTGGAGTTCTTTCATTGTATCGCCTGTATGGTCTAACCATTCTCTTAGCGGTCGCAAATCGCTTACGCCTCAGACATTAAGACATGCTCAAAACTTAGTTTTCTCTCATCCTCCTAATATTACTGAACAAGAAGAGAGACCGATGGGAGTACTTGCTGGGACTGTTGCAATCCAACATGTATCAGAAATAGTAAACAAGATATCCGGTGGGAAGGAGAGTTACGCATTTGCACTTGATTCCACTGGTCATCCTATTGCCTACCCCAATATAAGGTTGGTTGAAAAGCCGAGTAGTTTTTTAATGTCTACTGATCCGGCTCTAGCAGGAATTGCTCAAGCTATGGTTAACCGTCAACAGGGAATTCAATTAGTGCAGATAGGAGGAAAGCAAGTTTACGTTGCTTACTCATCGCTCAAACAAGCCAACTGGTCGCTAGCATTAGTCATTCCTCGTGCTAACTTAGAACGTGAATTGGGACCACTCAATCTACTAGCATCAATTTTGGGAGTGCTGCTCGTCATTTTCACGCTGATTGCTATTAGGCAGATTAGATTATTTCAGCAAATTGATGATGCATTGCATGACACACTAACAGGCTTACCAAGCCGAGCCTTATTCATGAATCGCCTAAAATATGCAATCGAGTATAGCAAACGACACGAGAATTATCTATTTGCTGTACTCTTTCTTGATTTGGATCGCTTCAAAGTCGTCAATGATAGTCTAGGACATGCGATTGGAGACCAATTGTTGAGAGCTGTTGCCTCTAGACTAGCGACTTGCCTGCGCTCCACAGATACTCTAGCTCGACTTGGAGGAGACGAGTTTACCATTCTGTTGGAGAATCTTAATGACATTAGGGATGTACTCCGCATTGTCAAGCGCCTCCAAGCTGAACTGAAATTACCCTTTACTTTAGGCAAACAAGAGGTCTTTACCACGGCTAGTATTGGCATTGCCTTAAATATTGCAGAATATAACCAACCAGAAGACCTATTACGTAACGCTGACATAGCGATGTATCATGCTAAGCAACAAGGCTCGGCAAGATGCGAAATTTTTAACACAGACATGCACAGCCAGGTAATGGCACGTTTGCAATTGGAGACTGAGTTGCGCCGAGCTATTGAACAACAAGAGTTTCAGGTTTACTATCAAGCAATTGTCAATCTTGATACTGGCTTGCTTGCTGGGTTTGAGGCACTTGTGCGCTGGTGGCATCCAGAGCGCGGCCTTGTTCTCCCAGCTGATTTCCTTCCTACAGCGATAGAAATTGGGCTCAACGTTCCCATTGACCAGTGGGTACTCGCTCAAGCCTGTCGCCAGACAAAGCAGTGGCAAGAGCAATTTTCTTCTCATTCGCCCTTAACAATCAGTGTTAATCTTTGTAGTTCACATTTTGCTCAACCAGATCTTATCAAACAGCTCAGCCAGGTTCTAGCAAAAACTAACTTAGAGGCACATAGTTTAAAGCTGGAAATTACAGAAACTGTAATTATGGAAAATAGCCAGTTGGCTACGCAAAGGATCTTAGAACTGAGAAAGCTAGGGGTTCAGCTATCCATTGATGACTTCGGCACGGGTTATTCATCATTAAATCGTCTTTACAGCTTGCCAATTAATAGTTTAAAGATTGATCGCTCTTTTATTAAGAGAATAGGTGATGATGCAAGAAGTTTAGAGATTGTTGAGACTATCATGACACTTGCCAACAATCTAAGTGTAGATGTGACAGCAGAAGGGTTAGAAACTAAAGAGCAATTAGCTTATCTGAGAGAATTGAAATGTGAATATGGTCAGGGGTATTTTTTCTCACACCCACTAAATAGCGAGGCAGCTGAGGCATTAATCATGACTTCACCACAGTGGTAAAGGTCGCTTAAATTCCTGTCTTGTTCTCAATGGACTGGGACAAATCCTGCTTTATAAAGTTACCCCCCACCACTCATAGGCAGGGGGCAACTTCAGCAGAACGCTATTAGGAGATTTTAATACTCCGGTACCGAGGGATCGATTTCCCGACTCCAAGCCAGAATACCTCCTTTGAGGTTTGTTCCCTCAATTCCGGCTTCCTTTAGAATTGAGAGTGCTTTCGCCGAGCGCCCGCCCATCTTACAATGGGCAATTAAACGGTGTCCGTTAAGCAATTCCTTAACCTGATTAATCCCTTCTCCACGCTCAATGTCTGGTAACGGCACCAAAACTGATCCTGGAATTCTAGCGATTTCGTACTCATTAGGATTGCGAACATCAAGCAGTACAAAATCCTTTGCACCGCCATCTAGCAAATCTTTCAGATCTTGTACAGTCATTTCTTGCATTTCCATCTGGCGCTTCTCCTCCTCTGCTTTAGCTTGAGGAATCCCACAGAACTCTTCGTAGTCAATCAATTTTTCAATGACTGGACGCACAGGATTGGGTCGCAGTTTCAGTTCTCGAAACTTCATTTCTAATGCGTTGTAGAGCAGCAACCGACCATTGAGGGTATTACCTTGATCCAAGATAATTTTAATTGCTTCGGTCGCTTGGATAGTGCCAATGATGCCACACAGTACTCCTAGAACACCACCCTCAGCACAAGAGGGAACCATACCTGGCGGTGGTGGTTCGGGATAGAGATCGCGGTAGTTGGGACCACCTTTGTAGTTAAAAACCGTTGCTTGCCCCTCAAAACGGAAGATTGAGCCATAGACATTGGGCTTGTTTAACAGCACACAAGCGTCGTTGACTAGATAACGGGTGGGGAAGTTATCTGTGCCATCGACGACAATATCATAGGGAGCAATCAAGTCTAAAGCGTTCTCTGAGCTGAGGCGAGTTTCATAGAGATCTACCTGACAGTTGGGATTAATCTCTAGTACACGGCTTTTGGCAGATTCAATCTTGGGCTTGCCTACCCAAGAAGTGCCGTGAATAACTTGACGATGCAGATTAGAGCTGTCTACAACATCGAAGTCTACAATACCAATGCGTCCAACTCCAGCCGCAGCCAGATACAGCAGCAAAGGAGCGCCTAGTCCACCTGTGCCAATGCAGAGGATACTCGCTGCTTTCAGGCGTTTCTGCCCTTCTAGCCCCACCTCGGGCAAGATGATGTGACGAGAGTAGCGTTCATATTCTTCTTTAGTGAGCTGGATTTCATCCAGATTGGGATTTAGCATGACAATCTCGCTCAATGAGCTTTTCTAATAGAGATGTAACAACAGTCTATCCCTGCCAATGTGTCATTAACAGGTGAAAACTTCCTCTGGCTGGAAACGATTGTGATCATCGAGGCTCCAGCACAGTAAATCATCCACTTTACCTTGTTGAACGGAGACTATAATGTACAAGTATTGGTGCCAAGCGTACAAGCGATCGAATTCTGATGGAACGGCGCGGCTATCAGGGTGAGAGTGGTAAATTCCAATTATATCTAGGTGACGGTCGCGTGCAATGCGCTGCGATTGTAGAAGCACTTCTGGGGCGATCGCATATCGATGTTTGCTACTCTTTGTTTGTTCGCTATTCGAGGCGGGCATAGTGCTACTTGTAGAGTTTGGGAAAACCCTAGCGCCAGAATCCTCAATGCTAGAGGACTTAGCGCTTGTTTGCTGCTCTTCCATGTAACCTTTGTACAGGTTAGATTCGGTACTCCAAACATTCTCTGTTGCCCAAACTTCTACCAGGGTTTTGTCATCGTTACCTAGTTGCCCTACCATAATGCCGCAGCACTCATCAGGATAGGTGCTTTCAGCATGAGCGCAAATGGTTTGGAGATGGGAAGAGCGAAGTTTTAAAACCATAGATCATCTACAGTTCGAGTCCCTATCCCAATATGCTACTACTGTGGGGTTTTCTGCAAATCTGGTCGTTCTTCCGGAAGGATTGCCCCTTCCACTGGACAAACCTGGAGGCAGATACCGCAGTCTATGCAGGTTGCAAAGTCAATCCAGTACCAGTCGTTGCCCTTTAGGTTTTTGGCTGGTCCCTCATGGATGCAAGCTACTGGGCAAGCATCCACGCAGTCGGCAACACCTTCACAGATATCGGTTACGATTGAATGAGGCATAGATTTTTTCAGACTTACTTGAATAGTATACAGGAACATTTTTCTCTAGATTACCAAAAAATGCCTCCACTTTTGGAATTTTGAAAAAAGAGAAATTCTAATTTTCGCTTAACTAGAGAAAGGCTACAAGCAGAAAATTTTCACAACTGCTCTGCAAATTCAACTTTATTTATCTATTATTTCCATATTTGAAAAGTAGCCTTTTAGATATCTATATAAGGTGCTACATGCTCTGCGGTTACTGGCTCAATTATTGGTGAACCTGTCGTTTTAATCCAGGCAATTTGCTGAATACAACGGCGACGAGCGTATTCACGGATTTCCAAAGGATCGCGACCTCCTAAATCTATTTCAACCCGCACTAGATGAACGGAATTCCTCAGTTTTTCTGCATAGGAAAAGGCGGCGGCGTAAGCTTGGGGTGTTTGCGGCACAACTAGCCAGTTGTTCGCTGGTATAGCTTGCGGTAACTGATTATTAGCCAGTAGAACTTGGTGTAGGTCTTCAATATTAAGCATAAATCCAATACCTGGGATCTTTACCCTTTGTGGATGATAAAGTTCCAATAGCTGATCGTAGCGACCCCCTCGCCCTAAAATCTGCGGCTGCATGTTAGTGTTACTGACAACTTCAAATACAATGCCAGTGTAGTAGTCAATAGTTTGGAGCAAACTGAGGTCTAGGATCAAGGGAAATTTGGCTGTGGATTTACTAGCTGATACTGAGTAGTACTCATCCAGCAATAAAATTAGGGATTTGAGATGGTTGAGTGCCTCTTTTTGAGGGAAATCTAGCTCTAAACTACCAACCTGCTGCAACACATCAGTTGGGCGTCCACGCAGATCAAGCATAATTCTGGCCCTTTCTTGGAGTTCAGGACTTAAGGGTAGTGTATCAATAGTAACGCGGTCAAGGTGAGCGATTGCCTGACGTACCTGATCCTGAATTGCCTCTGGAAAGGTTGAGAGGAGCGACCGTGCGATTCCTGCCTCCCCCAAGACCAAACACCAATCACTTAAGCCGAGTTGATTCAAACACTCTGCTAGGACTAGCAGAACTTCTGCATCAGCTAAAAAGCCACTACTGCCTAGCAATTCTATCCCTGACTGATAGAATTCCTGCTGTCGATTTAAGCTACTACCTTTGGTGCGGCTAAACACATTGGCATGGTAGTAGAGGCGCTGTGGATAAGTGCTTCCAGCCATCCGAGTCACAGCTGTCCGAGCAATCGAGGCTGTCAACTCTGGACGTAGCCCCAGTTCCTCTTGTGCATCTTGCAACTGAATGACTGCTGAACGTTGAATTGCTCCCCCAGCCATGAGTGTATCTAACCGTTCTAGAGTCGAGGTAATAATCCTGTGATAACCCCAACGGTCAAAGACCTGCTGCAAACGTTCTTCAATCCAGCATTTTTGAGCCACGTCTAGGGGCAACAAATCTCTTGCCCCAGCTGGCGGTTGATAAACCATTACTTGTTCTTCCGACCAAATAAACTACCGAATACACCACCAGTTGAGGACTTGGTTTGATGCGACTCAGACGAGGTAGCCGTCTTACCACCGATTTTCAGTCCCATTTGTTCGAGTTGCTTTTTCCCCGCCAGGGCAGTTTCGTCTTGAGGATTTAACTTTAGAGCACGTTCTAAGTATACCTTTGCCATGGGAACTTGATTTTGCTTCAAATAAACGACTCCCATTAAGCTATAGCAGCGACTATTGTTAGGCTCTATCTTGATAGCTTCCTGTAGCTCTACCCTAGCTTGAAACAGGTTATTCTCTGCTATGAACTTTTTGGTTCGTTGGAAGTGCTGAATCACAGGCGATTCTGGCTGCTGTAGAGGCGGTGTGTCAGCTACATTATCTTCGATCGGTTGATGTATGTAGTGCGACCGATTTCCTGTATCTGCTTTGCGCACCAAGTAAACCAAATTCAGTTCACTCAATTGAGCAATCAGTTTTATGGCATGCTCAAGCTCATCATACTGCGTTTCTGCCAGCTTATGTAGTGATGTTTTATACACACTGTCAATGTTATGAGTTTGGAATAGCTGCTGGGACAATTGGTTTCTCAGATCAATTGCGGTTGACTCCTGTACTAAACGCCCACCCATGCCTGATAGCAGTAGGATATACTCAGCGAGATCGTGAGATCGAGACAATTTTTCGTAAGCTGGATTAACGAGCTTTGATAACAGTTGACCCGCTAACTCTTTGTCCGCAAAGCATGAGAAGGAGCCACTGTCAGGGTGCAGGCGACGAGCAATTTTAAGATAGCGTCTGCGGATTTCCTTAGCATCTGCATCCACCGCAACCCCTAGAATAGCGTGGTAGTCGGTGAAATCAAACTTGAAAAGTCCGCCATCAACTTTGAAAGACATAGAGCCCTGTCAAACCCTGGATTCCTTCTAGTGTACTAGGCACGAAAGAAGTATGGAAAGTTTATTTCTCTCTCTATCTTGAGACGCTTGTCGAGACATCTCACATGTCTTAACTTGCATTCAAATCAGTTATCTCTCAAACATGGTAATGATTGCTACTACCCTGTCGTCCTCCTCCTCCTGTGCTTGTCGTTCTTCTCACTGCTTTACGAGACAGAGACATTGTTGATGCTTCCCAAATCGAAGGTTAACATCTTAATAGTTGACGATAATCAGTACAATCTACTGGCTTTATCTACAGTCCTGGAAAGCCTCGATCAGAATCTGGTGTTGGCATACTCAGGGGAAGAAGCCTTAAAATATTTGCTCTATCAGGACTTTGCGGTGATCCTGCTCGACATTCAGATGCCAGAGCTAAATGGATTGGAGACAGCGAGGCTCATTCGAGAACGTGAGCGTAATCGCCACATTCCCATTATTTTTCTCACCGCTTTCAGTAGCAGTGAGCAGATGGTATCCCAGGGTTATGCGTACGGGGCTGTGGACTACTTGGTGAAGCCAATTGCAGCAGAAATCTTGAAGTCAAAGGTAATGGTGTTCGTGGAGCTGTTTCAGAAGACAGTCCAATTGGAAGCTACTAATAAAGAACTTGAATCTTTTTCATACTCTGTTTCTCACGACCTGCGAGCGCCATTGCGCCATATCAGTGGATTTGTAGAACTGCTACAGCAACGGCTAGGAACCACAACAACCTTGGATAAAACCAGTCATCACTATCTCACAACTATTGCCCAAACAGCTAAGTATGCTGGAACACTAGTCGATGATTTGCTAGCCTTCTCTCGCATAGGGAGGACAGAGATGCGCCTCACAACAATTAACATGGAGCAACTCGTGCAAGAGATCCAGGGCGAACTTGAGTCAGAAACACATGGTCGTGAACTTTGCTGGCAAATCGAGAAATTACCTAATGTGCAGGGTGACCCTTCCATGTTGCGGCTGGTTCTCTACAACCTGATGGATAATGCTCTTAAGTACACAGGTCTACGACACCTAGCTAAGATTGAGATTGGCAGCACTAGTAATGAGCAGGAGTTTGTATTTTTTGTGCGCGATAACGGTGTCGGCTTCAATATGCGGTACGTTCATAAACTTTTTGGCATATTCCAACGCCTGCACGCTGCTGACCAATTTGAGGGAACTGGTATTGGGCTAGCCAATGTCCAGCGAATTATTGCGCGACATGGTGGTCGCACCTGGGCTGAGGGCGAGATCGACAACGGTGCCACCTTTTACTTTTCACTGCCCAAGATCCTTGAGTTGAGGGATTAATGGTTGAACTTAAGCAAATTTTGCCAGTTAAAGATAGTTGCCAGGACGTTGAATTAAGACAAGGGTGAGGAGCATGACCACTGCACGGTTAACCAAAGATACAGATAATCTAGACCCCCAACAGCTACTCAGAACGCTGGCAACGGTGAAAAGAGGAGACTTTTCAGTGCGTATGCCCATTGACCAAACTGGCATAGCCGGAAAGATTGCCGATACGCTCAACGAGATTATTGAGCTAAACGAAAGAATGGCGGCGGAGTTAGACCGGATCGGTGCTGTTGTTGGTAAAGAAGGTAAGGTAGCGCAACGCGCCACGCTTGCCAATGCTAGCGGTTCGTGGGCTAGCTGTATTGAATCGGTCAATACACTCATCACTGACTTGGTTCAGCCTACAGTGGAAACAACTCGTGTGATTCGGGCTGTAGCCTATGGCGATCTATCGAAAAGGATTGCGCCAGAAATAGAGGGTAGGCCCCTTAAAGGGGAATTCCTGCAAACCTCGCAGATCGTCAATACCATGGTGGACCAGCTCAGTTCGTTTGCTTCAGAAGTCACGCGGGTAGCTCGGGAAGTCGGCACGGAAGGCAAACTCGGTGCCCAAGCAGAAGTCAAAGGCGTCGCTGGCACATGGAAGGATTTGACTGATAACGTCAATTTAATGGCGGGTAACTTGACAGCTCAGGTGCGCAATATTGCCGAAGTGGCAACAGCGATCGCTAACGGTGACCTGTCGAAGAAAATCACGGTTGATGTTAGAGGCGAAATTCTGGAGTTGAAGAATACGGTCAACATTATGGTGGACCAACTTAACTCCTTTGCTTCAGAAGTCACACGGGTAGCGCGAGAAGTTGGCACGGAAGGCAAACTGGGTGTCCAAGCTGAAGTCAGGGGTGTGGCTGGCACCTGGAAAGATTTAACTGACAATGTCAACTCAATGGCGGGTAACTTGACAGCTCAGGTGCGCAATATTGCTGAAGTTACGACGGCAGTCGCAAATGGAGACTTGTCAAAGAAGATTACCGTCGATGTTAAAGGTGAAATCCTGGAGCTGAAGAATACGGTCAACATTATGGTGGACCAACTCAACTCCTTTGCCTCAGAAGTGACGCGAGTTGCTCGCGAGGTGGGGGCAGACGGGAAGTTAGGTGGTCAGGCAGAAGTCAAAGGCGTTGCTGGCACTTGGAAGGATTTGACCGACAGCGTTAATTTCATGGCTGGTAGCTTGACAGCTCAGGTGCGCAATATTGCTGAAGTCACGACGGCAGTGGCGAATGGAGACTTGTCGAAGAAGATTGCCGTCGATGTTAAAGGCGAAATTCTGGAGCTGAAAAACACGATCAATACTATGGTGGATCAGCTCAACTCCTTCGCTTCGGAAGTGACGCGGGTGGCGCGGGAGGTCGGCACGGAAGGCAAACTGGGGGCTCAAGCCGAAGTGAGAGGTGTGGCTGGTACCTGGAAGGATCTCACCGATTCGGTGAATATGATGGCAGGTAACCTGACTGGGCAGGTACGTAACATTGCCGAAGTGGCAACAGCGATCGCCAATGGTGATCTGTCGAAGAAAATTACTGTCGATGTTAAAGGCGAAATTTTAGAGCTAAAAAACACGCTGAATATCATGGTGGATCAGCTCAACTCCTTTGCTTCAGAAGTGACGCGGGTGGCACGAGAAGTGGGTTCGGAGGGTAAGTTGGGTGGGCAGGCAGATGTTCGAGGTGTGGCTGGCACCTGGAAGGATTTGACTGAGTCAGTCAACTTTATGGCTGGTAGCTTAACCGCTCAAGTCCGGAATATTGCCGCTGTTACGACAGCAGTAGCTAACGGCGACTTGTCCAAGAAAATTACTGTCGATGTCAAAGGTGAAATCCTGGAGCTGAAAAACACCGTCAACGTCATGGTGGATCAGCTCAACTCCTTTGCCTCAGAAGTGACGCGGGTGGCGCGAGAAGTGGGATCAGAAGGCAAGCTAGGCGTCCAGGCTGAAGTCCGAGGCGTGGCTGGCACCTGGAAGGATCTGACTGAGTCAGTCAACTTTATGGCTGGTAGCTTAACCGCTCAAGTCCGTAACATTGCCGAAGTCACGACAGCGGTAGCCAACGGCGATCTGTCTAAAAAGATTACTGTTGATGTCAAAGGCGAGATTCTGGAGCTGAAAAACACTGTCAACGTCATGGTGGACCAGCTCAACTCCTTTGCTTCGGAAGTGACGCGGGTGGCGCGAGAGGTTGGAACGGAAGGTAAGCTGGGTGTCCAGGCTTATGTTCGAGGGGTAGGGGGAACTTGGAAGGATTTGACCGATAACGTCAACTCGATGGCTGGTAACCTCACGGCTCAAGTCCGTAACATTGCCGAAGTCACAAAGGCTGTGGCTAACGGCGATCTCTCGAAGAAAATCACTGTTGATGTCAAAGGCGAGATTTTGGAACTGAAGGACACCATCAACGTCATGGTGGAACAGCTCAGCTCTTTTGCCTCAGAAGTGACGCGGGTGGCGCGAGAGGTCGGCACTGAAGGGAAGTTGGGTGGTCAGGCACAGGTCAAGGGTGTAGCTGGTACCTGGAAAGATTTGACCGATAATGTCAACTCAATGGCAAGTAACCTCACTGCTCAAGTACGAGGCATTGCTAGGGTAGTCACTTCCGTGGCAAACGGAGACTTGAAGCGAAAATTGATGCTCGAAGCTAAGGGAGAGATTCAAACCCTAGCCGATACAATTAACGAGATGATTGATACCCTGGCTACCTTTGCCGACCAAGTCACCACTGTTGCTCGTGAAGTGGGAATTGAAGGTAAGCTGGGTGGGCAGGCAAGGGTACCGGGAGCATCTGGCACTTGGAGAGATCTGACAGATAATGTCAACGAACTTGCTGCCACGCTCACCACTCAATTACGTGCTATTGCTGAAGTTGCGATCGCTGTGACAAATGGCGACTTGACACGCTCGATTGCTGTTGAAGCCCAAGGCGAAGTGGCAGTCCTCAAGGACAACATCAACCAGATGATCGCCAATCTCCGGGAAACAACTCAGAAAAACACCGAGCAGGACTGGTTAAAAACCAACCTGGCTAAGTTTACCCGCCTGCTTCAGGGTCAGCGAAATCTTGAGGCTGTTTCCCGACTGATCTTGTCTGAGTTGGCACCATTGGTATCTGCCCAACAAGGCGTTTTTTACCTAATGGACCAAAGTGAAGGTCATGAGCCAGTCCTGAAGCTTCTCAGCACCTATGCCTACCGAGAGCGTAAGCATCTGGCTAATCGGTTCCATTTAGGTGAAGGATTAGTGGGGCAATGTGCCATAGAAAAGGAACGAATTCTGCTGACGGAAGTGCCCAATGACCATATAAAAATCAGAACTGGGCTAGGAGAATCTACCCCGCTCAACGCTGTTGTCTTACCCGTACTATTTGAGGGACAGGTGACGGCAGTGATTGAATTAGCTTCGTTCCGACGCTTTAGCGAGATCCATCTATCATTCTTTGACCAATTGACTGAGAGTATTGCTATTGTTCTAAACACAATTGCCGCCAGCATGCGCACTGAGGAGTTGCTCAAGCAGTCGCAGTCTTTAGCAGAAGAACTACAAACGCAGCAAGCAGAGCTAAGAGAGACGAACAAACGATTGGAGCGGCAAGCCCAATCCCTTAAAGCATCTGAAGACCTGCTCAAGCAGCAACAGGAACAGTTGCAGCAGACTAACGAAGAACTAGAACAACGGTCAGATTTATTAGCCCTGCAAAATCGCGAAGTTGAGCGCCAGAATCAAGAGATTGAACAGGCAAGGCAAGCTTTGGCAGAGAGGGCGGAGCAGTTAGCACTGAGTTCACGCTATAAGTCAGAGTTTCTTGCCAACATGTCTCATGAATTGCGAACGCCGCTCAATAGCATGTTGCTTCTATCTAGACTGCTTGCTGACAACGTTGAGGGCAACTTGACGGCGAAACAAGTTGAATACAGCCGTACGATTCATGGCGCTGGCAGCGATTTGCTAGGACTTATTAATGACATCCTCGATCTGTCCAAGATTGAATCTGGCGTCATGTCTTTGGACATCAACCAGATACTGTTCGCCGAACTTGCCGATCAGATAGAACGCAACTTCCGGCAAGTCGCGCATGATAAAGAGCTCAACTTTAACATCTCAATTGACGAGCGACTGCCAAGGGTAATCTATACCGATTCAAAACGCTTACAGCAAGTACTCAAGAATTTGCTCTCCAACGCCTTCAAATTTACAGAGTCGGGGGAAGTTCGCTTGGAGCTTAGTGTGGCAAGTGCTGGATGGAGCCCTGACCAAGAACAGTTAAATTGTGCTAATGCAGTTGTGGCTTTTGCGGTTATCGATACGGGTATTGGTATTGCGGCAGACAAGCAAAAGATTGTTTTCGAAGCTTTTCATCAGGCTGATGGCACCACGAGTCGGAAATATGGCGGCACAGGCTTGGGCTTGTCAATCAGCCGGGAAATTGCCCGACTCCTGGGCGGCGAAATTCGACTGGTCAGTTGCCCTGGTCAAGGGAGTACTTTCACGCTCTACCTGCCACTATCGGAAGTGAGGGGGGAGGAGTTAGAAGACCGAAAGCAGCAGCATCGCCTTAACTCCTCATCTCCAAACTCATCACTC
>JAFASY010000069.1 GCA_019244235.1 Chroococcidiopsidaceae cyanobacterium CP_BM_ER_R8_30
TCAAGTTATAAAACTTGTCGGAATTGTTGGAGCGGCGCATGTAAACCCGCTTGGAGGTTCGATATTGTCTTGCAATTTGTTAGACCATATCAGGGCTACTGAAAAGCCCCCACTATACCGCGAATGCGGTTAGTGGGGGTAGTTTACACCCCCGGATGAAAATGGTAAGTTCAGAGTCATTGGTTGCGAGGTCGCATTGGAATTAGTGCCCTATAGCCTGAGCAGGAGACTGACCGGACTCGCCCTTGGCACACCCATCTGTGCATCTGGCAAATCGCGAGACAGCACGCAAAGCAGGATCATGAATCGACATGGCGGTTCAACCAGCGAAATCTGACTTTAAGGAGTTCCCTGATGCAAATCAAGCATGAGCGATGTGCTGGAATCGACGTA
The DNA here is from genome assembly GCA_019244235.1 of Chroococcidiopsidaceae cyanobacterium CP_BM_ER_R8_30. GTDB lineage: Bacteria > Cyanobacteriota > Cyanobacteriia > Cyanobacteriales > Chroococcidiopsidaceae > JAFAVL01. The sequence continues at coordinate 394 of JAFASY010000069.1, forward strand.
CACAAAAAAACGGTGGTCGTATGTTGCCTGTGGGTGAATGAGCATGGCAAAGATCAGCGCGAAACTCGGACCTATGGCACGACGACACGGGAGCTATTGAGCTTATGTGACTGGTTAGTGAGTCATGAGAGCACGCATGTAGCGATGGAAAGCACGGGTGAATACTGGAAACCGGTGTACAACATCTTAGAAAGTAGCTTTGAGGTGATGGTGGTGAATTCGCATCATTTCAAGCAAGTGCCGGGACGCAAAACCGATGTTAAAGATGCCGAGTGGTTAGCGGAACTGCTGAGCTACGGTCTAGTGCGTGGCAGTTTCATCCCACCCTTGCCGCAGCGGGACTTACGCGACTTGACGCGGCAACGAAATGAACGAAACGAGGTTAATGTCAGACAATTGAACTTATTGCTCCAACAAGTTCAAACAAACCCGCCTCTAAAAATCTCATCAGCTGTCAGGGAAAGCTCAGGAAACACATTGGACACAATGTGATCGCTCCCTCGATACTGCTGCATCTCCTGATATTCCCCATCTCCTAGCTGATAAATTGATATGGTAGGCAGCTTGGGCGATCCAATGTAGCGCGCCGCCCCCAGTGCCAGGTAATCAACAATCCAATACTCTTGAATGCCGAATTGCTCGTACTCAGCCAGCTTATGTAGGTAGTCATCTTGCCAATTGGTACTGACCACTTCCACTACCAAGACGGGTGGTGGCTCCGAGAGCGAAATAGCAGCTGGACGCTCTTGCATCTGCTCCCACTGCTCAGCACTCAACACGCAGACATCTGGGATGCGAGCGGAATCCTTACCTTCTTCTAGTAAAACCTGGACGTAGATGCTACCTAGCTTGGAAACTAGAGGTAGTCTTTGTTGTCTAATGTGCTGTTTGAGAGATTCATGAATAAACTCTGCAACATCAATGTGCTTACCCCGCGGGGAATTCATTGGGACCAAGCTCCCTCGGCGCAACTCGTACCTCGTATCCGTACCATCATCGTGGGTCAAAAACTCCTTAAAAGTGAAGACTTTCGCTGCTACCTGGGTCATTTGTTTCCCCCCACTATATATCCAAGCCAGAAGCCAGGGTCACTCGACTTAGTTCAACACTCCTCATCCAGGATAATTATAGGATTCCTCTCAAATCCAGCACAAAACCTGGAAGTACCTCCTCTCCTGACAAGTGAGTAGGGGATGATAAAACCTCTTTTTCTTGTCCTCGACGATAAACCTCTACAAGTTGCTCTTGTGGATCGAGTAGCCAACCTAAGCGTGCGCCATTGTCTACATACTCCTGCATCTTGTTCTGAATTGCTTTCAAACTATCGCTAGGTGAGCGCAGCTCAACCACAAAATCTGGACAGATTGGGGGAAATATTTCTCGTTCTTTAAGACTGAGAGTTTCCCACCGTTCCAAGACAATCCAAGCAGCGTCGGGAGAACGATAAGCCCCATTGGGGAGATGGAACATAGTACTGGAGTCAAATGCAACTCCCAGTTGAGTTTGTTTACTCCAAATGCCAAGTTGCATTGACAGATCGAGATTCCGCCTTCCAGTTTCTCCTCCCGTTGGTGGCATAACAATCAGTTCCCCAAGACTTGTGCGTTCAAACTTAATTTCTGGGTTGGCTTGGCACAAAGCATAGAAGGCATCATCAGTGAGTCGCACGATGGCGTCCAGATTGAGAGTCAGAGCGGTCATTTGACTTCTCCTTGACTAAAATCTCGTTTGCAAATTTAACGGCACAGCACAGCAGCGTGATAGCGGATGTGTTCTTCAATCAAGGTAGCAATGAAGAAGTAGCTATGATTGTAGCCTTCGTGAAACCGTAAGGTCAGCGGTTGACCAACTGCTTGACAAGCCTCTTCAAATACTTGAGGCAGCAGTTGCTCGGCGAGAAACTGATCGGCAGTGCCTTGGTCAATCAGAATCGGACAGTTATATCCAGCTTCCTTGACTAGAAAACTAGCATCATAAGCTTGCCAACTCTCCTGGTTAGAGCCGAGGTAATTGGTGAACGCCTTCTGCCCCCACGGGCAGAGCATCGGGGCACAGATTGGTGCAAAGGCTGAAACTGACTGATAGCGATTGGGGTTTCTTAACGCACAAACGAGCGCCCCATGACCTCCCATAGAATGACCAAAGATACCCTGCTTTTGCTCCTGCACCGGAAAATGTGCAGCAATCAAAACGGGTAACTCGCGTACGATGTAGCTATACATCTGGTAGTGCGATCGCCAAGGTTCAACAGTCGCATCGACGTAGAAACTAGCACCAGTGCCCAAGTCCCAGTCGTCATCTTCACCTGCAATCCCAGTATTTCGGGGGCTAGTATCTGGTGCCACCAGCATCAACCCATGTTCAGCCGCATAGCGCTGCGCCCCAGCTTTGACCGTGAAATTCTCTTCAGTGCAAGTTAGACCAGAAAGAAAGTATAGAACTGGTACTGGCTTCGATGCTGCTTGAGGTGGTTGATAGACAGCAAAGCGCATTTCTCCACTACAAGTTTCAGATTGATGACTGTAAAAGCCAACTGTACCGTCGAAGCAACGATGCTCTGCCATTAAATTGAGGGAAGTAGGCATATTTTGTACCGCTAAAATGTCATAACACTACGAATCGATTCACCTTTATGCATTAATTCAAAAGCATCATTAATCCGCTCTAGTGGCATAACGTGGGTGATCAAATCATCAATATTAATTTTGCCTTCCATATACCAGTCCACAATTTTTGGCACATCAGTGCGACCTCTAGCCCCACCGAAAGCTGAACCTTTCCAAACCCGTCCAGTCACAAGCTGGAAAGGGCGAGTGCGAATTTCTTCGCCAGCACCAGCAACGCCGATAATGACACTAACGCCCCAACCTTTGTGACAGCATTCTAAAGCTTGGCGCATGATATTGACATTACCGATGCATTCAAAACTGTAGTCAGCACCGCCTTTAGTTAAATCAACTAGGTAAGCAACTAAATCACCCTCAACTTCTTTAGGATTGACAAAGTGAGTCATGCCAAATTTCTCAGCAAGGGCTCGCTTGGTAGGGTTGATATCTACCCCAACTATCTGATTTGCGCCTACCATCCGAGCGCCTTGAATCACGTTGAGACCAATGCCACCTAAACCAAAGACAACAACATTTGCTCCTGGTTCTACCTTAGCTGTATTGACAACTGCGCCGATCCCGGTTGTAACACCACAACCGATGTAGCAAACCTTATCAAAGGGTGCATCCTCGCGGATCTTTGCCACAGCAATCTCAGGTAAGATTGTGTAATTGGCAAAAGTTGATGTCCCCATGTAGTGATGCAGCATCTTCCCCTCGAACGAAAACCGACTGGTGCCATCGGGCATGACACCGCGTCCCTGGGTTGAGCGGATCGCCTGACAGAGATTCGTCTTGCGGCTCAGGCAGTACTCGCACTGGCGACATTCTGGGGTATAGAGAGGAATGACATGGTCTCCCACTTTTAGACTCGTGACACCAGCGCCCACATCCACGACTACGCCTGCTCCCTCATGTCCTAGAATTGATGGGAATAGACCTTCTGGGTCGGTTCCAGAGAGGGTGTATGCGTCAGTATGGCAAACCCCACTAGCCTTGATCTCAACCATAACCTCCCCAGTCTTCGGACCTTCAAGCTGCACCGTTTCAATCGTCAATGGCTGACCTGCAGCGTGTGCGACTGCGGCTCTAACATCCATGAGGTACTCCTTTTGCTTAACAGCTGTGAGTAAAATGTAATTTTAAGCAAGCTTATTGTATGGTTTCACTAGCACGGAAAAATCTGCTCGAAGATATCCCCCGATTTCTGGTAGCTCAGGCAGGAATCATGTTTGCCGTGAGTCTAGTGACAATTCAGACGGGCATTTTTAATGGGTTTACTCGCTCTACTACTAAGATAATTGACAACTCTGATGCTGATATTTGGGTAGCCTCGAAGAGCCTAGTACATCTTGAACTCACACTACCAATCCCCTACAGCGACGTGACCAGGGCTCAAGGGGTGCCAGGGGTGCAGCGAGCCGAAGCGTTATCCGTTAAAGGTGGAGTGTGGCGGGGTAAAGGTGACCAGATTACTCTAGTACGAATCATCGGATTTGATCCCAACGGACAGTTGTTCATTCCCCAAAACATTGTCCAAGGAAGTGTCAGTGCGCTCAAAGCTCCCTACTCTGTCATTGTAGATACAACGAATCTCAATTCACTGAATGTCAAAGGGGTAGGTGATACGGGCAAATTTGGCTCGATAAGTGCCCGGATAGTTGGCTTAACCCACGGAAACCGCTCAATTGCCTCAAATCCTTTTATCTTCACCTCTTTAGAGAACGCCAATGCTTACTCAAGCGCTGGTCAAACGGCTAGTGTCATCTGTAAACTGCCAACGGGCTCGCAGCAGTTTGAGTGTACTAACTCTTATGCAAGTGTGGACGGAATAACTTCTTCTCCCACCAATCAGCCAGCTGCTGCACCTAAGCCGTTATCTGCAACAGATCAAATCTCTTTTATATTGATTCGGGCTCAACCTGGTCAAAATCTACAGGTTCTCAAGCAGAGGCTTGAAGCCGCACTGCCAGATACTCAAGCATTTACTCGCAAAGAGCTAGCTGAAAAGACGGAGACATTCTGGCAGCAGCGGACTGGAATTGGATTCGTTCTGGGACTCGGTGCAGCAGTGGGCATCATTGTGGGGGTGATCATTGTTGGTCAGATCCTCTACTCCTCGGTGTCCGATCATTTGAAAGAGTTTGGAACACTTAAGGCAATGGGTGCGTCTGATCTAGTTATATACGGCGTAATTGTGGAGCAGGCGTTGTGGATGGCAGTCTTAGGCTATGTTCCTGGTATTTTTCTTTGCTTGGGGCTAGGAGCTTGGACATCTGCAACCCAAGGAATCCTGGTTTTGATTACACCTGTCACAGCGATCGCCGTTTTAGGGGTCACTGTCTCAATGTGTGTTGGCTCGGCAGTCTTTGCTATTCAGAAAGTCACTCGCCTCGATCCAGCTATCGTGTTCAAAGCCTAATCCAAAATCAGGGGAGTCCACCATGAAGATAGTTAAAGGGTTATGGAGAGTCATCTAACTCCAAGTAGAGGAGTTAGTTATTCCTTATGCCGGATTTATACTTTACTCCTTAAGGATATACCATGAGTCTATGTACTTGAGTAATGGTACTGAGAGAGTGCAATTCACTACATTTTTCAACCAGAGATTGATCACAAGCTGACTGAAAAAAGTTTCAACTCAGCAGAGGGGCAAGGATAAATTGTTTACAGATATCAGAACCAAAACTAAAGCCAGAGCCATTAATGCTGTAGGGGTAGGAATGGCGTATCGATCAAAAGCTGGGAGCTTCCGAGCTTTAAAAGGTGTTAATCTAGAGGTCCAACAAGGTGACATTCAACTTTTAATGGGACCTTCTGGCTCTGGCAAAACCACTCTACTATCTATCCTAGCTGGAATTTTAACCCCTACAGAGGGAAGCGTGTTTCTCTTTGAGGAAGAAATTACAAAATTTTCTAAAGAGAAGCTAGCCCAGTTCCGACTGCAGAACATCGGGTTTATTTTTCAGGGTTTCAACCTGTTTCCAGCCCTCTCAGCGGCAGAGAATGTAGAGTTAATCTTAGGTATTAAAGGTATTCGGGGTAAAGCAGCGCGGCAGCAGACGCAGATGCTGCTAGAACAAGTGGGATTAGCGGATAAGGCAAACCAGAAGCCAGGCGATCTATCTGGAGGACAAAAGCAACGAGCGGCGATCGCCCGAGCTTTAGCTGGTAATCCCCGGCTAATCATGGCAGATGAGCCTACCGCTGCCCTAGACTCTCACAGTGGGCATAATGTGATTTCGCTATTGCGTAAGCTAGCGAAGGAAGAAGGCTGCACAGTGCTGATGGTGACGCACGATCCTCGTTTAGTGGATGTAGCTGACCGAGTTGCTTATTTAGAAGATGGGGTGCTAAGAAGATGAGCGATTGCTGTATTCCACAACCTAACGCTCCAATGTGCTGAAGTAGCAATATTCGTCATCATGATTAATAATCATTAGGGAGATTTTCTAACTGAACGGCTACGAAGTTAAGTTTCTCTCTAGCATACCCCGCACTGTTTCTAACACGGAGCGAGGTTGCCAACCTAATTCTTGACGGGCTTTGCTCGCATCTACCCGAACGCAACGGTCGTAAATATAGTGAACGCGCTCTCGGCTCAGGGGCGGTTGCCAACTGAGTAGGCGTCCGAAGGGATCGAGTAAGTTCCCAACTAATCTAACTAAAGACTGGGGAGCTTCGCGAGGCACTGGAAGGCCCGTTTCCTGACTGAGGAGTTCAAACATTTCACGGGTGGTTAATTCACCTGCAGAAATGATGTAATGCTCTCCTGATTTGCCTTTTTCCGCCGCTAGAAGCATTGCAGCGGCTAAATCATCCACATGGACAATCCCAGTTATGCGATCGCCCCCAGCCCATAGTTTGAGTCTACCTTTCAGGAATTGTTGCAGCACGGGGCGAAAATGAGGGTCATCAGGGCCAAAAATCCCACTAGGGAGGAGACTGACAATAAATAAACCATTAGCCGCAAATTGATCGACAAGTTGTTGGGCTTGGTATTTTGTGCGGTCGTAAGCAGAAGAAAAGTCAGTCTGTGTCCGTTTGAATGTTTCATCTACCACTTGAGTGCCAGTGTCACCGAACACCCCTACTGTGCTGCAATATATGACTTTGGATACGCCCATAGATTGGGCAACTTCTAGCACAGCCTGAGTTCCTGCCAGATTCACTCGCTCCATTTCTCTCTCATTGACAATCCCTAGCTCTACATAGGCAGCGGTGTGGAAAACTGTATCCACCTGATTCATGGCTGAGCGCAAGGCATTTTGGTCAGTGATGTCTCCGTAAACGAGTTGCAGATGGCAATCTTTTAGCCGTGCGAGATTGCTTGATTGGCGCACTAGTCCCACAACAAAATTCCCTTGTTGCTCCAGTGCCCTGACCAAGTGAGAACCTGTAAATCCGCTAGCTCCAGTAACTAGCGCCTTCATAAAGTTTTTTCGTAAATTCGGTAAGTTTTATAAAGCTTGCCGCCAGATGCTTCGATGAGTCTGCGAGAGGGGAAATTATCTTCGTAAACCCAAGAGAGTTCAGCCCGCTTATATGGTTTGCCTTTTTGGATTCCACCTTGCATACCTAAATAAATCAAGGCTAGTGGTACCATTTTCCGGCGATACTCTGGTAGTGAACAAACCACCATTACTCGTCCTTGATCGATCTGACGGCGATACCAAAGAAACTTGAGAATTCCTAGCCAGTTCAGTCTTCCGCCAACGTGTTTTAAGGGAATGTTGTAGTCAGGTAGCCCCATAAAACAGCCAATCATTTCGCCATTGTATTCCGCGACTGGAAACACATCTGGGTCTACCAAGCTCTGTAAGTCTTTAGCTTCATCTAGGAATTCTGCCTCGCTTCGGGGTGTAAAGCTCCAGTTATTGGCAAATGTCTGGTTCAGAAGGTGATAAAGACTCTTGGCATCTTGCTCAAATCCTTTGCCTTTGGTTCTCAGCGGGCGAAAACTAACGCCAGATTTACAAGCAATCCGATAAGCTTTCTCAAATTCTGCTGGTAGGGGTTTATCTAGAGGGAAATCATAGGCGTAAGCGTCTTTGGCTTTATGCCAACCGTCCTGCTCTATAAACTGTGGGTAGTAGGGAGGGTTGTAGGACGTCATTACCACAGGTGATGAGCCAAATCCATCAACTAAAAATAGACAGTTGTTGTGGGTAGAGAGATCAATTGGACCGCGAGCTATTGTCATCCCTTGCTCCCGTAACCACTGGCAGGCAGTCTTCAAGAGAGATTGAGCAATAGCAAAATCTTGAACGCACTCAAAAAAACCGATCAGACCGACATTTTGACCTTCTCGGTCGATTAATCGCTGATTGACTGCGGCTCCAATGCGTCCCACTGCCTGAGCATTTGCTCCCTGTGATAGGGCGATAAACCGTTGTAGCTTTCCGTACTTAAAGAAAGCGTTACTGGGTGCAAACTGCTTTGCCACAGTGCTACGAAGAGGCGGCACCCAGTAGGGGTCATTAGCATACACCCGCATTGGGACATCCAAAAAAATTTCATCCTCTGTCAGAGTTGTGACAGCTCGGATCTGAATTGACGTAGTTTGTTTTAGCACTTTGATGATTTTATCTATTAACGATTAGCTTGTATTGGTTCGCTAACGGCTAATTAAGCACTAATTGTCGGTTTATACAATAAGTCCCGGACTGTTACCATCCCTGTCACTAGACGCTCCATTTCCTCCTTGCTATGAAGGGCATTAACAGTGATTCGCAGTCTGGGTTTAGCAATATACCAAATGGGAGAAACCCAAAGCCCATGTTCTTGCATAAGTTGCCGACAAAAGCTCTTGGGATTGAGTTCTGGTGGCAAAATGACTGGGATAACATTAGTCTCACCAAGCGCTAAAAAATCATGCTCAGCCAAGCGCGATCGCAAGTAACGGGTATTTTCCTGCAAGCGCTGTACCCGTTCGGGAAATTTGCGCACTAAGCGCAAGCTTGCTAAGGCAGCAGCGGTATTGGGTGGCGGTAAAGAAATTGTACCAATTGAGGTCGGAGAAACATTGAGCAGTGGTATGAGTTCTGCTACATGTGTGCTGATCGCTGCTCCTGCTGAAGCGGCAAACTTCGAGAAAGTCGTCATAATCAGGGGTGTCACACCTCGCTGAATTGCTTGCGACGGTAAAATCCCAAAATGCTCGTAGATGCCCCTACCTGTAGCACCAATCGCACCACTGGCATGCGCCTCGTCCATCATGATGACGCTGCCTGGGTAATTCTGCAGCACGTCTAGCATATCTGGTAAGGGAGCAATATCCCCATCCATTGAGAATACGGCATCGGAAACTACCATGATCCGGTCATCCGGTTGAGCATACCGACGCAGCTTGCGAGCCAAATCCTCTGCATCACAGTGGCGGTAGGCTTTGACGCGGACGCGGGGGCTATGACCAAATACTCGCCCGGAACGGGTCCCCGCATTGACAATAGCTGAGACAATGCAGCCATGGTTGAGGACGTCAGTGAGAATCAACGTTTCTCGGTTATGCTGAAACCCAGGAACTGGAATCGCCAAGTGACAGAAGGCATCCATTAAGGCTTGCATCGCCATCCAAGCATTTATAAATAGCTGCGTGTGCGGTAGGTGCTTGAACGCAGAAATTTCGTCTTCTAGCTGTTGGTGCAGCTCAATTCGACCACTCAAGACCGAGCAGGAACTATTAGATGTGCCGTATTGCAGGATTGCATCAATGGCAGCTTGCTTGACGGCTGCCTCCTGGACTAGCCCTAGGGTGTCATTCGTGCAGAAGGTGAGCACAGTCCATCGCTCACCAGTTGCCGGTTCAGAAATCTCAACTAAATTACCCTGCTTTTGATGACAAACATACTCATCAGGATCTAGCCCACTTTCGTACCAGCGTTGGACATAGTCTTTAACAGTTTGCACAAGTTACTCCTCTCACCTATTCCTAGATAGCCTATCGCCAATAACACAGCAGTATGTTTCCAGTGGTTCGGTATCTGCTATCCAGTTTGAGCCAATGCTGGATGGGAGAAGACCTAATAGTGTTGATTAAAACGTCCGTCTCACCCATCTCTCTGCTGCGGCTTGGAGTGAGAGATTGATTCGGGTGCTGTAGTGGACAAGTAAGCACAGCCGTCGCTGCTAATACAGTTACCTTCATCCGATTGGATTTTCTTTGGTTAACTTAGCTTGACTAGATTTTTGCATAAATTGTTCGTATTGCCGGACAATCAGCCTTTGAACAGCAATAATTGCTGGGTTAATTTCTACATAGTGCTGTTGAGGATTAGCTAGGTAGGTCTGCTGCTCACTCTCCATCATGGTAATATCTTGAGCGAGAAATTTAAGCAACATGAAGCGCCGAATCATAATTTGCAGCAATGGCGTAAGGGGCTTGAGTAACCATGTGGGAAGGCGGACTTTGAAAAAAAACAGGGCGAATGAGCGACTTTCAGTTTTACTCACAGGTAGCCGCAAGAGGTGTAAGCTGGAGACGCCCTGGAGAGAGCTGTGATAGTTGGGGTAGCGATACTGGATTGAGATGGGTAAGGTTGTGACCTGGTCAGCTCGTTCACTCAATCCCAAAAACTGAGCAATGCGACCTTTGTATGAGACTTGATATTCTGCTAAGATGGCGGCTTCCGTTTCTCGTAGGCTGACAAGAACTGGATCAAACCACCCTTGCAGGTTTTGGTGCAAAAAACCATGGAAGACATCCATTGCGTTCTCGTTGCAGATAGAGAAATGAGCATGAAAGTGAGCAGCCAATGGCACCATTAGCCAGCCAGACTGACTAAACTCTGGGATGTCAGGTGGGAAGCAGGTAGCTGCTAGAGTGGGATCGCCAGGAAAAATCCAGATGAGATTGTATTTTTCTTGGATCGGATAACTGCGGACCTGAACACGAGGTAGCTTCTGTGCTGCTTGTAGATAGGGAATACTGACACATTCACCACTATCATTAAATTCCCAACCATGGTAAGCGCAAGCCAGATGACAACCATGAACTTTACCCTTATGCAGCGCTATGCCTTTGTGCGGGCAAGCATCTTCTAAGGCGTGTAGCTGACCATAGCTATCGCGATAAACAGCGATCACCTGCTGCCAAATCGTCACGGTGATGACATCGTTAGACTGGAGTTGGTCTGCCCAACCAACTGCATACCAATGATTCGGATTAATGCCCACCTCGCGGACAGCTTTTTTGACTGTCTGGTTGGTTAGAGCTGTAGCCAGTTCCATGAGTTCTTGCCTATGCTTGCCTGTTTCTGTGATAATCTTCAGCTTTCTTGTCTCCCTGTTGTACTCTTTCTAGTGTCTAGGTTATGGCAGGTTGGATAGCATGCTCTATGCATAGAAAGTAAGTGTATCATTCGTTGCAGGAATTGCTGCACAAAGTCTCTAATGCCTCAGCACTACAAAGTCAAATGCCAGTTCTGTGGCATAAAGTTTGATGACGATGGTTTCATTCTAGATTGCCCAGCTCAGCATCCAGAAACAGCTCTTTTAATGACGGAATACTCGGCTCTCATGTTTGAGCCCAATTGCTCAGAGCATGGGATTTCCCGATATCACAACTGGCTACCTATCCGCCATCACCTCTATAGTGCTGGGAGGACAGTAACCTACCAAAGCCAAAAACTCAGTCAAAGACTAGGTTTACCTAATCTCTGGATTGCTTTCAATGGCTACTGTCCAGAAAAAGGGGCGATGCTTGTAACTAGTACGTTCAAGGAACTAGAAGCCTACACAGTGGTTTCACGCTTAGGCGCACAGCACACTAAAACGTTGGTCGTAGCCTCTGCAGGTAATACAGCTGCAGCATTTGCTTCCGTCTGCTCTCATAACAAAGTTCCATGTCTGATTATCGTACCGGAAAGTGGACTCCATCGGCTAAAGTTTACAAGGTCAACTCGCTCTGTGGAGGAAGCCTCCGGATGGACTGGTATGCCTGCGGGAGACCCGCAGGCAACGTCCTTGAGAACGTTGACATCGCTTGATCCCGTAGTGAAAATCGTATCTTTAGTTGGTGCGGACTATGATGATGCCATCAAATTAGCAACAAGTATTTCGCAACTGGATGGTTTTTTTCAGGAGGGTGGCGTTAAGAACATTGGGCGACGGGACGGTATGGGCACAACCATGCTTAGTGCTGTTGAGACTATAGGGCAACTCCCCGACTACTATTTCCAAGCGATCGGCAGTGGAGCCGGAGCGATCGCTGTACATGAGGCAGCTAAGCGACTGATTGCGGATGGGAGGTTTGGTCAAAAACTGCCACAGCTGATGCTGAGTCAAAATTTTCCTTTCATTCCCATATACCACGCATGGAAGTCACAGCAACGACAATTACAGAGTATCGACATTAGCAAGCAGCAAGTGAAGCAGATAGTAGCCGATGTCTTATCAAATCAGCGACCACCCTACGCAGTCATAGGCGGAGTTTTCGATGTCTTGAAGGAGAGTCAGGGAGATATGTTCTTTGCCAACAATCAAGAAACGTTACAGGCTATCGATTTATTCCAAGAAACCGAAGGGATCGCACTCGATCCAGCCGCTGGCGTTGCCCTAGCAACTCTTATTAAAGCAAGCAAATACGAACTTATCGACTGTGAAGCACATATCCTTCTTCATATAACAGGCGGTCGCTGTCACAACTCAAATCAGCAGCTCTATCTAATCCAGCCATCCCTTCAGCTCACCCAGCAAGAACTCTTCACACAAAAAACCCTAGAAAAAGTACTAGCTCTCTTCTAACTCTCCCAGCTTCCCCATCTCCCCATCCCCCATCTCCTCCGGTAGCCTAACCTCCTGCTCCACTACTATTCCAGCAAGAAAACTCCGATCTTCACTAATGTGAGGGAATTTCAGCTGAAAATCGGGAATTCCCCTTTTGAGCTGACGTTGACGGACTATAGCAAAACTTTCAGCAGCCAGAATTCGCAGCCTTGGCGGTGGTATCTGATCCCGCCGTCTGAATCCATAGTAGGTATTAATTTCCTTGAGCTTACAGTCAAAACGACTGAGGAAGGCTAGAGGCTTGCTAAGTGTGTAGCCAGTGGCAAGTTCAATGTTGACTAGATAGTGGGCAGGGAACTCGTCCTCAGATAGAGTGATACAGAAATCTTCTAGCAATAGATTAAATTCTTGTTGCAGGGCCTTCATCACCTGAGTGGCATGAAATTCAGTTGTTTTCTCGGTGGTAGATGAAAGCAACCCACCGTTACGGTAACGAAATATCAGTATGGGGGCTGTCTCATAAAAACCCACCACTTCCACGACATCACCAATGTCGTAGCGGTAGAAGCCGCTATAGTTGCTCATGAGGATACGGTAGAGTTGTCCCGCCTTAACTTCAGTGGCAAGTAACGTTTTGGGATATTCTTCCTCCCATTGGTCTTGTGGGATAAACTCGAAAAAGCCAGTCTCAATCGCTAGAACGCTGCCATCTTTGTTGAGATCAGGGTAAATACCGAAGGTTCCTTCGGCAGTAGCATAAACTACACCAAATCCAGGCACGTCATCAAAATAGGTGGGAAATCGTTCAAAGTAAAAATCTGAGGTTCCCCCTCGTGCCGTAGCAATAAAAGATAAATTTGACCAAGCAAGTTTTGGGGTAAGACGTCCCTCTCTTTTCAAGATTCCTCTTAATTGGGCAGATCGGGCTGGATCAGCTTTCCATATCCGCTCTAAGGAACCACGAGTCTCTGGTTCCAATTTTAACCAGTCAGCAATTGTCCCATGTTCTAGGTCATAGAGCAATTCTTCAGCATAGCGCTCTAAATAGTTGCAAATTCGCAGGACTAACATGGGAAAATTTGCTCCCCAACCTCGCAGTGCTGGATTGCGTAGGGCAAAGAGTAAACTTACGTAGTGACGAGTGAGGCTGTCGGATGGCTTCAGGGTCTCATAAGGGTGGGCAACGAGTTGCTCGTAAAGGAATTTACCCATGCGAAAGACTCCCGGACCCGCTGGACCTACCTCAATGCCTCCACTAGTACGTTTTGGCGTTTGTACTGCGTTCATTCCTAAAACTGGACCAAACTGCTGCCCTCGCGAGTGTAGCGCCGCGATTAAAAAGCCAATGCTTGTTAAATTAGCCCATCCTAAAGATCTCTGAAATCGCCGAGTCACAGGAATCTGTTTCTGCGCTCTTGTCGAGCCACTGGTCGTATTTATGTAGACAACCGGATCAGGTGTGAGAACGTTTTTCTCACCGCAGGCAATGCGCTCTGTATAGGGTTCATAGCTGCTGTATGGCAAAACTGGAATCCGTTCGCGGAATTGATCAATAGTCTTTATCGACTTGAACCCGTACTTTTGCCCCAGTTCTGTATATTG
>JAFASY010000120.1 GCA_019244235.1 Chroococcidiopsidaceae cyanobacterium CP_BM_ER_R8_30
CCATCGGTAGCCTCGCTCAACGCACCTAAGTTAGGGCTGGAATCCGGCGAATGGCAAGATAATTTGGCAGATGAGGCGCATGAACCTTTACTAGTAGCTCTAATTGCTGAGGAAGAAACTGCAACTCGTCAAGTCCAGCAGACTCAAATTCATAACATTTTGACAGCAGCACTCGCCCGACTAGACTCCCAAAGCCAGAAGCTAGTGCAACTATATTACCAGCAAGAGCTAACCCAACAGCAAATTGCCAGCCAGCTAGAGATACCGCAATATACGGTTTCCCGGCGGTTGGCTAAGGCAAGAGAAGTCTTGTTAAGAGCGCTAACTCAGTGGAGTCAAGAGACAACGCATACTTCTCTAACTTCCAACGTGGTTAAACATATCAGTACGCTTTTGGAGGAGTGGCTACAAAGTTATTACAACAGTCTCCACCAAAACCAGAATACCCATCAGGAGGTGCAATGATTTCGTTTTCTCCCCCAACTGAGTTATGGCTAGAAGTCTCACCAACCGTTCAAAACCAAGCTTGGCAGCAAAGCCAATCATATTTAACCCCTAGTGGTCGTTGGAATGCCTATCTCAATCAGATGTGTCTCAGCACCTTCTTGCCCTGGCTGCAAGCAGAGTATGTACCGGAGGCATCGCCTAAGATTGCATTGGAGAGTTGGCAAGTGGCAAATGGAACGGCGATCACTGTCGGTTCAAAGCGTCTAGTTCTCATTCCCAGCAAGACGCTCGAAACAAGGGAATTCTATGTGCCACAGGAATGGGTAGACATTCCTAACTGGGCAGGAGACTACTACCTGGCAGCTCAAGTCGATCTAGAGGGTGAGTGGATGCGAATCTGGGGCTACACTACCCACGAGCAACTAAAAACCTCTGGTAGCTATGAGGCAGACGAGCGCCTTTACTGCCTGGATGCTAGCGAAATGATCCTGGATCTTAATGTTTTGTGGGTGGTGCAGCAACTTTGTCCAGAGGAACAAACACGAGCAGCGATCACCCCCTTACCTGAGCTTTCAGACATTCAGGTGGAAAATTTATGGCAGCGTCTGATGAGTCCTGCCGTATCCCACCCTCGAATGGAATTACCATTCCCACTATGGGGCGCGCTGCTAGAACGGGAGGATTGGCAACAACAACTCGCTCTACCGCGAGGAGAAAGTTCTAAGAGGCAAGCGAACTTAAGTCAGTGGTTCCAGAATATTTTTGAGGAAGGTTGGCAAGCAATTGAAACACTACTTGACCGAGAGCCGAGCTTGGCTTTCAATTTTCGCCAAGCTCCTGCCTCAACCGGGGAGGTTGTCCGGGTTAAGTTGCTCGACTTGGAGACCCAAACAGGTCATCAAGCTGTACTGTTGATGGTGACATTAGCTGCCCATGCCGATAGTCGGATAGAAATTCGCGTCCAACTCTATCCATTCAACCCAACGAGTTACCTACCTGCCCATGTTAAATTGGCTTTACTTTCGACAGCGGGAGAAGTTGTGCAGTCTGTACAAGCACGAGAGCAGGACGACTGTATTCAACTGAAGCGGTTCAAGTGTCTGCCAGGAAAACGATTCAGTATTCAGGTCGTACTCGACGATTGCAGTCTTACAGAAGCGTTCGCCAGTTAATATGCTTTCTGTTAACGGAATTACAAGAAATTAAATTTTTGCCGGATCTGTTGCCTAAGTTACAGCAGACGAGGGACAATAGTTGACTCTCTGCTTACTAAAAAGTCAAAGTCATGAGTCAACTCGTAGTGCTAAACCTAGGAAAAGGAAACTGGCAGCAAGGGTTTCCTACGAGTGTCGCTCAGCTTTGGCAGACAGGGAGTCAGCACCCTATGCAATTTAGCGGTGGCCTACCTGCTGCACCGGAGCTGGAAGCTCTTTACCGCCGCTGGCAACAGATGTATGAAACGCTGTATTTTAGCTTGGGCTGGCGTCGCTTGGGGGAGCTGGAACTCGAACCAGAATTTGAGATTGATGAGGCAGATGTGACTCATGTTTCTCAAGAGGAGTTCGAGCACCTTTGCCAGGAATTACAACAGGGACTCAATACCTGGCTCAATGCAGAGCTATTTCACAATATTGAGCGCCAACTGCGAACTCGACTTGTGCCGACTGATGAGATCCGATTCATTATTACGGCTGAATCCGAGCAAGTGTTAAGGTTGCCGTGGTGCTTATGGCATTTCTTTGCAGATTACCCAAAAGCTGAGATTGCTTTAAGCCCACAGGAATATAGCTATTCGAGGCAGGCCTTTCCGGTCGAGTCTGGCAAAAAAGTCAGAATTTTAGCGGTGCTGGGCGATCGCCGGAGCATTGATGTCGATCGAGACCGACAGTTGTTAGAGCAGCTATCTAACACGGAGCTGAAGTTTTTGGTTGAACCCAGTCGGTTGGAGTTAACCCAACAGCTATGGGAATCAAACTGGGACATTTTCTTTTTTGCTGGACATAGTTCCAGCCGGGGAAAAGGGCGGATGCAGCTTAATCGAGCTGACACTCTGACAATTGACCAGTTGCGGTATGGTTTGAGGCAGGCAATCGAACAGGGATTGAAGCTGGCTATTTTCAACTCCTGTGACGGGTTAGGATTAGCACGGGACTTAGCGGATCTTCACATCCCCGGTGTCATTGTGATGCGGGAACCTGTGTCAGATCGAGTAGCCCAAGAGTTTCTCAAGTACTTCCTGCTTGCCTTTTCCCGAGGACAATCTCTGTACAGAGCAGTCAGAGAGGCGAGGGAAAGATTACAGGCACTAGAGGATAAGTTTCCCTGTGCCAGCTGGTTGCCCGTCATCAGCCAGAATCCAGCCGTAGAACCGCCAACTTGGTTGCAGCTAGGGGGAGTTCTTCCTTGTCCCTATAGAGGTTTGTTTAGCTTCCAGGAAGAGGACGCACATCTATTTTTTGGACGGGAACAGTTTATTAAGGAACTCGTAGCGGCGGTCAATACAAAACCATTGGTAGCCGTTGTTGGTCCATCGGGGAGTGGGAAGTCTTCGGTGGTATTTGCCGGGTTAGTTCCGCAGCTACGGCGAAAAGAGCAGGGTTTGCTCCCCCCTGAAATCGTGACTTTTCGTCCAGGGAATAATCCGTTTGAGGCACTGGCGGCGGCATTAGCGGATAGCTGCTATGTCGTCAACCAGGAATTGGTCAACCCCACTATGGCAGGGAGGATGGCCGACGCGCTGCGCCAAGATGACAAAACCTTATGTAGGATTGTCAACCGCCTCAAAAAGGTATCTGCCGTTCGCCTCATCCTCGTCATCGATCAGTTTGAGGAACTCTATACCCTTTGCCCCCAGTCTGAACGTCAGCCTTTCTTGGATACTCTCCTGGAGGCAATGAGATTAGCGCCAGTCTTTACCTTAGTTCTGACCCTGCGGGCTGACTTTTACGGAGCTGCTCTCTCTTATCGCCCATTGAGCGATGCCTTACAAGGAGCAACTTATAACCTTGCTGCTATGAGCCGCTCCGAATTACAGTTGGCGATCGCAGAACCAGCAACCCGAATGCATGTGCGGTTGGAGCCAGAGTTAATCGAGCGCCTTATTGATGCTGTTTGGGGTCAACCAGGACGTTTACCACTGCTAGAGTTTGCTCTAACTCAGTTGTGGTCGAAACAGCGGCAGGGATGGTTAACTCATCAGGCTTATTTAGCGATTGGGGGTGTGGAAGCCGCGCTTGCCAACCACGCCGAAGCAGTATATGCTCAGTTTTCCGAGACAGACAAGCAACTTGTACAGCAGGTATTTGTACAGTTAGTGGATTTAGGTAAAGGGACGGAAGCAACCCGTCGATTAGCAACTCGGGATGAGGTGAAGGAAGAAAACTGGAATTTAGTGGTGCGTCTGGCGTCTTCCCGCCTAGTCGTGACCAACCATAACGATGCCACAGGCAGTGAGACTGTGGAGATCGTCCATGAAGCGCTGATTAGAAACTGGGGACGCCTTGGGCAGTGGTTACGTAGCGATGGGGAATTCCGAGGTTGGCAAGAGCAATTGAGGATAGCCAGACGGCAATGGGAGAGCAGCGGCTCTGATGAAGGGGCTTTGTTGCGGGGAAAGCCTTTGGTAGATGCAGAATATTGGCTACAACATCGCCTGTCTCAACTGAGTGAGCGAGATCGGGATTTCATCAAATTGAGTTTGGCTCTTCGCAAGCGTGAACTTGAAAAGCAGAAGCGTAAGCGACAGTTAACCATCTCGGTGCTGATCTGTGGTTTGATCGGAGCCTTAATTCTGACTGTGGTCGCTTTGTGGCAGTGGCAGAGTTCGATTGTCAGTGAAAGCGAGGCGATCAGCAGAGCTGCGACATTGCTCTCTGCCTCAGATCGAGAGTTTGAAGCCCTGCCGGAAAGCATTAGCGCTGGTAGAAAATTGCAACAGGCTGTCTTTCCGTTTCACACGGCTCCTCTAGTTCGGCGTCAGGTCGTAACGGCTCTAATAGAGGCGGTTTACGGGGTGAGAGAGCAAAACCGCTTACAGGGACACGAAGGCGCGGTCTATAGTGTCAGCTTCAGTCCAGATGGGCAGACTCTGGCTTCTGCTAGTGCCGACAGAACTGTCAAACTTTGGCACAAAGACGGCTCTGCTTTCGCCACCTTGAGGGGGCATCAGGCAGAAGTTCTCAGCGTCAGTTTCAGTCCAGATGGACAAACTCTGGCTTCTGCTAGTGCCGACAGAACTGTCAAACTTTGGCACAAAGACGGCTCTGCTTTCGCCACCTTGAGGGGGCATCAGGCAGAAGTTCTAAATGTAAGTTTCAGCCCAGATGGAGAGACTCTGGCTTCCGCTAGTGCCGACAAAACCGTTAAACTCTGGAGCCGGGATGGTATCCTACTCAAAACTTTGGTGGGCTCTAATAGTCCTTTTTTGAGCGTCAGTTTTAGTTCAGATGGCAAGATGCTTGCTACCACAAGCGCCAATGGTCTCATCCAGATTTGGAGCAAAGATGGCGAACCCATCAAACGTTTGTTTGAGGAGGGTGTTGTCTATCGGGCAATCTTCAGTCCTGACGGTCGGTCAATTGCTTCTGCCGGTGGTGACACTACTGTGAAACTTTGGAATTTGGATGGCACGATAATCCAAACGTATCAAGGACATACCGATGGCGTTTTTGGGTTGGCTTTCAGCCCTGACAATCAAACCCTGGCTTCGGCTAGCGCTGACGGTACAATCGCTCTTTGGAAGCGCAACGGTATATTCTCACACACTTTGCTGGGGCATGGAGGTGCGGCAGAGAGTGTTGTTTTCAGCCCCGATGGTCAAACTCTCGCTTCAGCTAACGCTAACGGCACACTCGACCTCTGGAGCCCAGACGGCACTTTGCTCAAAACCCTACATGGGCATACAGACCTGGTTCACGGTTTAAGTTTTAGCCCCGATGGTCAAACTCTTGCTTCAGCCAGTTGGGACAAAACAATTAAACTTTGGCGCAAAGACGGAACTTTGGTTAAAACCCTTGAAGGACATAGCGGTAGAGTGTATGCGGCAATTTTCAGCCCTGATGGTCAGCTTATAGCCTCAGCCAGTGGAGACGGGATTATCAAGCTTTGGCGCAAAGACGGCACCTTACTCAAAACCCTGCGCGGGCATACAGATGTGGTTCATAGTTTGAGTTTTAGCCCGGATGGTCAACTTTTAGCCTCAGCTAGCCATGACCGCACCGTCAAACTCTGGAGCATTCCTAACGGTACATTGCTCAAAACCTTGAAAGGACATACAAATTGGGTTCATGCTGTGAGTTTTAGTCCTAATGGTCGGCTCCTAGCCTCAGCCAGTCATGACCGCAACGTCAAACTGTGGAGTCGTGATGGCAAGCTGCTCAAAACCCTCACAGGACACACCGATAAAGTCTTAGGGATAAGTTTTCGCCCAAATGGTCAACTCTTAGCGTCCTCCAGTCGGGACAAAACCGTGAAACTCTGGCAGCTCAACGGCACAGAGGTTGCGACCTTGAGGGGACATGGCGATTGGGTTCACGGTATAACTTTTAGCCCCGATGGTCAGACCCTTGCTTCAGCTAGCAATGATACAACTTTAATTTTATGGCAACTAGAGGATCTAGAGAAGTTAGACACTCTTCTAGTACGGGGCTGCGATTGGATGCAGGATTATCTGAAGAACAATCCCAATGTCAAGAATCAGCAGGTTCTTTGTAACGGCATTGGGACTCGTTGAGCAAGCTCAAAACTCTATCTCCTCCCGTTCACCCAATGTGTTACTGCTATTAGTTTGCAGTTTTTGGGTTGTCCACTGTATCTTCTCTGCTACTGTTGCCATGCCAGCTACAGTAGGTTCATTAAATAGGCTCTGTAGGGACAGCTCTATAGAGAAGGCTTCACGCAGCCGAGAAATCACCTGGGTTGCTAGCAAGGAATGCCCTCCTAATTCAAAGAAGTTGTCGTGGATACCTACTCGCTCAATACCTAGGAGTTGTTCCCAGATCTTAGCAATGGTTTGCTCGACAGGAGTGTGCGGAGCAACATAAGTATTTTGCAAATTTGCTCTTGGGTGGAGCGTGTGTGAATTCCCATTCTTTGATTTTTCTGTATTTGGTAGTGATTCAAGCTTGAGCCATTGCTTAGTTCTAGTTTGTAAATCCCCAGTTGAGATAACGGCTTGAGTTACCGCTCCCATAGATAGAACACGTTCAAACACCTCCACACCTTCTTTTGGTGTTATGGATAATTCATTCAAAGTTTTCCCAATAGCTGTATTTTGTTCTGCTTTTTCACCAAGTTGCCAGCTGTCCCAGTTGACGCTAAGCCAAGGAACAGAGTCTGTCTGGTTATGCCTGTGGGCAAAAGCATCCATAAAAAGGTTTGCTGCTGAATAAGCAACGTACCCTAATCCTCCTAAGATAGATCCTAAAGAGGATAGTAAAAGACAAAAATCAAGCGCTTTTCCATGCAAAACTTTTTCCAGTACAAGTAACCCATGCGCTTTGGGATGAAAATGTAATTCACATTCAGTTTTACTTATTTCTTGAATAGGGGAAAATGCATTTTCTTCGACAATCCCTGCAGCATGGATTACACCATTGATGTCGCCAAAGCGCTCATGTGCCTGAGCAATTGCTGAGAGCATTTGTTCAGGGTTTGCCACATCGGCGCTAATGACCAGAACCTCAGCACCCAAATCTTCGAGGGCCTTGACTTCCCGGAGCTTGTGACTCGTTGCATCCTGGTCACTATGAGCAGCTATCCATTGCTCCCACTCATCTCTCTTGGGAAGACCAGAACGCCCGATCAGTATCAACTTAGCCTGTACCATTTTGGCTAAGTGTTTCGCTAGCACCAAGCCAATGTGTCCCAGACCACCAGTAATTAAATATACTCCGTTTTTTCTCAGCCTCATTTTTTCTTCAATGGCTTCATCCACGCGAATTGGCTCAAATGTCTGAATCCAACGATGATTTCCACGATACGCAACTACTATCGCAGTTGGAGCTGTTGTAAATTCCGCTACTAATTGGTCGATTAGCTTCTTGTTTCCAATTGTAGATTCGGGAATTACGACATCAACACTATGGCAAACGATATTCGGATATTCCTGTCCAATGACCTTGCACGGTCCTAACACAGTTGCCTTTTCTGGGCTTAACCTCTCAAAGCCTGTCACATCATGTAGATTGTTGGTAACAACCATGATTTGAAGAGAATCGGTAATATTTTGTTTGCCTAATGCCTGGGCTAGGAAAAGCAGACTGTAGAAGCCTAAATCCTGACTCTTTTTAAAGCACTGATTCAGTAAATCTGTCTGCTCATGCAGTGTGATGCTCCACAAATGAGCGATCGCTTTTGGTAGCTGCCCAAGTGTTTGCAGTGCTTGGAGTAAAGCGTCATAATCACCCGGTTGTTGAGGATTAATTGAATATGCCTCATCACTCAGTTTGGCAAACCGCTCTCCCACTATCACCGTGATGACATTCTGTTGTTCTTCCAACTGTTTCGCTAGTTGTTTCCCTATCCCATGTTCATCCGCAAAAATTAGGCAGTAAGGCTTTTCTGCCTTTACCTTTTTTCCTTGAAATGGTTCAAGCGGTCTAGATTGTTTCCAGGAAGGAATGTAGAACCAGTCTGCAATATTGGATTTGTGTAACAGTGTTTGCTGTTTGGTGACAGAGGAGTCGGATTGTGGTTCAATCCAGTAACTTTGGCGCTCGAAAGGATACGTTGGCAAAGGAATCCGGTAACGTTGCTCGTGGGCATAAAAACCAGACCAGTCTATTTGGACTCCCGCAAGCCAGAGTTTGCCCAGTGTGTTCAGCAAAAAAGCTACATCCGACTGTCGCTCCTGCGGGTGGCAAAGCGAAGTCAGTGATATTAGCTCGTCTGGCTGATTCTGTTTGGCAAAAGTGCTTAATGTCCTTCCAGGACCAACCTCTAATAGGATACGATTAGGCTCTTTCATCACGAGATCGATCCCTTTTGCAAAGCGTACTGTTTGTCGTAGATGCTTCGACCAATAGCTCGGATCTGTCACCTCTGTTGCAGTAATCCAGGTTCCTGTTACATTGGAGACAAAGGGAATCTGGGGTGGATGCAGTTTGACTTTTTTAACCTGCTGTGTGAATGATTCTAGGATCGGTTCCATCATCTCTGAATGAAAGGCATGGGAAGTATGTAGGCGACGACAGTCAATGCCTTGCTCAATCAAACGATGTTGTAAATCAAGCGTAGCCTCTGTAGTTCCTGAAACCACACATAGGGATGAGCTGTTGCTTGCAGCCAGAGAGAGTCCATCACCCAGCAGATGATTGACTTGTTTCTCAGGCAGTGAAATAGAGAGCATTGCTCCTGATGGCAAATGCTGTATCAGTTGCCCGCGAGCAGTTACCAGTGCTAAGGCATCTTCTAGGGAAAATACGCCAGCAAGAGTAGCGCCTACATACTCCCCAATGCTGTGACCGATCATTGCCATAGGACGTATACCCCAGGATATCCACAACTGAGCTAGCGCGTACTCGATGACAAACAGTGCTAGCTGAGTAATATATGTCTGCTTTAGCTGCTGTGCGGCTGCTTCAGCATTTCCTTGACTTGGGTAGAGTACTGTGCGCAGATCCAGTCTCAAATAAGGTTTTAGTATTTCGGAGCAAAAATCAATCCACTTACGGAAAGTCGGCTCAGTCTGGTAAAGTTCTAGACCCATATTTACATACTGCGCCCCCTGCCCAGGAAACATAAACACGACGGAGTGATCGCAGGGTTCTTGGAAATTAGTCAAAATTCGCTGAGGGTTTGGTGGCTCTAGCGCTTGCACCGCATCGTTCAGGTCTTGGCAAACCAAAACCCGGCGGTAGTCAAAAGCCTGACGACCTACTTGAAGCGTGTGAGCCACATCGGCGAGGCTTAGTGCTGGGTACTGCTTGAGGTGAGTAGCCAGGTTTACCGTGGCACTTTCCAGGGCTGAGCTAGTCTTGGCAGAAAGCACTAATAACTGCCAAGGGCGAGAGTGGCTATGACAAGCTTCGACTTGAGCCGGAGCCTCTTCTAGAATTACGTGGGCATTAGTGCCTCCAATACCGAAGGAACTGACCCCTGCACGTAGAGAGCTTTTGTTCGCTTTCCATTCCGATAGCGTAGCATTGACGTAAAAGGGACTGTTGGCAAAATCAATTTGGGGATTGGGTTCCTCGAAGTGTAAGCTGGGTGGAAGTAATTTGTGTTTAAGGCTGAGTACAGTTTTGATCAAGCCCGCAACACCGGCTGCTGCATCTAGATGACCAATATTGGTTTTTACCGAACCGATGGCACAGAAGCCTTTTTTCTCGGTATGCCGTAAGAAAGCTTGTTTGAGCGCTGCGATTTCAATTGGGTCGCCTAGGGATGTTCCTGTCCCATGAGTCTCAACATAGGTAATCGTCTCAGGTTCAATCTCAGCCATAATTTGAGCTGCTTTAATCACCTTCGCCTGACTATCTATACGGGGTGCCGTATAGCTAACTTTGGCAGAACCATCGTTATTAATGGCAGAACCCTTAATGACGGCATGGATGCAATCTCTATCTGTAATAGCATCCTCTAACCGCTTCAAAACTACAATTCCCACACCGTTACCATCCACAGTTCCCTGTGCCTTAGCATCAAAAGCACGGCAGTGCCCGTCTGGAGACAAAATTCCCCCTTGTTGGTAAACATAGCCCGCTTTTTTGAACAAGGTTATAGAGACACCACCAGCTAAAGCAATATCACATTCACCACTTAGCAAGCTTTGACAAGCTAGGTGAACAGCAACCAAAGAAGTTGAACAGGCAGTTTGAACCGTATAACTTGGTCCCTGTAGGTTGAGTTTGTAAGAGACACGAGTGGTTAAAAAGTCTTTATCATTGCCAATCCCAAGTTGAAACTCGTCAATCGAGTCTACATTTCGGTTGGCATAGAGGTTGAGTAAGTAGGGGCTGAGACTGGCACCAGCGTAAACACCAATCGACCCCTGGTAGGTTTGGGAGTTGTAACCAGCACTTTCGAGCGCTTCCCAAGCACACTCTAAGAAAAGACGATGTTGCGGGTCCATGATTTGTGCTTCTCTAGGATTGAAGCCAAAAAATGAAGCATCAAAAAATTCTATGTCTTCTAATGCCGCCCCTGCTTTTACATATTGAGGGTTACTTAGCACTGATTGATCTATTCCTGAAGCCGCCAGTTCTTCATTAGTGTAGAAAGAAACTGATTCCACACCTCCAAGGAGATTTTGCCAAAATCCATCAACATTTTTTGCTTTGGGAAAACGACCAGCCATGCCGATGATAGCTATTTCTAAGCCAGTCTTATTACTAAAAACTTTGGAATTATTCATGGCTCATCTATCTCCTTTACTGATGGGAATGCATTTTTTCAAGACGCTGCTTTAGTCGAGCTTTACCCTGCTTTAACTTTTCGGATTGAGCCTCAGTTTCATCAGAAGATGGTTGATTGTTGGCTCGACCGAAGTACTCGACTAGGGAGCTGATTGTCGGATATCTGAACATCTCGACAATTGATATATCTGTCTGTAGTGTTTCACGCAGTTGAGTATGAACCTGCGCCATGAGTAATGAATGACCACCAAGTTCAAAGAAGTTATCGTGAATGCCTACTTTTTTCAAATTGAGTACCTTTTGCCAAATATTGGCAATAGTTCGTTCCGTCTCGTTTCGTGGCATCACATAATTGACTTCAATGTCTGGGCGAAGAGTCTCAGGTACAGGCAGTGCGTGGCGGTTTACCTTACCATTGAGTGTCAGTGGCAATGCCTCCAGTATTACAAAGCCTGACGGCACCATGTAGTTGGGCAACTTCTCCTGGAGGAAGCGGCGCAAATCGGTAGTAGTGGCAACTTGCTCCTGGTTCAAAACCACATAGGCTACTAATTGCTTTTCGCTAGGTGC
>JAFASY010000222.1 GCA_019244235.1 Chroococcidiopsidaceae cyanobacterium CP_BM_ER_R8_30
TGCGACTATGCAATTTGCCCGTAACGGCAATATAAATTAGTAATGCTTGTGCCTTACGACTAATGAAGTGGTTGAGTGGTTGCCCATCTATGCTGATTTGAGGGGAACCCAGTAACTTTAAGGTTAATTTTTTCTGATTCACGAACAACGTTGCTTAGAGGATGTATAAAAAGTATAAATATAACTCCTGTAAATCTAGAACGTAGAATTCATGTCTCGCCAACCCTATCTAACAGACTTAACCGACCAACGCTTTTGACACTCCCCAGGGCTAAAGCCTTTGGGATTCTTGCATCATCCGGTCGCCCGAGCCGAGCCCGTCCGCAAGCAATTTAGCCACGGTGTGTCCCACCGCAGAAATTCCACGAGCAAGTACTATCTGAGAAGCAGCTACATCCCTATCGGTGGTATATCCACAACTCGGACATTGATGCACCCGTTCGCTCAATTCCTTAGACCCAGTGACTGTTAAACATTGAGGACAACTTTGACTTGAACCTCTATGGTCTACTTGGGCAAAATATACATCCCGCTTCCAGCAGACCCATTTAAGGATACTCAAAAATTGTCCCCAAGCTGCATCAAGGCAATGCTTGCCTAACATGCCACGAGCCAGCCCTTTAACATTTAAGTCTTCAGCAAATATCATCCCCGCACTATTGCACAGATGATGGGCTGTCTTAAAGTGAAAATCTTTCCTAGTGTGAGAAATATGCTCGTGAAGTTTAGCAATCTTCAACTGGAGTTTATGCCAATTCTTTGACCCTTTTTTCTTATGCTTTAATCTCCGTTGCAGCAATTCAAGCTTGCCTTGGAGGTCTACAAAGAATCGTGGTCTGGCAATAGTCTCCCCTGTTGAAGTTGCCAAGAAACTAATAAGTCCCAGATCGATACCAACGGGTTCACCATGAGGCATTCGTTCTGGGACTTCAATATCCATTTGTAGGATAAGCATTGCATACCAACCCGATGCCCGCTTGACTATCCGCACTTGTTTCAGCTCAAATCCTTCAGGGATGGGGCGAGACAAGCGCATCTTTACTACACCCAACTTGGGCAATTTCAACTTGTTGCCCTGTATGGGATTAACACCCATTTGAGGAAACAAAAAAGACCGCATCCTTCCTTGTTTCTTAAACCTAGGAAAGCCATGCCCACGTTCCCAAAATTGTACAAACGCTGCCTCAAGTGTTCTTAAGGCTTGCTGCAACACATGGGTATGTGGTAGCGCTAATTCAGGTAGCGAGTCGTCTTCATAGACCGCTTTTTTCCATCAACTAAGAACCCTTCTAGTTGTGGGCTTGAACTAGAAAAGTTGGACTTATCGTTACGTTGGTGGCGTTGCGGTTCCACATTTTGCCACAACAGTCTTGATGGCTGACCAGGTGCTCTCCAGCAGCATCGAGGAAAGAGGAAAGGTAGTCTTCCTACTCCCCTACTCTCCCTTGTTCAATTTGCCGATAGCCGTAGAAGTCGATACTATAGTTCGTGATCCGCACTCCTGTCTGTTGTTCAATTTCCCGGATCAAAGCTTCTGGTAGTTCTACATGCACATCCAAAATTTGATTGGTATCCAGACAGTTTATGTGACTATGGGCATCACTAATATTCCCGTACAATCGCCCTTCCGATCGCTCGATACATTCAATGATCCCTTGACTCGATAGCGCCTCTAGATTTTGATAAACCGATGTATGACCAATCGCTTTACCTTGCTGGTTTAAACGGTCATAAATTTCTCTAGCCGACAGGTGCTCTTTTGCTTGCCACAGCAGTTCTAGAATGAAGCGACGCTGACGACTCAATCGCATACCTAGTACTTGACACCGAAAGATGGCATCTTCGAGCGATCTAATTGGTTTTACTGCTACCGCTTCTTTTTGCATTTTAAACTTCTTAACTGCTTGGGGCAGATTAAGCCTCTACCTCTCTTCTACCATTCTATTGGTGAAACAATCCTAACCGTTGTGCCAGTACTTCTAGTGCAGCCTAGAAACACACTACCCAAACTGTAGGCAGTTACCTCATAAAGCGCGGAAGCTCTCCTGTGGCTTGGTATACCACAACTGACAAACTCAAGGGCTCAAGGAGGTCACCTGTCAACTTTTGAGTTGAAGCGTTAGACTTTTACCTACTAAAGTGAACTCATTACAAGTTTAACCTAAATGATCCGCAACATTCAACTTGTCCAATAACTTTGCAAGGCCTGCCCAACTTGCTCAAACACCCCGGCCCAATCTCCCGGCTGAGATTGACGGAACAGCCGACATGTGGGATACCAGGGACTATCCTCTCGCTCTAGCATCCAGCGCCAATCAGGGGCAAAAGATAGCAGTATCCACACAGGTTTTCCCAATGCTCCAGCCAAATGAGCTACAGCCGTGTCTACACTGATCGTTAAATCAAGTTGTTCCAACATCAAGGCTGTATCAGCAAAGTCACTCAGTTGATTGCTCAAATTGCGAATAGGCGCTGGAGGTAACTGAGTTAGCTCCTCTCTTTGAGGTCCTGTTTGGAGGCTATACAGGGTAATATTAGGAATATCAAGCAACTTCAAGAAATAGCTCAGAGGACAAAAACGTTTGTAGTTGCCTTTAAAGAGAGGACTACCTGCCCAAACAATTCCCACCTTTAATTGACTCCCCTTGTCCCCTTCGCCCTGCCCCTTTCGCCCTGCCCCTTTCGCCCTGCCCCCTTCCCCCACACCCTGTTTACAGAGGTATGGTACCTGAGCTGGTACTGTCTCTAGAGTTGTACCTAAGAGGCGTGGCAAGCTCATGAGTGGGGCGTGGACATCAAAAGTAGGCAACGTCTCCCCCCTAGCTACAATTTGGCTGATTCCATCCATCGTTGAAAACAAACGTAGCAGAGGTGGAGCGCATTCCACGACAATGCGACCTTTGAGCTGGGCAACTAGAGGGACATAACGGATGAACTGAATTTGGTCTCCCAAACCCTGTTCTCCATGTAGCAGAATCGTTTTGCCCTCCAGACTAGAACCATCCCAGAGTGCTTGGGGGAAAGTACGGGCTGGATTATCCGCTTTCTGCCACCGCCATTCATACTCGGTAAATCCCCGCTGGAAATCTCCGCTTGTTAGCAGCGCGATACTCAAATTGTAGCGATCACACAGGGAGTTTGGTTGTAGGGTAAGAGCTTGCTGATAGTGGGTTATGGCTGCTTGCGGTTGACCCTGTTCGAGCAAGACAACGCCAAGATTGTTGTGAGCATCATAATAGTTCGGATCGAGAGCCAGTGCCTGCTGATAGTTATAAATTGCCCCCTCCCATCGACCTTGTTCTCGTAGAGCATTCCCTAAATTAGTGTGAACCTCAGGAGTAGGTGGGTTAAGGAGAAGAGCTTGCTGATAGTAGGCGATCGCTGCTTCAAGTGCCCTTGCCAAATTGTGGCGAATTTCGACTGAGCTAGGTTGCAGTGTGAGAGCTTGCTGATAGTGAGTGATCGCCTCTTCCAGCCAGAGCTGTTCTTGTAGAACCATGCCCAAGCTGTTGTGGATTGCGGCTGAGTTAGGCTGTAGTGCAAGAGCTTGCTGATAATGCAAAATTGCCTCAACACCATAATTCTGGATCCTCAGAACATTGGCAAGGTTGCTGTGGAATTCAGCGCAGTCTGGTTGCAGGGCAATAGCTTGTTCGTAGTGAGCGGTTGCTGCTTCTAATTCTCCCTGCTTTTCCAGCATCAACCCCAATTTATTGTGTGCCTCAGCAGGGTTGGGAATGCTTACCATGATTTTTAGCGGTTGAGTTTATGTTGGTTACTTAGGAAAACAACATAGAGCTTTATCAAAGGCTACAGGTAGTGACTGAGCGCGTTTCTACGAAAGCAGCTTCAGATGAGAGCGAATGGGTCAACCGCATCGCTGCCATCCCACTTTAAAACGCGCCCTAGTAACCGAGCGCTGCACCCGCTGGACGGCGAATATCATTGGCACCATACAATAACTTAGTTTCAGGATTTACCAAGATAGATTCAGCTCCCTGACCTGAATTTAAGGACTGGAGTTGTTTGAACTTGTAACCCATTTGTGATAAGTTACTCTCGGCAGTAGTAGATAAGGCATTTGGCTCAATAACCACCACATTAGGTAAGCCTTGGTAATGAATGCGGGGAGTATTTACGGCTTGCTCAATATTCATTCCGTAATCAATCACATTACTAATAACTTGTAGGACAGTTGTCGTAATTGTTGAGCCGCCGGGACTACCTGTTACGATAAAAACCTTTCCGTTTTGAGCTTGCTCAAGGAAGTCGCCGGAGGAAGCTCCGGCGAAGCCTTGAGTGACGATAGTTGGACTCATTGAACTCAAAGGACGCTTGCCTGGTGTGATCGCATTGGCAGTTCCCTGCACTAACCCAAAACTATTAGGCACTCCTGGCTTAGAGGTAAAATCGTCCATTTCATTATTCAGGAAAAAGCCAGTATTGCCAGCAATCACTCCAGCGCCAAAATAGTAATTAATTGTGTAAGTTACCGCTACTGCATTACCTTGGCTATCGGCTATTGAGTAGTGAGTAGTGTGAGTGCCTTCTGGTGAAGCAATGCTTGGGTAAACTTGCTGTGGAGGAGTGGCACGATTTGGGGAAATCTGGGCCCGAATCTGGGTAGCATATTGTTTCGATAGAAGTCGTTGCAGAGGATTTTTAACAAAAGCCGGATCGCCCAAATATTTGTTTCGATCAGCGTAAGCATATAGCATTGCTTCTAGCATTGGATGTAGGCTAGCTGCCGAGTGAAAGCCTAATTTGCCTAAGGGGTAGCCATCTACAATATTCTGCATCTCGCATAAAGTCGTACCTCCTCCAGGTGGTGGAGCAGTCATAACTTCATAACCCCGGTAGTTGCAACTTAATGGTGATGTTTGTGGCGCTGTATACTTGATGAAGTCCTGTTTACTCAAAATGCCGCCGTGTTGAGAACTAGCTTTGACTATCTCATCCGCGATCGCCCCTTTGTAAAATGCATCGGCTCCCTGTTGAGCAATCAGGTTCAAAGTATCAGCCAAGTTTTTCTGTACTAGGCGATCGCCTACTTGATGGGGCGTTTTGCCATCTTTAAGGAAAATAGCGGCGACGTTAGGCTGCTCTTGGAATTCTTTGGTTTTAGAACTAAGAAACTTCACATCCTGTGTTTGCAGCACAAAACCTTTTTCGGCTACCTCAATTGCCGGAGCCATGACCTGCTTGAGTCCCATAGTTCCATACTCTGAAAGTGCCTGATTTAACCCCATTACTGTTCCAGGGACACCAACGGCGAGATAGCCTTTGGTACTCAAACCAGGTATGACATTGCCAAGCTTATCTTGGTACATCGAAGGCGATGCTGCGAGGGGCGCTTTTTCGCGAAAATCGATGAAGATATCAGCACCTTTTGCCTGATGGATGAGCATGAATCCACCGCCACCGATGTTGCCACAGCAAGGTTGCACCACAGCCAAGGCATACCCGACTGCGACTGCTGCATCTACAGCGTTGCCTCCTGCTTTGAGAATCTGCAATCCCACTTCAGAAGCTATGTGTTGATCGGTAACAACCATGCCGTTTTTGCCTGAGGCCGGAGGGATCGAGGCATAGCTAGGATAGAAACTCATGACAATAGAGGTAATGAACGTAGCGATCGCCGCCGATACTAGCAGCCATCTTCTCATCTGCTTTATTCTGATGTTTAGGTGATTCAATTGTTTCACTCAACGCTAGGTAATAATACAGAAGCATGGTAGGTTGTCCAACAGTAATTGACCTTTTTTGTGGGTGTGGTGGTTTTTCTACTGGGCTACTTGACGTTGGGTTAGCCATCAAGGGGGGGTTTGACAATAATGTCAGAGCCATTGCCGCATATAACTACAACCACAACTATCGCGGTGCGCAAGGATTTGTGTTGGACCTGTCAAAAGCCAGTGGTCATGACTTACTACAAGTATTGCAGCTAAACAAAGTTGATTTGCTGGTTGGCGGTCCTCCATGTCAGGCGTTTAGCATTGTTGGTTCACGTCAGGGGTTAGCCGATCCACGTGGACAACTGATTTTCGATTTTGTGCGGTTTGTTGCTGAACTAAGACCCACGGCTTTTATTTTAGAAAACGTGCCTAACTTACAAACCATTAGTAATGGTCAGGTCTACCAACAACTCATTGACCGTTTTAGGGCGCTTGAATACAACATTGCCTACGATGTGCTGTTAGCTGCTGACTATGGCGTACCGCAGAACCGCAAGCGTCTATTCATGGTCGGAACGCTAGCGACACAAATTGCTAACTTTCCTCCTGCCGCGACACACTTTCATCCTGCTACATCTGCTGTCAAACTCATGAATCGTCCACTATACCGAACTTGCCAGGATGTCTTAGAAGATCTTCCAGATGTGACCTCACCTGCTGCTGCTGCAATTCCCAACCATGAACCAACCCAGCATACAAAGAAGGCACTGCAAGAGTTGGCAAATCTTGCCCCCGGTAAACGATCAAAGAAGTATTTCTATGACCGCCTACACCCAGAACGACCGAGCTATACCCTCCGGGCAGGTGCGGGAAACTTTACGCCACTGCGCCCCATCCATTACCGCTACGACCGAGTTATCTCTGTTAGAGAATCTGCCAGACTGCAAGGGTTCACCGATGATTTCATCTGGATCGACACCATTCCTCGCTTGCAGCAGTATCGCCAGGTTGGTAATGCTGTCTGTCCTCCTGTAGCAGCTACTTTGGGGAAGTTTATCTGCGAACTCCTGGGTTGGGAACGTGCCCCAGCCCAGTTTGTTGGTAATCCTGCAAGTAGACCATCTGCATCTACTAAATCTCAGTTGCAGAAGGAGACAGAGCGTTTAAGTTGCATCCGGGGTGCTTCTTTGGGTCTAGGAGCGACTTCATCTACCTTAGATGCAGCAAGGATATCACCACCATCTTAGCTCGACTTTATCCAAATGCTAGAACCCTTACACGGCAGTAACTCTGTCATATCAAATTTCCCCTAGACTGCTGACAGCTATTCGCACGGTTTACCACAACGAGTCCTACATTCCGCCCCAGGTAGGGGCAAAATGGTAATGTCGAAAATCTCGAGGTCAACGATTCCTCACAGGAGGGGGGCGGTCAAGCTTACACAGCTTGCAGCGGGAATAGTAATGAAACAATCAAGTTTATAGAGTATCCCAATGGGATAAGGAAGATATATTTTTAGTCTTGAAAAACCCAACGGCCAACAACAGGTAGAAACCGACCATGCTACAAAATTGGATAAAAGTCCGCGAAGAGTTTTAGGAAGCTTAACAAATCGAGCTGCTATAACCTAGGCTTAAAAGATTTTAATTTTTGTATGCTAATACTTCTGATTAACAGCCTTTTTTGTTACGCTTCCAATACCATCCTGCGTTCTTGATACACAGGAGTTGCATTCTATATTTTTCATATATCCTCTAATTTATCCTGCTTCACGTTAGATTTGCTACGCTTCCTCGACTTATTCATCAACTTTGTTTAATTGGGAATATTGCAATGAAGAAAGCTCATCAGGCATTTCACCATAAGCATTCCTCGGCGGCATCTCTCGCTGTTTTGCTCGCCTTAGTTCTTGCGCCAACCGATGTAGTTGCTCCGCAAATCACTCGTTCTGCGACTGCTTCGCAGTTGCGATCTGTACTACTCGCACAAGCAGCGAATCCGACTTTTCCGTTTCTGAGTTCCGTTCCCAAAGGTACATCAGTCAAGATCAATAGTTCAAACAGTGCAGCAAAAGTTATCGATGGGTTGAAGGAAGGTTTTCAAAAGCGCTTTCCCGATGCTTCGTTTAATGTTGATTTCAATGGAAGCGATACTGCATTAAAGAATGTAGCGAATGGTAGTGCTGATGTTGCTGCTGTTGGTCGATCGCTTACGGCTGCTGAAAAAAATCAAGGGTTAGTGTCGGTTCCGATTAAGCGCAGCAAAATCGCCATGATCGTCGGGAAAGATAACCCATTTCAAGGCAGTCTGACTGACGAGCAGTTCGCAAGGATGTTTCGCGGTGAAATTACCAATTGGTCACAGGTCGGTGGACCCTCTAAGCCCATTCGCTTTATCGACCAGCCTGACACTAGCGACACTCGTAAATCGCTCCGCAACTATCCCGTCTTTAAGGAAGCACCATTTCAATCTGGTTCGACGACTGTAAAAGCAGATAATGATACGATCGATGCTGTCGCTAAGAAATTGGGCAATGATGGCATTGGTTATGCCATTGTTGATGAAGCGGTCGCTCGACCCGATGTGCGAATTATTTCGATGCACGGAACGCAACCAACAGACCCGCGCTATCCGTTCTCACAGCCACTTCTCTACGCCTACAAAGGACCCAATCCTTCTCCGGGTGCACAAGCCTTTTTAGGCTATGCCACTAATCCTGAGCAAGCTGCTGCACCACAAGCACCTGCTCAAACTCAAGCAGCTTCTCCGTCTCCTCCCGCTCCGACCACCGCTGCTACACCACAAGCGACTGAGCGAACTGGCGGAGGTTTTCCTTGGTGGTGGCTGCTCGCAATTCCAGTATTAGGCGGTTTGGCATGGTGGTTGTTGCGCGGTCGGGGTACACCTGCTGAGACCATTCCACCTGCTGTTGCACCTAGACCCACCGCAGTTACAGCTCCGCCCGCTCTAGAAAGCCGAATTATTCTGACTCCCCGTAACTGTCGCGAAGGTTATGCTTATTGGGAAGTACCCGATAGTGTCACAAACAGACGGGGTTCGGAACCGCTGAAGCTGCGCTTGTATGATGTAACCGACATTGATTTAGATCGTCAAAGCCCGCACTCTGTCAAAGAGTTTAACTGCCGTGAGAACGAGCGTGATTTGCACATTCCGATCGAGCAAGACAATCGGGATTACCTTGTCGAACTTGGCTACCTCAACGCAAACGGTGACTGGCAGCGAATTGCGAGATCAGAGCATGTTCGAGTTCCGGCATGTCAACCGGGCGATCCAGGTTTGAGAACGATTGATAACACCGTTCATCGTGATCGCCAATTATTCGGTGCGCCTGCAATGGCTGGAGCCGCAGCAGTCGGAGCCGTTCGTTCTCGCTTAACGCCAAAAGAAGAGAGCCGCATT
Organism: Chroococcidiopsidaceae cyanobacterium CP_BM_ER_R8_30; assembly: GCA_019244235.1. Lineage (GTDB taxonomy): Bacteria > Cyanobacteriota > Cyanobacteriia > Cyanobacteriales > Chroococcidiopsidaceae > JAFAVL01. The sequence goes on from JAFASY010000222.1 coordinate 9,096, forward strand.
ATTCTCACACCGCGCAACTCGAAAGCAGCTTATGCTTACTGGGAAGTTCCTGAAGAAGCGAAAGCAGAAGCAAAGCGCCAAGGCGGACGCAATTTGGCACTGCGGGTGCATGATACGACGGGTCTTGATGCAGATGCCCGTCAACCGCATAGTTTGCAGCAGTATAACTGCGACGAGTCCCAGCAAGACTTGCATGTTCCAATTCCCGTAGCAAACCGAGACTATGTGGCCGAACTTGGTTATGTGGGTGATCGCGGAGAATGGTTAAAGCTCGCACGATCGCAGCCTGTGCATGTTCCTGCAACCCTGGATGCCAAGGTTCAAGATGCACCATCTCAGATTTGATGGTAGAGACACTCTGGCAATGAGTCAATTTGTCCTACTCAAGTTTCCTACCCGTGGGGGATTTAGGGGGCAACCCCAAGCAATTTCAACTTCAAGTAATTCACATTAAGGACATTACAACTATGGGACTCTTTTTCGATGTACTCAGTGCGATCAACAACCCCAATCAGCAAGCAAGCGTATCGCAACTGGAATCGATCACAAATACAATTCAACAAGTCACTGCAAATCAAGGATTTGATTCCTCTAAGACCCAATCAATTCTGTCGGCTTTAGGTGGAGCAATTGCGCCCGCACTAGCACAACAGCAAGGATTAATGGGCAACAATCAGATTCAAGATTTGGTTGGTCGATTTGGTGGCGGTGCTGGTGATACAGCACTACAATCCCTCTTTCCTGCACAAGTTCAGCAGCAGATCATTCAGGGAGTCGCTCAAAAAACGGGTGTCAGTCCAAATCTATTGCAAAGTATGCTGCCAACGCTACTTCCAGCAGTGCTGGGACTGTTGAATATAGGAGCTAGCAAGCCTGGAGTTGCAGGAGGCAACCCGCTACTGAATGCATTTCTAGATCAAAATCGCGACGGTAGCGCAGATCTAGGCGATGTGTTCAAGTTCGCAACTCGTTTTCTGAGTCCAGCACGAGTTTAAGCCTTAAACTACGTTGATTCCATTTTTTGCGGGGTCGAATTTCCATTCGTCCTGCCGCCAGCATTGACATCGATGCAGCACGTTGCTTACCTGACGTAAAGCAGCCACAGACGGCTATGCGCTTTTTCGATGCCGCTCGACAAACCTTTGCGACGCTCGCCCGAATGCCGAAGGTTGGGCGGATTTATCGCAACGGGGAAGACGAAACCCTTGAGTAAAGCCATCGCTCTGATTCAACTTGCAACGCTACACTGACGCAATCGCCTCTTTTAAAACAAGTAAATTTACTGTGAAGAATGTGACCTTTTTCTTGAATTTTAGCAGTAGCACTGGTGATCGCGCCAATAAAAATAGTATCGTTAGAATGTAGCAAGACTATATGCTGTCTCTCTTCAAATCAACCTTGTTTAACCCCTTCTCACTACTGCGAAGAACCTCATGCTCGGAACAAAACTCATTGGTCGCTACCATGTTGTCCGCCATTTAGGAGGTGTCGGATTTAGCCAAACTTACTTAGCTGAGGATCAGTATAGAGAAGGCAATTCTCGGTGCGTAATCAAGCAGCTTAAGCCTGATTTTGTCGATCAAAAGACTGTACGCCTATTTGAAAGGGAAGCACAGGTACTACGTAAGCTAGGCAACCATGAGCAAATTCCCCAACTTCTAGCTTATTTTCAGGAGAATCAGGGCTTCTACCTGGTGCAAAAGTTGATCGAGGGGAATGACCTCAGTCATGAAATTAAACCAGGGCGGCGGTTAAACGAAATCAAAGTTGTGAAGCTGTTACAGGAGATTCTGGAAGTCCTAGCTTTTATACATCAGAACCAAGTTATCCACTGGGATATTAAGCCTGCCAACATCATTCGGAGAAAGAACGGCAAAATCGCGCTGATTGACTTTGGCGGTGTTAAACAAGTCAGAACCCAGGCAGGTTCCAAGCTCTTGACCCCAATTGCGGGAACACCAGGCTATATGCCAATGGAACAATTCAATAACGCACCTCAGCTCTGTAGTGACATCTATGCTCTGGGGATGCTTGGAATCCAAGCTCTTACTGGAGTGGCACCACATCAACTACAAAGGGATCAAAGAACTTTACAACTCATTTGGCAACAACAAGCACAGGTGAGTAAGAGGTTAGCTAACATCCTAGACAAGATGGTGCAATTCCACTGTGCAGAGCGTTACCAGTCGGCAATGGAGGTAATAGCAGCATTTGGTGATGATGTAGCTGTTCACGAATCAAATTCAATGCCAGTGAGAGATCCTGAATTTTGGCTGAAGCGAGGCCGTGAGCTACACGATATGCAAAGATATGAAGAAGCAATTGCCGCTTATGACCAAGTAATTCAAGTTAAACGCGATCATCTGGAAGCCTGGTACTGTCTTAGCTTAGCACTAGAAAATTTGGGAAGGTACGAAGAGGTCGTTGCTGCTTATGACCAAGTGATTCGATTGCAACAGCACGCTCCTCAACCCTGGTATAGCCGTGGTATGGCATTAGAGAATTTGGGACGATATGAAGAGGCAATTGCTGCTTATGACCAAGCAATTCAAATCAAACGGGATTATCCAGCAGCCTGGAATAGTCGCGGTTGGGCGCTAGAGAAATTGGGACAGTATGAAGAGGCAATTGCTGCTTATGACCAAGCAATTCAAATTAAATGGGATTACCTAGAGGCTTGGAATAACCGTAGTCTGGCGCTAGAGACTTTAGGACGGTACGAAGAGGCGCTCGCTTCATATGACCAATTAATCGAGATTAAACGGGATGACCCAGTCATTTGGAATAACCGTGGCATGGCGCTTTATGAACTAGGACAATATACGGATGCGATCGCGTCTTTTGACCGGGCAATCCAATTGAAATGGATTTACTTTGCAGCTTGGATTGGTCGTGGCTTGGCGTTTTACCGATTGGAACGTTATAAAGATGCAGTCTCTGCTTACAATCAGGCAATTCAGATCAATCGAGATGACCCAACAACCTGGACTAATCGGGGCTTAGCGCTGGAGAATTTGGGACTGTACAAAGAAGCACTTGCTTCTTATGACCAAGCGATCCAACTGCAGCAGGATTTTCCTATAGCCTGGTATAGCCGTGGCATGGTACTGGAGAATTTGGGACGATACGAAGATGCGATCGCAAGCTATAACCAAGCACTTCAAATTAAACTGGATTACCCAGAAGCCTGGATCAGCCGCGGCACACTGCTAGAGAAAATGGGGCAGTATAAAGGGGCACTTGTCTCTTTTGACAAAGCAATCCAATTCCAACCGCATGACTCACAATGTTGGACAAATCGCGGCTGGATACTAGAGAAATTAGGACGACACAGAGAAGCACTTATTGCGTTCAAGCGAGCAATTGAGATCAAACAGGATGATCCCAAAGCTTGGTATGGCCGTGGTGTAGTGTTAAATAACTTAGAGCAGTACAAAGAAGCGCTAGCGGCTTGTGACCGAGCGGTTCACCTACAGCAAAATTACCCTGAAGCTTGGACTGCGATTGGGGTAGCGCTCAATCACTTAGGAAGGTGTGAAGAGGCACTCGCAGCTTGTGACCAATCGATTGAAGTTAAACTAGATAACCCTGAAGCTTGGGCTGAGCGCGGAATAGCACTTAATCACCTGGAACGGTACGCAGAAGCACTTGCTTCTTTTGACCAAGCACTAGCGCTCAAGCCGGACTTCCAAGCAGCAATCTCAAATCGCCAAGTGGCGCAGAATAAGTTAGGTAAAGTGAGAATTTTGAGCTGGCTGGGACGGTGAACATAAAATCAAACCTTGGCTTCTAAAGATTTGAGCAACTCGGTATTGACTCCGGATTCGCGAGTGAGGGCAACCTTACCAGTGCGGGCAACCTCGCGCAGCCCGAACTTCTGTAACACTTGCACAATTGCCACCATCTTGCCTGGATCTCCCACCACTTCCAGAGTTAGGGAATCTTCTGCAACGTCAACAACCCGCGCTCGAAAAATCTGAGCGAGTTCAATAATTTCTGAGCGTGTGGAGCTAGTGGCATTGACCTTCAGCAGCATCAATTCTCGCTCTACACAGGGAATTTCGGTAATATCCTGCACCTTAAGGACATTGACTAGCTTATAAAGCTGTTTGGTGAGTTGTTCAATGATGCGGTCATCTCCTGGTACAACCATTGTGATGCGAGAGATTCCTCCCTGCTCAGCTGGACCAACAGCTAGGCTCTCGATGTTGAAGCCTCGTCGGGCAAATAGACCAGCAATGCGGGTGAGAACGCCCGCTTCGTCTTCTACTAGAACTGAAAGGGTGTGTTTCATCGTTGACACTGACTGGGGCGCGATTCTAAAAACTCTAAACTCCAATTGTGTTCAGTAGTTGTGACAAAGTATCACTAGTCGAGTCTTCTATTTTAGCCGCCAACTTATGACAAATTTTATCAAGCGATAAGTTTTTTGGTGGTCAGGCGGAGCGAGCAGAAATTGCAATTGCTGCCACTGTTCGTTAACTGCCTACATGGGAGACTCAGGGTTATCCAGCCAGGAAAGAAAAACATTGGCTGTAATCGTAGTCTGCGTGCGATCGCAGGAATTCAGCCGCAGCTGATCAGTCCCCAGCTTATGCTAGGCGTTAGCTTATAACTGTTGATTTCTTAAAGAATCTGTTGCTTGAGGAACGGGCTAAAATCCTTAAAGCCCCCATAGAAGCTGCTGACAGTAGCATGGAAGCTGGTATTTTGAAAGAATACGAAGAAGTTCAAAAGAGAGTTGAGGCTGCTCTTGCAGGATCTAAACTCGCACGATGATGCAGGCTAACACTGCGTCGGTACGGACAGAAGGAGGTTATCGGTGGGAATTTGAGGTTATCTACCGCCGCACAACTTCACCGTTAGACGAAAGTTGTATGTGAGGACGCAATTTGAAAATCATTGGTTAAGCACGGTGATCAGTAAGTGTAAGACCTAGTTAAATTTCTATTTATACTGGTAGGTCGTCGCCACCCTCAAGCTGACTGCCTCGCTGATTCTGGTCTATGCCTTCCAAGATCTGATTGACCTTGTTTTCAATGCGAGAGAGCCGGGTATTGGTTTCAAGCCTGTCGGAGTTAGCCGAAGCAATCACCCCATCAAGGCGCTGATTCAAAACTGTGGCAGTGTCAGTAAATTTTTTGACGCTTTGACCAAACGCCTCAAGAAAGCGATTGTTGCTCTCAACAACCTGCTCAATTCGAGTTAATCGCTCGTCACTCTTCACCATTGACTGCTCTAGCTTCGTCATCCGCTCGTTGCTAGCAACAATAGACTGCTGAAGTAGTGCCGCTACTTGTTTAAGGTCAAGTTGATCGCTACTGCCGTTATTGGTCATCACACACCACCAACAGTGAAGGCGCGATCGCCTTCATCAAATCTCACTCCGAAATCGACGCCAAGTACTCTCTCAATTTTTCTAAGCGTCTCTTCTGGTAGTGTTTGCTCCTCATTCTCAATTCGATACCAGTTCATCGTTGACATACCTGCCGCCGAGCAAATCTCCCTGAGTGAGCGGCGATCGGCTTCTCTTGCTGCCTTAATCCGCTCTCCCAGTCCCGGCACAGGTATAACCTTTCTTCTTTCTACCTTCATCAAAGTCTGCATGTACATCTCCTATAGCCATAGTAACGTTCCAAGTGATGCTTTAACTATATCTTATAACGTGATACTTAATAAAGTATAACGTTATAGATTATAATTTAAAGGATATTTCTTTTCTAGACTGTTAGATTACCAATCAGCAGAAGCATTAATAGCAGCGAACTACGAGCAACTACAAAATGAGAAATTTACCAAATAGGGAGATGTGTTGTCTCTATTAGTTTTGGTATGTTTACCTTAAACCTCCTCCAACCGCAATGGTTTAGAGGTTGTTGTCTCTTTTTCAGACGGTTCCCAACGCTCCAGGATAGCAGCATTTGCCACATTACCAATCACGTTCAAAATCGTGTGGAAACTATCCATCAATCGATCGACTCCTGCTAAGATTGCAACCCCTTCTAAAGGTAACCCCGCAGCCGTAAGCACTGTTGTCATCATCACAATTCCTGCTCCTGGAACCCCAGCGGTACTGTAGGAAACGAGCAACGACGAGAGCGCGATCGCAGACAGCAAACTAGACGTCATCGGTACATCGTATAGTTGTGCCACAAACAGCGCATTAACACCTTGACCAATCGCCATACCATCTCGTTTTAAGGCAGTCCCAAGTGGAATGGCAAAACTTGCAATTGTCGGAGATAACCCATAGTTCTGGGCGTTATTTAGCGCCACCGGAAGCGCAGCATTCGAACTAGCAGTTCCAAACGAGAGGGAAATACTGGGAAAGAAGCTACGGAAAAAGTGGATTGGTTTCCCTTTGACTAACCCCAATAGCAAGCCATAGATTGCCACCATTAACCCAATTGCCAAAACCACACCGCTCATGTAAGAGAGCAATCGCGTAAGAATGGAAAATCCTTGTACGGCAAGGACGGAACTTATCAGTGCGAAAACGCCTACTGGAGCTAGATACAGAATCAGAAATAAAATTTTTTCACTAATGGCATAAATACTTTCAACAAATGTCATGAAAGGTTTTGCTTTCTCACCAGCTTGTTGCATCCCGATGCCGATTAATACTCCAGCTAAAATGGTTTGTAATAAATTTCCACTCGCTAGCGCTTCCAATGGATTGACAGGAATCAACTGTACGAGCCAATCAATTAGGTTTGGAGCTGGCGAAACTTCTGCAACTGGCTTTAACGCTAGTCCTTCTATCCCAACCCCTGGACGCAGCACAGCTGCTATTGCCATTCCTAATCCCACGGCGATCGCACTAGTTAATAGGTAAGTAACGAGCAATTTTACTGTGTAACGCCCGACTCGCGCTGCATTTTGCACTTGTGTCAGTCCCATAATTAGGGAGGAAAAGACAATAGGCACTACCACAAACTGAATCAAGCGCAGAAAAGCCTGTCCTAGGGGAGTTAAACAGTAGTGGTCCAATGGTGAAACCCAGGTAGGCAACACTTCATGTAACGTCGCCCCAAAACAAATTCCTAAACCCAAAGCCAGCAAAATAATGGTTGAGAGGTTCATTTGTTATTGCTAGAACTTACCAGAATCCAGTGTTGACAAACTCAACGTTCTGCTGCGGAATGCAGTGCCGCTTGCGGGCTTGAGTTCGACTCAAGCCCGTTCGGCACCGGAGGCAGCTCCGGCAGCGCGCCCTTTGCCAGCTCAGTTTGGGATTCATAACTGTCTACCCTAAAAGCTATGAGGATCTAACTTTGTATAATTTACAACAAAATAGTCTCAACTAGTATAGCAACGTAACTTCAGGAAATCGTCCGCCTGATAGATGAGCTAGATTCTGACGATTCGTAATCTGACAACGGTAGCTGCTCTTAGACCTTAAATAAATAGTGACATTGCAGCTTGGAAAGCTTCTTTTTTGCTCAACATCTGTCCATGAACTGTTCACATTGCCACTTGTAGCAGGCTACTCAGCTCCAAGCAGTTCATGAGATCTCATACTTCCCGTCGAGGACCGTTACTTATGAATAAATCAGATCGTTCCAATATACAGGTGAACAGAATTCGAGCTGTTGGATTAACAGTGACAGACATTGCTCACTCCAGAGCTTTCTATGAACAAGCACTCTCATTTGAATTTGTTTCAGATATCACTGTTGAAGGACAGAACTACAACAACCTTGAAGGCGTCATTGGAGCAAAAATTCGCATTGTTACCTTGCAGTTGGGAGAAGAATTAATCGAGCTGATGCAATATCTCAACATAGAGGGAAAACCTATTCCTAGCGATTCGCAAAGTAATGATCTGTGGTTTCAACATATGGCGATTGTCGTCAGTGATATGGACCGCGCCTATGCTCATCTACGTTCGTTTCCATTTGATTCCATTTCTGTTGAGCCACAAACACTTCCATCCGGCGATAAGGCATCCCCTGGCATCCGAGCCTTCAAGTTCAAAGACCCAGATGGGCACGATTTAGAGCTAATTTGGTTCCCTCCTGGTCAAGGAAAAGATAAGTGGCATCAGCACACCGAGCACTTGTTTCTGGGAATCGATCATAGCGCAATCACCATTGCTGACACGGAGCAGAGCCTACGGTTTTACCGCGACTTCCTGGGAATGAAAGTTGAGAAAAGCAGTCTCAACCATGGTGAAACGCAAGCTCACCTCGATGGTTTACCAGAAGCCAAAGTCCAAGTGACAAGCCTGCAGCCAGCACATGCTGTCAGTCTAGGCATTGAACTGTTAGATTATATTGCTCCTGCCAATGGTCGTCCAATACCAACTGAATGGAAAAGCTGCGATATTGCGCATATGCAAGTTGAGCTAGTTGTCGATGATATTGAGCAAGCAGTAGCTAAGTTGCAACAGAACGGAGTGCAGTTTATCTCGCCGCAAATCGTACAGTTCACAGATAGCTCATGCCCTTACCGTCAAGCTTGCCTAGTTAAAGATCCCAACGGACACGCAATGATGTTGATGACCAATGATTGATTAAGGGTTTAAAGAACAAAGTCTTCAGCAAACACTAAGGCAAGCTTACAAGGACTATAAAAATAAAATTGGGATGAAATCTAATCCTTGCTTTAGATGGGAACGTAACCCAATCCATTTGGTAGATGCCCTCATTGGGTTTGAAGCTCTAGTTTGAGCATGTATAGTCTACAATCAGAACCTCTTGGAATTGCTAAATTGACAAACAGCTCAACCTTTGCTCAAAAAATTAGCATCTAAATGGAAGGAAGAAAATTAATTCCTGTTCGCTAAAATTTTTTACTTTTGAATAATGAAAAGCACTGAACATTACGACTTCATCATTGTTGGTACAGGAGCCGGGGGAGGAACGCTGGCGTATCGACTAGCACCGACAGGGAAAAAGATTCTCGTTTTAGAGCGAGGTGACTTTCTCCCCAGAGAAAAAGCTAACTGGGATGCCCTAGAAGTTTACCAGAAGGAACGGTATTACACTCAAGAACACTGGTACGACAAAAACGACGAGGCGTTTCGACCACAGACAGGCTACTGGGTAGGTGGCAATACCAAACTGTATGGCGCAGCATTGACTCGTCTACGAGAGCGAGATTTTGAGCGGGTGATCCATAAAGGCGGCATTTCTCCGGCATGGGACCTGAAGTACTCAGACTTCGAGCCATATTACACTCAGGCGGAGCATCTATATGACGTACATGGAGAGCGAGGTAAAGACCCAACTGAACCGCCTTACAGTGCGCCCTATCCTCATCCTCCAGTGAGTCATGAAAAAGATATGCAGGAAATCGCCGATGGGATTCGCGAAATAGGCTACTACCCGTTCCATCTGCCGTTGGCAATGAGGCTAAACGAGACCGATCGCACAAAAAGTCCCTGCATTCGTTGCAATACCTTTGACGGCTATCCCTGTTTAGTTCAAGCCAAAGGCGATGCTGAGGTGAATGCAATGCGTCCCGCTCTTGACGCTTACCCTAACCTAACGCTGCTCACGAATGCTAAAGCTCTCAAGCTGCATACAAGCGCGTCTGGAAAAGAGGTGACTGCGGTTGAGGTTGATGTCAACGGTGAGTTGCATCACTTTAGTGCTGATATTGTTGCGATCGCCTGTGGCGCTGTTAACTCTGCTGCTCTGCTGTTGCGCTCTGCTAATGACAAACATCCTAACGGGCTGGGGAATAGTTCCGACCAGGTGGGTCGCAATTACATGAAGCAACAGTTAATTGCCCTCTTAGCCTTGGGTCTTGAGCCCAATCAAGCAACGTTTCAAAAGACAATCGCGGTCAACGATTTCTACTGGGGAGAACCAGATTTTCCCTACCCTATGGGAATGGTACAAAACACTGGAAATGTGCTATCCCACATGATTCCAGCAGAAGCACCCTCAATGATAGCACCCTATCTCAAACTGGTTCCGGGCTTTGAACTCCATCTAGTAGCGGAGCGTTCTGTAGGATGGTGGCTGCAAACTGAGGACTTGCCAGATCCCAACAATCGCGTTCGTGTTATTGGTGACAAAGTGTATCTCGATTACACTCCCAATAACACCGAGGCTGCCGAGCGCCTAGTTCACCGTTGGACATCGGTATTGAAATCTTTGCGGCGCAAGTCAATGCATGTTATCCCCTTCGGCATCTATCCACGTGCTCGGAAGCACCTAGCAGAAGTCGCACATCAATGTGGTGGTTGCCGCTTTGGCAGAGATCCGCAAACCTCGGTGCTAGATCTCAACTGCCGCACCCATGATGTGGATAACCTTTACGTCGTTGACAGTAGCTTCTTCCCCTCTAACTCAGGCGTTAATCCAACCCTGACGATTATGGCGAATGCCTTGCGTGTTGGTGAGCATCTAGCTAAACGTTGGCAATGAGCTAATGAAGAAGGGGTCAGGATTGCTGGACTCAGGGGAAAACAATTATCTATAAACCACTGTCTTTCCCTGACCTCTGACTCCTGACCCCTCTGAAGCTCTAACGTTACTTGAATCGACAGGGTTGCCCCTTGGTCGGGCTCTCCTCAAATTGCACCATCATGAGAACAGCTGGCTCATCGCCTAATGTCCCAGAAAGATGACCTTTATGGCCCTGCGCATCCTCTTTTGTGCCCTGGTCTTCTCCGAATGAGACCTCACCAGGACCCATCTCCACTCGTTGCCCGTCCATCGTCTCCACAAACCAGCGACCCGACAATGGGATGATCCATTGGGGCTTAGGGTTCTCATGCCAGTTTCCTTTCCATCCCACGGGCATCACAGTAAAGGTAACACTAGCACCAGCCTGCTGCATCTTATCTATCCACTGTGGGGAGACAGATGGTGATACACCTTTCAAAGTGAAGTCATGGATCTGGCAACGAGACTGGTGGCTTACGCCGTCTCCGTCAGTCCAGGCATGCCAGTATTCAATGGTCGGCGGTGTAGGATTGTCATGAGATTCGCTTGATTGCGATGCAGTACCTTTTTGCGCTTCTGTATTCTGCATAGGAATAGTTTCTCCTTAGTTGTACAGCTCAACGTTCCGTGCCTTGGCAGCTTCTTGGCTGCGCTTAAGACAAGATCGCAATGTGTCTGTTAATCTTTGCTTCTCAATGACCTCTTAAAAAGCGCTGAATGAGCTAGAGAACGTTTAGTTTCTATTTGTTCAAGGCTTATAAGAGTGCCATGATTCAATCTATGAATAGCCTAATTGCTATTTGGGGAAATAGAAACCTATCCTAAGGACTAAATTAACAATAAGTCCATCTGGCATTATTAAAACTTTGAGTTAAGGTAACTACAAACACGGCATTTATTAAACAGTTTGCAGACAAGAATTAACCTAGCTTGTACATTCTAGTTAATGGTTGCTACCAAAGTAAAACAGCATCAATTGCAAACGTCATACTTTTGTAACTTGCGGGTAGCCTAGCCAATATTAAATAATGAAAATCTGTTTAAAGAATATAGCCACAATAGCTTAATAATAAAAAGGTTTTAGCTTTCAAACAACTAAAAAACGAGATCAAAAATTCATATGATAATGAAACAAATGTGAAATTCTAGTATCTATTTAGTTAGAAATAATCGCTCCTTCATTAGGAAGAAGGGGTTTGGCTTCCAAATTCCTAAAATACGGACTTGTCCCAGGCAATATGAGACGTCGTGTTTAAAATGTGGGTTGCTAAAACCTATTTAAATAATTTAGGCAATAATAAATTGCGTATCCGGTTGTTGTGTAAGGCAAAAGATGACAATGACGACTAAATCCCACCATAAGAGCGATTCCGTATCTCCTACCCCGTCCTTTCCGCCACTCGAAGATTATGGGATCATTGGTAATTGCCATACAGCAGCCCTCGTTAGTCGTCGCGGTTCTATCGACTGGCTTTGCTTGCCTCGCTTCGATTCTCCCTCTGTGTTTGCCCGGATTTTAGATCTTGAACGCGGCGGGAGCTGGAGTATTGAACCAACCACACCTTATGAGACAACTCATCAATATGTTGATGAAACTAACGTTCTAAAAACCATCTTTACCTGTGCAGATGGACAAATCTCGCTGCTCGATTTTATGGATATTAGCGGCAACGAGCAACAACAACGCCGTGCTGCACCTGGTAGGTTGATCCGAATCATCGAGGGTGTTGAGGGAACTGTAGAGATCGTTAGCACCTGCACTCCTCGCCCCGACTACGCACGGGCTATCCCTCAGTTTGTCATTTCTGGCAAAGAAGTGGAGTTTGGTCGATTCACGGTAACTGGTCCTGCGGAATGGCATGTTGACACGAAAACCAATACACTCACATGCCACATTACCCTTCAAGCTGGGGAGCAAGCAGCTTTCACACTGTCAACTCAGGAGGATGTACAACTACCTTACTCTACTCCTGTTGATGCTCTGTCATCAACAGTTGCCTTCTGGCAACGCTGGGCTAGTAAATGTACTTACCAAGGACCCTATCGCGATGCCGTTGTCCGCAGTGCGCTGGCTCTGGAATTAATGACATATGCTCCCTCAGGAGCAATTGTTGCTGCGCCTACCACCTCACTACCAGAGGTGATCGGTGGAGAGAGGAACTGGGATTATCGCTTCACCTGGATTCGTGACTCGTCGTTTACGCTCTATGCGCTGCTCCTAGCAGGTTATCTGGACGACGAGCATCCTTTCTTTGACTGGATTGCGCGTACTGTCAAGGTGGAAGGCACCGGGATCAAAATTCTCTATCCGATTACAGCAGATGGGCGGCTTGCGGAACAAAACTTAGACCATTTGCGGGGATACTGTAACTCACAGCCAGTTCGTAAGGGCAACGACGCTGCCAAGCAAGTTCAGCTCGATGTCTATGGTGAAGTACTCAGCACGTTACATTTCGCTTGGAAAACCGGGAAGTACAATCCAACCGAGATCTGGGAACATATTCACCCATTGCTAGATTGGGTTGCCGCTCATTGGCACGAGCCAGATAACGGAATTTGGGAAGTGCGAGGGGGTCAGCGGAACTTCGTCTACGGCAAGGTCATGCTATGGGTGGCACTAGACTGCGGCATTGACATGGCTGAGTCACTTGATTTAGCAGGCGACATTGACCGCTGGCGACAGGAACGCACTTCAGTCCGCACCGAAGTGCTTGAGAAAGGGTGGAGCGAAAAACTTGGTGCTTTCAAGCAATCTTATGAGGATGAAACTCTCGATGCCTCTAATTTGCTGCTGCCTATTGTTGGCTTTATTGATGGAACTGACCCCCGTATGGTGTCAACCATTGATGCTACGATTAAGCACCTAGTTTCCAACGGGCTGTGTTACCGATACCATGATGCGCCAGAAGGGGTGAGCGGCAAGGAAGCATCCTTCGTCCTCTGTACTTTCTGGCTGATCAATGCACTTATCTTAGCGGGAAGGGCAGCAGAAGCCTGCGTCTGGTTTGAGCAGATGCTAGCACGCAGCACTCCTTTAGGATTATTCGCGGAAGAAATTGACCCTGAGTCAGGAGCGCATCTTGGTAACTTTCCCCAAGCCTTTTCACACTTAGGTGTCATTAACGTTGCCGTTTCATTAGCACATGCAGGTCATGCGGGAACAGTCCAGCCGCATCACGTTCAGGCTGCTAATGCTGCTGGTAGGGGTGGCGGTAACGCACTCAGGTAACGAGTAACTTATGATCGAAGAACAGTAGTGGTAAGGGTTTTATGCAGTCAACTCCAACGAATCCAGTCCGCTGGACAACAGCTGATCTGGGAATTTTTGAGGGCGATCGCGTCAATCGCTACGAAATTATTGACGGAGAACTATTTGTGACAAGGACACTCCACTGGAAGCATCAGGAAGTCTGCGTTAGGATTGGAACTGCACTATAGCTTTGGTCAGATGGAAGTGGTTTGGGTAGACCTGCCATCACACCTGGAATTATCTTTTCAGAGGCGGACAATGTGATTCCCGATATCGTTTGGGCAAGTAACAAACGGTTGGAATGCCTTTTGGATGAGGCTGGGCATTTAATAGATGCACCAGAGTTAATCGTAGAAGTGCTGTCTCCCGGTGACAAAAATGAGAAACGCGATCGCCAAGCTAAGTTGAAACTTTATTCTGCTCAGGGGGTTCATGAATACTGGATCGTGAGCTGGCAAGAGCAAAAAGTAGAAGTGTATCGGCGACAGCAAGGAGTCTTAAAGCTTGTGGTCACTCTATATCAGCAGGATGAATTGACTAGCCCCTTATTACCCGGTTTCAGTTGCATTGTCAGTCAGTTTTTTTGACTTAGACTCAATTGTTAAGTCCGGAAGTCCTTCCAACTTTTCAATCGGAGCAGCGGGGGCGGCTTCTTGTGGCACAAAGATGGTTAACCCTCCAGGTATGCACTCCACCTTGATAGGCGTAGTCCCAATAATTTCCCCGTCAAGAACCACCTTCTGTGGAGGGTCGGTGCGGATGGTCATCTCCCTGGCTCGGAGATATCCAATGTCATCTCGGTCAGTAGCGGTACTGTGATTCATAGCGCTACGCAGTAAGTGGTAAGCGGCGGTGACTGCCCTCATCCGACTAGCGGGTGCTACCACAGTTAAATCTAGCAACCCATCATCAAAAATCACCCCCGCAGGACCTTGAGCTAGAAATGATGTGGGTGGGGCAGCGTTTGCCACTGTTAAAGCAGAAGCCGTCACATGAATCACTTTGTCTTCGGTTTGAATCTCAGCTGTAAAACTTGAGAAACTTCGCCACTCTTGAATCCCGGCCAATAAATATGCCAACACCCCAAAGTGATCTTTTGCCTTGCGACTAGCCCTTGCTATTGTTTCTGCCTCAAATCCAATTCCTGCCAACAAGACCATTGGTAAACCGTTGCACTGAGCTGTATCGATGACTCGTGTAGCTCCACCCACAATCGTCTGGCATGCAGCTTCAATCTGATCCGGTAGTCCCAATGCAGAAGCTAAGGCGTTGGCCGTGCCGCGTGGAATCACACCAATGGGGATGTTTGTCCCTACCAAGGCAGTGGCTGTAGCCGATAGGGTACCATCTCCACCTGCCACAATGATTGTATCCACTCCTTGGGCATGTGCTTCAGTGGCGATCGCATCTGCATCAACTTCTGGTGTCGTCAGCCGGATCTCCAAGTCGATATACGGCTCTAAAAGCTCTCGGATAGTTGCCAAATCTTGGTCTGGGTCGTTTTGACCAGCAGCCGGATTAAAAATTAGACAGGCAGAACGGTTCATAGAAACGATAACTTCACATGTCGCCACTCTAGTAGCGATGGCGATGGTCCCACTTCTTCAAGTCGTCAGTTATGACAGCTTACGTTGGGTTATTAAAAATTGAGCCGTCAGGCATTGTGGCACCAATAAAATTAGTACCCATGATGTCAGCCCCTATGAAATTGGCACCAGTTAGCTGAGTGGCCGCTAGGTTGGCAAAGTCTAGGTTAGTACCCTCTAGATTGGCACCTGTGAGGTTGGCAGACCAGAGGTTAACATCTCCTAGATTGGCATCTCCTAGATTAGCACCCTCAAGATTTGTTCTCTCTAAGTTGGTGCCTATTCCTTCTAGGTTAGCATCTTTTAGGTCAGCCCCTGTAAGGTTAGCACCTCTTAGGTCAGCCCCTCCAAGGGAGGCTTCCCAGAGGCTGGCACCAGTTAGGTTAGCATTTTCCAAGTTGGCTCCTGTGAGAGTAGCATTTCCTAGATTCACTCCTCCTGTCAGGTGAGCACCTGACAGGTCGGCTCCTGTGAGCTGAGCGTTTTCTAGATTCGCTCCTGTTAGGTTCGCGTTCTTCAGGTTGGCATTTTCTAGGTTCGCCCCTCTCAAATCACATCCCGGACATTGGTGAGTTTTCAGCAATCGGCTTATGGGAGCTGTAGCAGATGCAATGGCTGCGGGACTTTGAGTTTGGGAATAAGGCTTTAGAGTTGTGTTAACCCAAGCAAGACAACTGAGGGCAGCTAATCCGAGGCAGGGAAGAGTCAGACTGAGTTTTGGAGTCTTGCCGACAACAGGAATGGGCTTAAGCGCTTCGAGTGCAGCAGCAGCACTGTCGAAGCGATATTTAAGGCTGGGCGCGACCATCCTTTGCAGCCATTCAATAAACTGTGAATTCAAATGAGGCACCAACCGTCTGAAGTTAAGGCGATATGCCGAATCAATCAAGTTACCGATTTGGGTCGATTTTGTCTTTGTCAATAAGCAGATCAACGTCGCACCTAGACTATAGAGGTCAGAGGCTAGCGTTAATTGACGATTGAACAGTTGCTCTGGTGGCATAAAGCCCAACGTGCCCTTGACAACGCTACTGACAGCAACTTCTCCACCTCCTCTGTGGGCAAAACCAAAATCCACAAGGTAGACCTTGAGTTCCCCCTGACGCTCGACTAAGATGTGTTCGGGTTTAATATCTCGATGGATGATCGGGGGACAAGCTGATTGCAGATAAACTAAAGCTTCTAAGAGTGCTATTGCAATTCGCTTGACTTCCTCTACACTCCAGTGATAGTAGAAAACTAAGGATTCTGCTGGTTTATACTCCTGCACTAAACAAAAGCCAGATGGCGTCTCAAATGAATCAACATAGTGGGGAATGCTGGGGTGATCTAATTGTTGCAGCAGTTGAACTTCTCGTTGGATAGCTTCGTACTCTGACCAGTTAGAGTCAGAATGAGCAAATTGAAACTGCTTAATTACTACAGGTGGCTGACTAGCGGTTCGATGAGCTAGGTATGTCACTCGACCCCCAGCTCGGTTATGACCGAGTTCTTTGACTATCTGATACCCTAGCTCTGCTAGGTCCGGAAAAGTACTCATGATTTTCCAGTCCCATTAATACCTAGTTTCAGATTCATTGCTTACGACTGCTTGGCGCCTGCCACGACCAACGTTGACCAGACCAAGTAAGCCAAGTAAGCCAATTAAACCCCAGTAACCGCCACCGCCACCGCCGCCGTTGGCATAACCAGCGCCACCATCGGTATAGGCACCAGTTCCAGTACCAGTAGTTGTCCCAGTTGCCCCAGGAGCTGTGTTAGCTGTTCCAGTAGTTGTCCCAGTTGCCCCAGGAGCGGTACTCGCTGTTCCAGGAGCTGTATTAGGTATTCCAGGAGCGCCAGGAGCAGTATTAGCTGCTCCATTAGTATTCCCTGTAGTTTGAGCCGAAGCGGGTAGATAAGCAGGTAGAATGGCTAAAGTCAAGCCTAATGTGCTAGCACCAAAGACTTGGAAAAAATTAGAGTGTTTCATAATTAATATCTCCTTCCTTTTTGTGAGTCCTTGTTAATTTTTGTACCAGCTAAAAATCTTGAAAAAATTGTAATCTTGGACTTCTATTAACCATCTATTTACTCATTGGCATACTATGAGTAAATCTCAGTCCTAGCGTTCTGAATCACAGGTGAGATTATACTTAAAAGCTAAGAACCTAATGGTGCTTGTTCTTACCAAGATATTAGATGAAAGCTGGCTGGCTTCTTTTGGATGTTTCCTGACTCGTTATCTCGTTATCTAGAGCAGTCTTTAACCTTCTTGCTATCACCTTACTCAGGTAGCAAGACGAATGCTTCTCCCTAATGTAAGATTAATCATTTAGTTCTTGTGGAATAAAAAAAATTCATTTGAAATTCATTTTTATAAAAATTTTGTAATCAAGGGCTTCAGAAGCTGATTAAAAAAAAGTAGGCTTTTCGTGTTTCTTTTTAAGATTTGGGTCTTATTACAAAAATTTTAGGTTAATATGACTAACAAGGGATATGTTATATCAAATGAAATTTCGCCTTTCCCGTATCATACATAAGATATGGGACTTTTTATCGCTATTTCTCAATCTTAGAGTTGGTGGTTTCTTAGTTGCTGCCTTTACTGTATGGCTATTTGCTAAGATTGCTAATGAAGTTTTGGAGAAAGAAACTCAAGCCTTTGATCGCTCTACTTTATTAATTCTTAGGCATCTGCATACTCCACTACTGAATCAGGTGATGATCGGTGTCACAGCACTTGGTCAGCCATCGGCTTTACTAATTGTGACTTTAAGTTTAGGAATATGGCTATTCTTAAAGCGTCATCGTCCAGAAGCAATCGCGCTGGCGATTGGAGCAGTAGGTTCTTTAGGATTAAATTATTTGCTTAAAGAGCTGTTTCGGAGGGCACGGCCACCAATTTGGGAGCATGTAATTTCTGTCACCCAATTCAGCTTTCCCAGTGGTCATGCCATGATGTCATTGGTTGTGTATGGTCTTAGTGCCTACTTACTATCAAATCGCTTTTACCGCTGGCGAGTACCAATTTTCAGTTTCAGCATTTTATTGATTCTAGCGATTGGTTTCAGTCGTCTTTATCTAGGCGTTCACTGGCCTAGCGATGTAGCAGCTGGATATGCAGCAGGGATAGCATGGCTGATGGCTTGTATTCTTGAATTAGAAATCTCGCGCCGACGTCGTTAGTGTCACGGTGCTAAGACAATTGTTTCCTCACTGAATGTAGGATTAGTCATTTCGTCCTTGTGGAATAAAAAAAATTCATCTAGGATTCATTTTTATGTGAGTTTTTTATAAATAAATCCTTATTAGAGGCATTGGAAACAAGTTTCACGCTTTCAATGTGATTCAATCTTTAGATAGATTGATATGTGTCAATTTGATCTGATCGTTTTAAACAAAGCCTTTTACAATAACCTGAGGTTCTAGATAGCCTATTTTAGGAGTATAAAAATGCAAGATAGTTCGCCACGCGCACTATCAAGTTTGGCAATTTGGCTGAATCGGCGGTTTGGTGGTCTCCCCCCAGAACAAGTACAGGATCTAGCAGCTTGTACATGGCTCTTCTCGGCCGTCCTCTGGTCGCTCGTCGGCATGGCTTTAGGGATGATTGAAGCGATTAAGCTGATTTTTCCCCATCTTCTGGGCGGCGTGGATGTATTATCCTTTGGGCGTTTGCGTCCAGCTCATGTCAACACCATCATATTCGGCTGGCTGACAATGGGAGTGACTGGAGCAGCCCTTTACATGATCCCACGCTTAGCAGAACGGCGGCTCTACTTGGGGGAGTTAGCAGTGTTGATGGGCTTGCTCTATAACCTCATCGTTGGTGCTAGCATTTTTCTATTGATGTGGGGATTTACAAAGGGAAAAGAGTATGAAGAATGGATCATACCACTCAACATTGGGGTGCTATTTTGCATTAACGTTGTGGCGGTCTGTCTCCTATTAACCCTGTTAAAGCGGCAGCATGAAAAGCTGTATGTGACCGTATGGTATGTGATTCTAGGATTCGTAGGCTTTGACATTAGTTATATCTCTGGCAACTTCCCGACTTACTACGGAGCAGAGGATGCTTCAATTAACTGGTTCTACGCTGAAGCCTTCGTAGGATTGTGGCTAATCGGTGGTGGTGTAGGGATTTTATACTACGTGATTCCCAAATACTTAAATAAAAAGCTGTTCTGGCATCAGCTGGCTCTATGGTCCTTTTGGCTATTTGCTGCGTTCTACGTCTGGACTGGTGGTCGACGTCTAGTATATGCTCCAGTTCCAGAATTGTGGCCCATGTTAGGAATTCTCTTTACTTTGGGCTGGGCATTGCCTGTGTTAGCCATAAATATTACCTGGTTTGGCACGTTTTGGGGGAGGTGGCACGAACTCTTAAATAGTGTGCCCCTACGCTTTGCCGCACTAGCAGGAATCAGCTACTTCTTGTCTTCCTATGAAGTTTCAGTAGAGGCTTATGAGTACTTTAATGCTAACCAGCAATTCAGCGACTTTAAGATTGCCCACGCGCATTTAAGTTTTGCTGGATTTACAACTCCCGCAATCGTTGCGTTAATTTATTTTATGCTGGAAAAGGGCTTAAACCGACGACTGAGCCCTTTTCTAACATCGGCTCACTGGTGGCTATTTTTTATCGGCTTGTGGATGTATGTCATTCCCATTCAAGTTGCTGGCTTCTTGGAGGGGCAAGTTTGGGCATCTCATCTACCTTTCGCTCAATCGGTGCTGGCGCGATCGCCCTACTACTGGGCGCGAACCTTCAGTGGTTATGGGCTCGCGGGAGGGCAGTTTCTGTTTGCCTGGAACATTATCTGGGCACTTCTACAAAATCCAGATTCTACTCGCGAGAGAGCACTGAGAGAAGCAATGCTGCCGGAAGGAACTGAAGCAGCAGCAGCACGAGGTCAAGTCAAATGAGCAGGAAAAATTAGATGCTTGTCAGCGTACTGGGGATGATATGAATCGGCTATTTGAAGTCTTTCTGGGAACAATAGTCCTGTTTTTGCTAGCGCTGGCTGTAGTAGAGTCACTGCCAGGACTCTACCCTAGTTCCTACCAACCTGCACCAGGCTTGGTGCAATATACACAAGAACAGTTGGCAGGGCGGAACATCTACAGACGCGAGGGTTGTGTTTATTGCCATAGTCAACAGGTACGACCTTTAGAGATTGATGCTCGCTATCTACATGGAACTCGACCCTCGATTCCTGAAGACTACGTATACGATAATCCCCATTTCATGGGTACAGAACGAATCGGACCAGACTTATCGAATGTTGGGCGAGACAACGATTATGTTAGCGAGAAAGGTAGGCAAAATCTTGCGCAACTCCTTTATAGTCCCCGTTCAATGCAGCCTGAATCTCTAATGCCTAGCTACGACTACTTAGGTGACAGGGAAATTCAACAATTAATCAGCTATCTACAGTACCTGGGAGCTTGGAAAAAACCTTACTCCCAACCAATTGATTTCAACCAGTGGCAGCCTCACTACTGGGATACTAACTTGAAAGAAGGTAACGAAGGTGGTACTGGCAGGAACAGTGGTGCTATCTGGCCCATATGGATTGGAATAGCTGTGGTAATGGGGGCTGTGATTGTAGGGATTTTGTGGTCTTGGCGAACGGATCAAAACCACGACCCAGAAGGTCCTGCCCACATCATGATTGGTCAACAGGATCACATCAGGGTTGAATAGGGGAGCAATTAAGCATGTTTAGCATCAATCTCCATGAGTACTACCTGTCACATCCCGA
>JAFASY010000301.1 GCA_019244235.1 Chroococcidiopsidaceae cyanobacterium CP_BM_ER_R8_30
CTGCCAGAGATCTTCCACCGCACCTGGGGTATTGCAACAGAACCCTTTTGGCAAACCGCCATCCAAAAAGTGCGATACCAGCATCCCGGCTTTGTGTTCATGGCAGAAGTCTACTGGGATTTAGAATGGACCCTACAACAACAAGGGTTCGACTACACCTACGACAAACGCCTCTACGATCGCCTGCGTGAACAACACGCCGATCCCGTGCGCGAACACTTTTGGGCAGACCTGGACTATCAGAACAAGTCTGCTCGATTCCTGGAAAATCACGACGAACCTCGCGCTGCCACCATCTTTCCATCAGATGTGCATCGTGCTGCCGCCATCCTCACCTTTCTCAGTCCGGGTCTGCGCTTCCTGCACCAGGGGCAGCTAGACGGCTTCAAACATAAGATTTCAGTGCATCTCCAACGGGGACCCGCTGAACCCATTGACGAAGAACTGCACACCTTCTACCTCAAACTGCTGGTCTGTCTACGGCTGCCAGTCTTGCGAGAAGGCATCTGGCAACTCCTCAACTGCACTCCTGCCTGGGATGGCAACTGGACCTGGAGTGCCTTCATCAGCTTTACCTGGGAAGATCCTGGACGAAAACGGTTGCTGGTGATCGTGAACTACGCACCTCATCAGAGCCAGTGTTACGTCACTCTACCTTACAACGATTTGGCAGGCAAACTCTATCATCTCAAGGATTTGATGAGTTCAATTGTCTATGAACGCCCTGGTGAGAGTCTGGTCTCAGGTCTCTATTTCGACATGCCAGGATGGGGCTATCACGTATTTGACCTAACTCTAGCAGAACTATATGCCGAGTCCCAATTTTGACTGCATGCAAAATTATCTGCTCGATCCAAAGGAGGAAACTGGATCTGAGCCAGAAGCTAGTGGAGATAAGGTTGAGCAGAAAGCTGAGGTTGAACTAGAAGTTACTTGGGATGAAGTCGAGGATGAATGGTTTGAGTTTGGCACTGATTTTTTGATTTTTTGATCCTCCTCATACCATTTCCTATGGAAAGGGCTTGCAGGTCTACTGGAATAATAAGGAAAAAAGTATGAGTCACTTCTGGAGTTCGAGAGCCATTTTGGTACTTTCTGTAAACGTCTTAACTTGACTTATCTACTATGCCTCAGCAAAAAAAAGATGTAAGACATGGACTGGAGGTTCAGTTTGTTCGAGCGATACAGAATGAACTTCAGCGATCACATACGCGATTTTTCCACGCTGTCAAAATGATGGTGTTGGCGAGCATTTTTCTGCTATCAAACATCCTGGGTCTATGGAGCGGTGGAAAGGCTCTCGCTGCAACATACTCATCGGTTAAAGAATATCGCTCAGCCCTTGATAAATCTGGCTCATCAACTTTTACCAGTCCATCCCTTCAACGTTCGACTCCACCTGCTACCACTCCATCGCTTCAGAGAGCAGCTCCATCTAGTACATCCCTCAGCAAACCTAATATTGTCGTTATCTGGGGTGATGATATTGGGCAAAGTAACATCAGCATCTTTACGAAGGGTTTGATGGGTTACAAAACGCCGAATATCGATCGCATTGCCAAGGAGGGAATGCTCTTCACCGATTACTACGCCGAGCAGAGCTGTACCGCTGGTCGCTCAGCCTTCATCACGGGTCAGAGTGTCTTCCGCACTGGGCTCAGCAAGGTGGGATTGCCCGGTGCCGATCTTGGCTTGCGACCGGAAGATCCCACCATTGCCGAACTGCTGAAACCTTTAGGTTATACCACCGGACAGTTTGGCAAGAATCACCTGGGGGATAAGGACGAGTTTTTGCCAACTAACCATGGTTTTGATGAGTTCTACGGCAATCTCTACCACCTGAATGCTGAAGAGGAACCGGAACTGCCTGACTACCCGCAAAACCCTGAATTCCGCAAGAAGTACGGACCCCGTGGCGTTCTTCACAGCTTTGCTGATGGACGGATTGAAGACACTGGTCCTTTGACCAAAAAACGCATGGAAACCATCGACGACGATGTGGCAAACCGTTCCATCCAGTTCATCGAACAACAGGTTGAAGCGGGCAAACCGTTTTTTATATGGACGAACTTCACCCACATGCACTTCCGCACTCATACCAAACCAGAGAGTGTGGGACAAGCCGGACGCTGGCAGTCCTTTTATAACGACACCATGATTGACCATGACAAAAACGTTGGTCAGATTCTCGATAAGCTCGATGAGCTGGGCATTGCTGATAACACCATTGTCATTTACGGCACTGACAACGGTCCGCACATGAATTCTTGGCCCGACGCCGCCATGACCCCTTTCCGCAGCGAGAAGAACACTGGTTGGGAGGGTGCTTTCCGCGTTCCTTTCATGGTGCGCTGGTCTGGACATATTAATCCAGGCACAGTTTCTAACGAGATTGTGTCAAATCTGGATTGGATGCCGACCTTGTTGGCAGCGGCTGGGGAAACTGACATTAAAGAGAAACTGCTGAATGGCTACCGGGTTGAAAATAAGAAATTCAAGGTTCATCTTGACGGCTATAACATCCTGCCTTACCTGACGGGACAGGAAGAGCACAGCCCCCGGAAGGAATTTTTCTACTTCTCTGATGACGGCGATCTGCTGGCGCTCCGTTATGACAACTGGAAGGTACACTTTGCACAGCAGCGAGCGCCAGGTACCTTAGCACTCTGGGGTGAGCCGTTTGTGAAGACGCGGATACCGTGGCTCTATAACCTACGCACCGATCCTTACGAAAGAGCCTCTATCACCTCGAATACCTACTGGGATTGGTACTTAAATCATATCTTCCTAATGGTGCCAGCTCAGCAATTTGTCGCTGATTTCCTGAAAACCTTCAAGGAGTACCCGCCGCGCCAAAAAGCAGCTAGTTTTACCATTGATGATGTTTTGGAGCAATTACAAACTCCTCCCCAGAGTTAGTTAAAAGGCGAAGTTGCTAGCCAGTTGAGATTGCATTCAGATAGCAGGATGCAATCTCAACCTCGATCGAGAAAACTGATAAAACTTATGCTGGCTCTAATGATGGTGAAGATTAATAACTGTAGGGTGTTTCCGATCCACTTCAGCATTACAATTTTTGCGATGATTTGCTTGCTTGGGACTGCTGCTGAGACGCAGGCGGCTGCCAATATATCTCCTTGTCCAAACGGGATGGTGTTGATTTCAGACGGCACATTCAAGATGGGAGCAGATGATTCCGGTTTCCTGGAAGAGCGAGCGGCGGAAGACGTTTCAGTGTCTAGTTTCTGTATTGACAAGCATGAAATTACAAACGCTGAATTCACTGAATTTGCGAACGCAACAGGATACATAACGGTGGCAGAACGTTCCCTGTCAAAGGAACAGTTTCCGAATTTACCGGATGACCAACGTGCTCCTGGTTCTCTGGTGTTTCAGCCACCTGCGGAGGATGCTGAACAAGTGCCTTATCTAAGTTGGTGGCATTGGGTTCCTGGGGCAAACTGGCGGCATCCCTACGGTCCAGATAGCGATATCAAAGGTAGAGATAATTATCCGGTGGTGCACATTGCCTATGAGGATGCCGAGGCGTACGCGAAGTGGGCAGGAAAGCAACTGCCTACGGAAGCGCAATGGGAATATGCGGCACGTGGGGGGCTCAACAATAAAACCTTCACCTGGGGCGATGACTATTCTGCTAAGAAAGCCAACACCTGGCAGGGAATTTTTCCATTTTTTAATACTAAAGAGGATGGCTATAACGGTATTGCCCCTGTGGGTTCCTTCCCACCCAATCGGTATGGGCTGTACGACATGACTGGCAATGTCTGGGAGTGGACGTCGGATTGGTATAGCGTCGGTCATAACTATAAAGCCCATCAGCTAAACCCTACCGGACCCAGCCAAGAGCAAAGTTTCGATCCCAAGAAACCGGGAGATGGTGCTTTACATGTGGTCAAAGGCGGATCGTATCTCTGTGCCAAAAACTATTGCAGTCGTTATCGTCCAGCGGCAAGAGAGTCGCAAGCACCCGATACCGGAACTACCCATATTGGATTTCGCCTACTTAAGAATTTACAAGTCTGAGATTCCGATTACTAAATTAACAAACATTGAGGACTTAATCGATGTATTCAAATCTTTTGAAGGCGACGGCAATGTTGAGAAGGCTAGCAATCCTCTTTGGGGTTATGTTTCAACCAGTTGCTAGATATAGAGTCAGGCTTGACTGAGGGTCGGCACCGACCGTCAAAAGGTTGTGTTGCAAAAAGTTGTTGAGGACAGAAAACGGTTTTTGCAACACAACCTTCTCACACCTATGCAATAAATTTACTGTAATGTTTTTCATATCAGCTTCATATTTTTTTGTTCTAATCTAAAAAACAAATCATCTCAGTCCCATTTATCGACACTCTGGAGCCACCCTACCATCCGTTTCAGCAAAATATAGAGGAGATAATTCTCCCATCTTGTTGAGGAATCGGTAGCAGACTTCTAACTTACAAAGCCGAATCTTGAGGGAACTAATACACTATGTAAAATATTTACGTTTCCTGCTCTGATTGAAAGACAGTAGCTTATATACCCAAAATGGTAGAATATTCTCCGACAAAACCGTCATCAGAATAATGCTGGATACTCCGATCTTTTGTTTTCTCAATACTGAATACATGTTTAGTATTTCTAGGAGCATAAACTATGAAATCAGCTTTGTTTAATCGGATCTCTCTGTTATCCGGCAGTATTGCGTTTACCGCTCTACTTCCCGGATTAGTTCTAACTACTCATCCTGTCGTTGCTCAAACTTCCTCCGCAGGAACTGCAATGACTGTAAAGCAGTTTCGGGACAGACTGTTCGCAGGCGTTAATTTGACCCCTGAACAAAAAAACGAAATCCAAGGAATCCGGGAGATGAGAAGGAAGCGTTTAAAGGTGGCTCTGACTACGCCACAATACAGTAACCTAAGAAAGTCAATGAATAGCGGGAAATCTCTTGTGGAAGCAGTCCAATCTCTGAATCCACCTTTAGCTGAAAATCAGAAACAAAGGATTGCTCATATTCTGCAAGATACAACCAACCAAATCTGGAATACGCTGACCTCGTCGCAGCAGCAAACCGTAAAAGCGAATTTGCAAGGGATGCAGAGAACGATAGTTTATGTTGAGTAAAACCTTCTCAGAAGGATGAATCACTTATCAAAAGATACCCAACTACAGGGAGTGGCTCTTGATGGATCTCAGAGCTTTGCATGAGGAATACTCGCCTTTAACTCTTACCAAGTAAGTAGATCGGCATAAAAATATCTAAAATGGGAGAGTTGAGAGAAAGAGGAATCAAATAAGCCTTGCCAGCGCCGTTATAAGGTGAAATTGAGTGCGTCAGAAGATCGAGAACTGCTGCAAATGAAACAAACAGCAGAAATCCCACAACGAGTCAGAGAAAGAGCAGAGATGGTGCGACTCAATAGAAAGGAATCAGTTTTGAGTATGGGTTAAAGCTAGGTAGCTTTAAGCTTGAAACTGATGAAATGGCAAGATTTGAGGTTTCCCTGAGAGCTTCAGACCTCTGGAATCCATAAAGAGCCAGAACCAAATATTATGTCACATCGTAATAGCTCAATTTCACAAGCCAAACGTCGCTCATTATGGCAAATGGCATTACAAGGAGTGCTTGATGGTGGTCCTTCTACATGTCATTTCGCCATTACGAGTATGTGCAATGCCCATTGCGGGTTCTGCAACTTTGCAGTGGAGCGTCTCCCAAAGAATTTGCGCCATTCAGTCACTCTAGAGCAGGCCAAGCAGGCAGCGGAAATCCTGTATCGGAATGGGGTGTACTTCCTGATTTACTTTGGCGGCGAACCAATGCTGCATCCTCATCTGAATGAGATGATTGCTCATGCCTCCAGCATCGGTATGGCACCCATGCTCGTAACTAATGGCTCTCTCCTGACACCCAAGCGGATTGATGCCATGGCTGATGCAGGGGTAGTCAACGTTTTTATTTCTATTGATTCAGCTCAGGTAGAGAAACATGAGCAGAATCGAGGACTTCAGGGTGTGTGCGATCGCATCCGCGATGCTAACGCCCATTTTCAGCGCCGACAGGTTGGTACTACTGCCTCCGTAGCCATGAGTCGATTGGTGGAAAATTACCAGCAGTTGCCATCATTCCTCAAGTCACTAGGATTTGATAGTGTTGCTTTCTCCTATCCACTCACAACACTAGCCTCTTCTTTTCTTGGTTACTCAGATTCTCCACTCGTAGATTACACAGCGCTTGAGTTACACGAGTGTTTTGAGGCGATAAAGGCACTCAAACGTGATTTTCACGTCGTGAATCCTACTGCCTCAATTGAGGACATGCAGCGCCATCTCCGTGGCAAACCTGAACAATTCGACTGTCTGGCTGGATGGAAATTCTTTTACCTGGACTGGCATCTGAATCTCTATCGCTGTCACAACTGGGAGCAGCCTCTGTGCCACATTACTGAGTTTAATGGTTCACAGCGGACACGTGACAAATGTACCGCCTGTATGATGGCTTGCCACCGTGATGATAGTGTGATGCAGCATATCGGTAGCGTAACAAATCAGGGTGCTTTGTAGCATAGATGTGGAGAGAAGTAAGTCATTGAGAATAGTCAACGGAAAATCAAGCTTTTTTACTTTCGTTTTCTCAATAACTACCCTCCAAATCAAAAAAATATTACAAATGTGAATCAGAATGGACCTTTTGTGGGTTTCTCTTTCCGCTTTTAGTCTCAACAGAATCCATAGTTGCAGAAGTGGAATCTTCAGGAGGTGTCTGAGTCGGTGCTATAGCAGGCACATTGTCACTTGCAGCAATTTAATTTAAGGAAAAGACGTAACGGCAGCATCAATCGGAGATTCTGCTTTGGATTGAGCAATCTTCTGCTTCATCCACACTGTGTAAGGTACTCCAGCCACAATTCCCACAATCAGCGCACCGATGATAATCGGAACAACCTTCACTTGTCCGTTAAATGTGGCGATCGCAATAGCTAACCCTACATTACGGGCAATAACTGCAACTGCAATCGCAGACTGAATATCTGGAGCTAAGCCAATACCCAGGAGATGCCCGATTGTCAGTCCCATTAGACTCAGTACAATCGTAACGATGAGTGGCTTTATGCCTAATGTTGGAACAACATCTAGGCTCACGACCAGGATTAGAAGTGCCATGACAATGAAAAGTGTATTAGCGATTGTTTTAAGGAGACTGTTAATCTCGTCAGCTAAATCTTTCCAGATGGTGCGAATGGCTAATCCAACGCTAAGAGGCAGAAACTGCACGATTCCGACTTGCTTTGCCACCTGCAACAAATTGATGCCGAGACGCTCCGTAGGGAACAGCAGGTTGAACAGCTGTAGCGTTAAAGGAGTAATAACAATGGCGAGCAGCGCAAGCGTTATCTGAAGACTAATGACATATTCCATTCGTGCTCCCGCCATACCAGCCCGTCTTGTCAGGAGTGCAGGACCCGGTGAGGCAACCAGTAAGATTAATGTGATTTCAAAGGAGACTGGTAGATCGAGCGCGTAAAGTGTCAATGCCAACATAATGACTGGCAACCCAATAACAGCGAGGAGCGATCGCCCCAATAACCCTGGTTTCTGCCAAAAATCCAGCAGGTTTTGCATGGGTAACTCAATTCCCAGCGCGAGCATGATCGAGAATACGGTGAGGGAGGCAAGATTTTGCACAATTTGACTGTTTAAATTGAAAATCTCCATGAGATTGATGCCCTGTGTAATCAGAGGTATATAACTTGCTAGCCCGATGAACACTAATACGATTGCTACTGTAATTCCCAAAGACCAGGTAGGAAGATATCTGAATTGGCGTTGTTCGAGATTTTTCAGAAGGCGCCAGTGAATAATTGCTGATGCCAAGAGTGCGAACACTCCCAACGTAATTAAACTGAGACCAAGGACCCGTTCTTCGCTAATGCGGTTGAATGATGTTTCCACTTCCGCTTGTTTCAGATAGGCAAAGAACCGATCGATACCAAATCCAAAAGTAATCATGGAAAGTGAGGTGCGAATCCATGACATTAGTGTACGTTCGGCAGCTAAGCGATTGCGATCTCTGGCAAGGTCAGTTCGGATCTCAGCCATATCGGTACGATCGCTGGCTAAGTCAGTACGGGTAACTGCCAGTTCAGTGTTGCTCAACCCCGCAAATTGTGAAGCAGCTTGAGCTAGTTGCTCATTAGCTTCTGGCTCCGAATTAGCAGGGGGTTGGGAGAAGTTAGTCATACATTTAACTCTATTCAATGCTGGCAGCTTCAAGCGATCGTCCCTTTGTCTCAACTAGAAATAAGTAAGTCACGATCGCTGCTAGTAAACAGCTTAGGGATAGCAGCAACAGTAGAGTAGGCGCACCTAACAATTTTTGCAAAGCTGGCAAGGCAAACGTATCAAATACAGCTCCAGCTTTGGCAAAGGCAGCAGCAAAGCCAGCACCACTAGCTCGGATCGAAGTGGGGAAAACCTCTTCCGACAACAGAAATGTCGTGGAATTGGGACCAGCATTCATCATGAGGTTGAAGATGAGGAAGCCGATGAAGACAAGTGCGAGATTGGGCGTGTTGCCAGCGGCCAAAACACTAGATACCGCTAACTTTCCCCAGTAAGCCTAACACGACAATACTAGTTAGTATTAATGTTATCAGCAGTGATTGTAATTTAACTAGACTTGAGAAAAGTATAGATAACAAGTTATTAGGGATTTTAGCTGTAGTCAATTTTGAATTCCTTTCTTCATGCTGAAACTGTTCCAAACCAAAAAGCTTTAAGCTTTCAATTGAGTGATTGTTTGATAAGCTGTTTGAGTGTTCTTTCAATCTGAAAATGTTGATCGAAATCTAGTTGCAGCGCTTCTAGTACTTATCTAGCAAGCGCTACCATAACCTGTGCAGAAGTATAGCCGTGCTCACTTAGCTGTTGTGAAGTTAGGTCTAAAGCATTGAGCGCAACCTCAACACGACTAATCATGGATAAGTCATTGCTGAACATACCGGGAGTAACTTGAAAGTTACTGAGATGATTTGCTATTCAGATTAGAGCTAGAAAATATGATGCTGATATGAAAGAATATTTTCCCACAAAAATTAAATCACCTTTGGGTTCAATCCTGATCGGTTGCTCACCTCTTTCAAACAAAAAGCGAGGGAAATTGTAACAAACTTTAACAGGAGTAAACTAATAGAATGTTTTAGAATAAAATCCATCAGTTCATTTCTGCAACGTTACATAGTTCTGTGTTGGCCCCTCGGTTATCGTTGAGTTTAGCTATCTATTTGTTGCAATTGCGCTCCGCATGTAGGAGTTTCACTAAGTGCCCTACACAAGCTGGAAGCTGAAGTCAGGGAAAGGATTCTACAATACCAACAGCAGCTGTCTGAAGCGTGGGGCTTATTTCAGTTCATCTACCTGAGAAAACACTATGGCGCAAGAAAGGTTAAAAATCTACGCCCGTTTAAGACCGCCAAAAGCTGCTGCGATCTCAGGCATTATATTTGCGATTTTGATCGTCATCACGACGGTGCTTCTGCTGATTTCTTTGCCTGAAAATCCGCAGGATGGCACGGCATGGCTGACTACAAATAGGAACAACCTACTTCTGGCATTCAACCTGGTACCCTTCGCGGGTATTGCGTTTCTCTGGTTTATGGGTGTGGTGCGCGATCACCTGGGAGAAAATGAAGACCAGTTCTTTGCCACAGTCTTTTTCGGCAGTGGGCTGATCTTCCTAGCCATGTTGTTCATTGCCACTGCATCAACGGGTACGATGCTCTTCCTGTCTAGAACCCAACCCGAACGTTTCATCGCATCTGGCTTTTACGGACTGGGTTGGACCTTTTCGCGGGATCTGATGTATGTTTACGCGATTAAAATGGCGGGGGTGTTTATGATTTCAACCAGTAGCCTCTTCATCCGTACTAGAGTCATCCCTCGTTGGATGGCGCTTTTGGGGTATTTGCTGGCAGCAATCATGATTTTCAGAATCAGGCAAATTGATCGGGTGGGTTGGGTCTTTCTGTTCTTTCCCCTGTGGATTCTTCTGGTCAGTGTCTACATTCTAATTGCCCATTATTGGAATGACTCTGAAGCTACGCCAACTGAAAGTTGAGACAAGGAGTTTCCTGTCTATCGCTACTCTGATAATCTTTAAACGAGGAAATTATGGAAGTGCTGAAAGTATGCGTTGCCTTCGGGATGGAATTCTGGGTCATGTTCTAGATCGGTTATTTGCTTTTAAACAGGTAAGACAATCTCATAACGGTTGATGAATAATCCAATAACTAAATCGTGCATTTCCTCTGTCTTAGAAAAGCAAATAGTCTTACGAGCTAATCGCTTAATCCTTGTTCTTAATCTCAGATGCTTCCGTTCGATTCTTTGAGAGTCAGAACGTGCATTGCGGTAAGGACAATCGGTGTTTTGGTAGCGATAACGTTGTTTGCCTATCGGCGACTTACCATAATTTAGTCACTTCTGTGCTGTGACAATGAGGACATTCAATCGCTACCAAAACAGTTACAAGACTTAACCAAATTTTTTATTTATTATACTTGATCAACCGATCTAGAACATCACCCATGCAACAAAGCCGTTTTTAATAAATTTTATGTAGTATGTTTCATGGTAATTGAAATATATTATTATACTTTCGTTACAGACATATTTGATACAAAACTGGAGAAGTTCTAACGCTTGGGCAGGTCCTTTCCATAAAGAATATTCTGTGGCATAGGTAGGGAATACTAGCAGATGTATCATTCATAGACTCTGCTTCTAGGTAGGACTAAGACTTACTGAGGAGGGTATATATGAAAATCCTTACTGTAGAAGACGATCAACATATTAGTAACTTTCTTTCAGCAACGCTCTCTGCCCATCGTTATGCAGTTGATGCGATCGAAGATGGAGCAGCAGGGTTGGAAATGGCAACTCAATGGAGCTATGACCTGATCCTTTTAGACATTTTGCTTCCAAAACTAGATGGAATTGAAGTTTGTCGTCGGCTACGGGCTCAGGGCTGTCAAACTCCAATTCTGATGCTAACCGTGAAAGACTCAAACGAGGATGTCATTGCCGGACTGGATGCTGGTGCTGATGACTATGTAGCCAAGTCTTGCGATCCTTCCCAGCTACTAGCAAGAGTGCGAGCCCTTTTGCGGCGCGGTGGAAATGCTTCATCATCTCCAGTATTGACTTGGGGACCACTTTGCCTCGATCCTGCTTTAGTTCAGGTGACTTACAATCAGAAAGTAATTCACCTCCGCGCCAAAGAATACAGCCTGCTAGAACTATTTCTCCGTCACCCCCGACACATTCTATGCCGTAGTGCCATCATCGATCACCTGTGGTCGATCGATGACCCCCCCGTTGAAGGTTCTGTCACCAATTTGATCAAAGACTTGCGACAGCGGTTGAAGTCTGCTTGCCAGGTTACTGACTTGATTGAGACCGTTTATGGATTGGGGTATCGGTTAAAAGCAGCACCAACAGAGGATAGGAGAAGACTGGACCCCCCTGAGGCAAAAATGACAAGAGAGGAGCAAGGAATTGTCTCAGAACCCGTATTGGCATTAGATTCGGATGATGATTGGGACGTTCGAGAGCAGCGGGGGAAGACAGCAATTCATAAAGTTACACAGCGATTTCGCGTGTCGCTGGAGCAACGAATAGCCGTGTTGGAAGCAGCACAGCAAGCACTTCTAGCAGGCAAATTCAGTTCGCAGCAACAAATAGCTGCGCGAACAGAAGCGCACAAACTGGCAGGCGGATTGGGAACGTTTGGCTGTATGAAAGCTTCGAAGGTCGCACAAGCCATTGAAAGCTTTTTAGCAATTCAGGGGAGTCAGGGAACGCGATTAACGAATCAGCTATCTCAATTGGTGGAGGAGTTGAAGCAAGAGCTAGCTGAACTGCTAACCTATAAAGATTATGGTTCAAAAACTCACTGAGGACAGAAAACTCCTTGACATTAAGTTTTGACTCTGCGATGGAATTGCTCTGCTTCATCTACAATTTGTTCAATTTTAGCTTCAGCAATCTCTCTAATATAATTAATCTTGATTTCCTCAAGCATATCAATCAGTAATTCTTCAATTTCTTGTGTATTGTGTTTTTTCTGTAATTCAGCCGCTAATGTGTCTCGAAAGCTTTGGGCAAGTTGTGTTGTAATCTCAGCTATTTCTGGATCTTCCCAAATCCGAACCAAACTTTGATAAGCATGTTTAGATAGATCCTTGGTCAATCTTCTTGTCGTTTGCTTTGGTAGATTACTGATACCAGGAACATATCGCAGTTGACGATATCCAGGTAGCCGATCAAATGTGTGTTGCAAAGTGTAGTGAATAAATATCTCAAGCTCGGGTTGTATTTGAGGTAAAACCTGGTAAATGACAATATCAGCAATGCGAGTTATAATTGTTTTGATTTCATTCCGGTCATTGACTTGCACATAGTCTCTACCCAACTCAGGATAGAGTAACCATTGCATTACATCACCCCGACGAATAGCAGCTTGAATTTGATCAATTGCTTGAATGCCAACCACTTCTGTAAGTTTTTTGGCAAAACCAATCGCAAAATCTCGCCGTGCTTCTGCTTCCAAGGGTCTTAGGTTGAGCAAACCAACCTGATTGAGTCGGATTGTTACCGGAATCACTCGAAGCCATCGCCAGATTGGAATTAGCAAAAATAGGTCATACCATCGTCTCAGAGCAGATTCTAGCCAACTTAACTCCGGATGATCCCGACGAATTGCTCGATTTTGAATCACAAAGTCAACTGCAAAAATGATAATGAATGGCAGATCAATCAACCAGAAATAATTAACTGTGTATCCAAACCGATTGACCTGGCGGTAGTAGTTTGCATCCATTAAGGGTCGAATCTGCTTATTCCAAAATTCAATTTCTGACTGCCAATCAGTTTGAGCGAGATAATCCTGACTCCAGAAGCGATCAAAGGCAACAAAAGACGATTTTGCACCCGTGCGAGATCTCAAGTTCTGTTTAATTGTTTCTAGGATAGCATTGTCATTTTTAGAAAAAGGATTATCTTGAATCAACAGTTTACTGTACGATCGCAGCTTGGCTAGTGATGCTTGAGCTTCTAGTGATTCCACTCCCGTTTGAGCAACTTGAGATTCAAATATGGCGACAGTCTCTAAATAACGTTGAGTTTCTGGATGCGGATGAATCCCCTTAACAGGATCATAAGCTTGTACTAAGCTTGGCATCATTTGCAAGTATAGCGATCGAGCACTCAAATATGTAAGGTCAAAAAACACCAAAGCTAAATTCAATACCGCCAAGATCGGAATCCAGCTTTTTATCCAGAAGTGGTGATGATTGGACCCCATGTATTGACCTAGCCTAGGCAACATAAAAGGGCTTGATTTAAAGCTTGCAAATAGACGTTCACATGCTCACACAAGGAAAAAGTCAACTGTTGGTCGACACAACTCAATAGTCGTCTCCAGGCTCATAGCCGTTGCCAGCGTTGCCCTTCAAGTCCGTGCTGTTGTACAGGAGCTGCATTACCCGCGAGCCCGGTTCGTTGAGCGCGTCCCGAGCGATCGTCGCGACTTCGCCAGATACGCTCGCTGTGTACTCGGCGACGACATCACCAAAGGAATTGCGCTGGATCGCAACTTTCTGTCCCGGTAGCACTTTGTCTCTCAAGTCCACCAACAATTCGAGATAACCGCCGGTCGTTGAACGGATGGTTTCAAACGCATTACCGAAGAAGGTCCCGGCTTCCTTGGATGTACGTCCTATAGAGCCTTCGATGACCTTGTAATGCTTGAGCACGTTCATGCTGCCTTCGACGGTCATCGCAATCTTTCGCGCGTCGAAGCTCCGCGGACCGCCAATCTCGATGGTTATCACCGGGATGCCCGCATCAACAAATGCCATTTCGAGTGTGCCGCTCTCGCCGGGGTCGTTCTTTATCTGTTCGATCGGAAACAACTCGGCAATTTGCCGGGTCTCCGGTTTGCGGAAGTCAGCGAAGATGAACATCGTGAAATCGCCGCCAGTGGCTGCCGTATGGTAATCGAGCGCGATGTCGATGTTGTTCTTGAATAGCCGATTCCAGAGGATACCAGCGTGTCGTATTGGTGCGTTATCACCTTTTTCGTCACCGGGCCACACACGATTTAAGTCGACCAACGAGCCGCCGCTTTGTGCGATAGGCCACTTGCGCTGTGTATACTCCTTGGCTGGGCGGGAGAGGTCGTAGACAGCGATCACCGTGCCGGACATTTTTGCCGGATCGAGAGCGGCCATAACCCTCTGTACTGCGTTAACCGGACTCAACTCATCGCCGTGCACGCCAGCAGTTAGAGAGATGCGCTGACCGCCCCGAATGCCTTTCGCCACGACCACGGGGACGTACCAGTGCTGACCAGTGCCCATCTGCACACCTTGGAAGAAAAACCGGTGCTTCTTACCGGGTTCGAGGTCTTTGAGGTCTAGCTGACTGATGACGGGCACGCCTTGAATCTTGTCGCCTGTGAGGGTTGTCGCCTGTAAGGTTTGCATAATTAAGTACAACTCACGTTCGATCTCATTTGAGCTTCAGCCGCTTGCACCGCGGCAACTTTACCAGAAATTGACGCACCTGCTTGCCGGAGCGTTGCTGTATTAGGAATACTTCTAATAGCTTTTTCCAGGTTATCGTATGCTCTCTGTAAATCAGCAGTTTTTGCATCTTGAACCTTCTGAGCTGATTTAGTAACATCACTAAATGTGGCTCTAACTTGGTTATCTGCCTTTTTGAAATCACCAACTGTAGAATTAGGACCCATGCTTTTGAGAGTGGCGAGGGCTGTATCGAATCTCGCCAGATCGGTACAAAGTCTGGCTTTCTGCTCTTGGGTTGATTGAGCAGATTTATTCGCGCAGCTTACTAGTAGAAGCAGTGATAGCGCAGCTAGAAAAGAATTAAATCCACGATGAGAAATCATAAAAAACCTCAATCTTAAAGCAAATCCTTGGAAGGTTTGCATCGTAGATTATAGTCAATAGTTATATGAAACTAATAGGAAGAAAGACTACTCAATCGTTTTTAAACGCTCAATGGTGCCGGACTTGCTAGAACCGTTTTCCAGTTGAAGTACTTGGGGAATACCAATCTGAATATTGTTGCGATCGAAGGCAATTTTGAGACGACGCCGCAATTCCCGTGCCGTTGCCCATTGTTTAAGCGGAGCCGTTTTAATCCAGATCCGGATTACGATTCCATTATGGGAAATCTGGTCAACTCCAAACAGTTCATGGGTATCTAGGATCGCAGATTGCCACTTTGGATCTTGTGCCATTTGATCGACGGTTTCTCGAACTATTGCCAGAGCACAGTCAACATCGGTATGGTATGCAACTTCAACCCGGAAATCTGCCCGTGCCCAACTCCGCGATCTGTTTTCCACCTGAGTAATTAAGCGATTGGGCAGGGTAATTAAATTGCCTTCATCACTGCGGATCTGAGTAACCCGCAAATTCAGGTTTTCCACCATTCCAGAGATACTGTCAATTTTGATGTTATCTCCAATCCGAAATTGGTCTTCTAGTAGAATCAGGAACCCATTGACAAGATCTTGGACCAGGCTTTGTACCGCAAATGAAACCACCAATGCGATCAATGCCCCCAATGTCAGGATCGATGCTGGCGCTAAGTGCAGCCACTGGAGTACCCAGAGGATAGCCACCCCGTAAACCAGAACCGTTTTTAGCCCTTTAACTACGTTGGTGACTGTGGCAATCCGTTGGAGATTCGCTTTAGTTAAGGATTT
>JAFASY010000027.1 GCA_019244235.1 Chroococcidiopsidaceae cyanobacterium CP_BM_ER_R8_30
TAATGGGTATTACGATTTGCCTACCAATTCAAACCTGACGAGATTTGCAGGGCTTTTAGAAACCTTTTTGGTTTGCCAAATGTTCAACTTAATAATGCAACTTTAATGGCACAAGTTCTGCAATGGCATGAGGACGGTCTAGATTTCGCTGATGCACTTCATCTAGCACAAAGCCAGAATTGTTCAGTAATGTATACATTTGATGATAAGTTTATGAAAAAAGCTAGAGGATTGACCGAGTGTGAGGTTCAGCAACCTTGATGACCAGTCGTTCTCAACCTCAGCTATGCCTCAGTAGGAATCGTGCAATTATTTTGGCAAAATGACATTGACCCCACATATAAGCTTCAAATGAGGGACTACTATGAGGGCTTCATCCAAGATGAAGCTCGTCTTCATTCAGTTGTTCGATGCTGCCACTAAGTTGGTCAACCCTTGCGCCTAGCTGATCCAGTTGTATTTGTGTGCGGTCTTGCCTTAGGGCTAGTTGGTCAATTCGCTCTGATGGACAGGGAAAGCTCCCCTTTGGCAAAAGCACCATTTCAGGCTCTTATTGCTCAAAAACTTACCCATAAAGGGCTTTTTTTGGGCTGTGCATCAGGCTATAACAGAGATGCACCAAAAACGACTGCCATGACTCTGATCAAAGACCTGATTGACATCCCTGAACGAGTCCAGAAGGGAGACTTTGTTCTGCGGCTCACAGAGGGCGTTACCCGTGCTGATGCGACACTACGCGACTATGTTGTCACACCAGAATTGAAGGACTGCTTCGACAACGCTCTGTCATTCATTCGTAGCGCCCTCCAAACCAATACCAGCAAAGCTACATACCTGCATGGCAGCTTTGGTAGCGGTAAGAGCCACTTCATGGCGGTGCTACATCTGATTCTTCAAGGCAACCCGGCAGCGCGAGCCATTATAGAACTGGCTCCTGTCATTACCAAGCACAACGAGTGGATCGTTGGCAAAAGGTTTTTACTCGTGCCCTATCACATGATTGGTGCTCGTGATATGGAATCGGGTATTTTAGGCGGTTATGTAGACTTCGTGCGCCGGACTCATCCTCATACACCTATTCCCGGTGTTTATCTGGCAACAGGATTGTTTCAGGATGCGGAGAATTTGCGTCAGCAGATGGGCGACGAGCTATTCTTCACAAGATTGAGTGCAGGGACGACAAGTAGCCGTGGTGGATGGGGTGAATTGGAAGCTGGTTGGGATGCCAAACGGTTCGAGCAGGCAATTGCTGCTGAACCGGGAGCAGAAGAGCGATCACAGTTAATTAGTGCCTTGATCGGTCAGTTCTTCAGCTCCTACGATACACAAGCTAGTGGACATGAAGCATTTCTCTCCCTCGATCGAGGGCTGTCTGTCCTGAGCAAACATGCCCAGAGCCTTGGCTATGATGCCATAATTCTGTTACTCGATGAATTGATTTTATGGCTAGCTAGCCATGCTGCCGACATAAAGTTTATCCATCAAGAGGGGCAGAAATTAGCCAAATTGGTTGAGGCACAAACCCCCGATCGCCCGATACCAATTATTAGCTTTGTCGCCCGTCAACGCGACTTAAGTAAGCTGGTTGGCGAATCTATCCCTGGCGCAGAGCGACTCAACTTCAGCGATGCCCTCAAACATTGGGAAGGTCGCTTTCACCGGATTACTCTAGAAGATCGTAACCTGCCCACCATTGCCGAGAAACGTGTCCTCAAGTGTAAAAGTGCAGCAGCACGACAAGAACTGAATGCCGCTTTTGAGCAAACGAAACTCCGCGAATCTGTAATGACAACCTTACTCACAAGTGAGGGTGATCGCGAGATGTTCCGCAAAGTCTACCCATTTAGTCCGGCTCTGGTACAAACTCTGATTGCTGTCTCCAGCGTGCTACAGCGCGAACGTACAGCATTAAAGGTGATGATGCAGCTGCTGGTAGAACAAAGAGACACCCTGAGTGTAGGTGACATTGTTCCAGTTGGTGACCTGTTTGATACAATTGCCCATGGAGACGAAGCTTTTAGTCAGGAGATGGCTATCCACTTTGACAATGCCAAACGTCTCTATCATCAAAAACTGCTGCCCCTCCTAAACAAAAAGTATGGGCAACGGGAAGAACTACAAAAACTCCCTCTCGACAATCCAGAACGGATCAAGTTTCAAAATGACGACCGCCTGATTAAAACGCTATTGTTGTCTGCCCTAGTACCAGAGGTTGAATCGCTACGAGCATTAACTGCAGAACGTTTGGCAGCTCTGAATCATGGAACCATTAAGACACCAATTCCTGGTCGTGAAGGACAGGAAGTGCTACGACGTTGCAGAGAATGGGCAGCTAATCTTGGAGAGATTAGGATTGGCGAAGAAGTGAATCCTACCATTTCTGTCCAGCTTTCCGGTGTAGATACTGAGAGCATCATCAAACAAGCTGAGCGGGAAGACAACCGGGGTAATCGCATCCGCTTGCTACGAGAGATGATTTTTGAGCAGCTGAGCATTAATGGCGAAGATGAGTTTGAGCTGTACCACGATTTTTGGTGGAAGAATACAAAGCGCTCTTGTATTGTGCTATTCAAGAACATCCGCGAACTACCCGATTCATCCCTAGCAAACACTGACGATCGCTGGAAGCTAATTATCGATTTTCCCTTAGATGAGGGCAACCACGGTCCTCGCGACGACTTGAGTAGGCTACAAACCTTTAGAGAGTCTCATCCCGATGGAGCTAAAACGCTCTGCTGGATTCCCGCCTGCTTTAGCGATGATGCTCAAAAAGACTTGGGGACTCTCGTCATCCTAGAACACATTTTGGCGGGCGTTCGCTTCTCGCAGTATGCCAATCATCTGTCACCTCAAGATCGGCAAGCAGCCAAGTCGCTGCTAGAAAACCAGCGTAGTGTTTTGCGGCAGCGGGTGCAGAACCACCTTGATGCAGCCTATGGATTGGAAGCTCTGACTCAAGGCTCATTAGACACCACATACCCTCTAGAACCGCATGAACGATTTGCTACTCTCTATCGAGACTTCGAGCCACAGCCCCCCGTTGCCGCAAATTTGGCAGGCGCAATGGAGAGTTTGCTCGGTCAAGCCCTGAGTTACGAGTTTCCAGGGGCTCCAGAACTGGGAGAAGATGCAAGGAAGAGCGGCAACCTAGAAAAGGTCTACCAGGTAGTTAGCACAGCTGCACAGTCCCAAGATGGTCGGGTGCCTGTCGATAAACCATTGCGATCGTTAATGCGGCAGATCGCCAACCCGCTACAACTCGGCAACATGGGTCAGGATGCAACTCATTTCGTTCTAGGGTACTACTGGAAGCATCATTTCACTTGTAAGGCGGCGGAAGCAGGCGACACAATTACAGGCCGCCAACTACAGCAGTGGATCGATGAGCCTAAACCTATGGGTTTGCCAAAAGAGATCCAGAACCTACTAATTCT
The DNA here is from genome assembly GCA_019244235.1 of Chroococcidiopsidaceae cyanobacterium CP_BM_ER_R8_30. Classification (GTDB taxonomy): domain Bacteria; phylum Cyanobacteriota; class Cyanobacteriia; order Cyanobacteriales; family Chroococcidiopsidaceae; genus JAFAVL01. The sequence goes on from JAFASY010000027.1 coordinate 3,435, forward strand.
CACCTATGCTGAGCAGACCTGTCAGACGTTCTATCGGCATGGAGGTTCGTTTCAGCCTACCCTCAAAGATGTACCCAGTGATTGTGAGTTGAGGGAACAGAAGTTACCTGACGAGTCACAGTGGAATCTAGCTGTTCAACGAGCTGCAAGCATCTTTAATATTTCTGTATCTTCACTGCGAAAGGTCAGCAATGTTGCAGAGCTGGAATCGAAAGTTGTGAGCCAAGCTCGTGTTTCCTGCATGATCTGCCAGAATTACGTCCAAAGTCTGCAAGAGCGTCTGAATCAGTTTGGTCTTAATACTGATAGCGATCGCATGAAAACAGCCTCGGCGACACTGGGTTTAGTTGAGCAAATTTGTTCGGGCATGGAGGATGCAATAAGCAATCTTACTGGTGCAGAGATCGCTACTAGTGAAGCAGCGATGGGAACTTGTCTCAGCAAAGCTGCCTCTCTCAGTGCCAGTTTGGAGGGAACAAATTGGGAAATCTTTGAGGCAATCGGGACATTGCCCGACGAACACAAGGTTGCAGCCAGAGAAATTCACAGCACTGTTGCACAAGCACTGTGCAGTGATGAGCATGTGATTCCTCTAGCTCAGGAGCTGAAAATAGCTCAGTCAAAAGCCCTTCGCCTGATAACTGAATTAACAAAACCAGCGACACCAGCTCCCAAACCATCAGAGCCCGAAAGAATACCGAAACAAGGTAAGCAGGTTGTCAGTCAAGGAGTGCAGGAAAATCTCGGCATAAGAGCAGCTCAAGAGCTACTGTCGAGCTTGGAGCAGCAGCTAAGCGCAGGACAAGATATTCGGTTGCATATCAGTTGGGTGGTTGAGGCAGGTAATAAAGAACAGTGACTCCAGCAACACCAACATTTAGCCAGATTAAAGCTCAAGTTGCTGCAATCCGACGCAAGATTCCTGATGCCCAGATTGTCGGCATCCGTGCCTCAGGAAGATGGACAGGCGATCGCTACAAACAAGATGGGGCAGATACATACCTGATTGAGCAGTGTGATTCTCCATTAGCCATACGAATGGCGCTGCGAGAGAGCATCGACGAGCGCACTATCAAAATTCTCATCACCAGTCTCGATGGGTCAGATCTGGGTAATGACATTCTGGTACGGCTTGCCAAACAGCGGCTCTTCTCTATCGAAGGCTGGGAAATCGTCAAATCCTTATTCCAAGCTCAGATCGTTGACCCGCGACTCACGCAGCATCATTGGATTGCGGAGTATTTGATGGATTGGGTGCCAATAGATGGGTATCCGCCTGTGAGCGGTGGTTTTCTTGATGCAGAAACTGTCTGGACTATCCTGCTTGGTCATGGGATTGGGCTGACTGTAGACCGTCCTGACCTGTTGTCTATCCTCAAATGGTCAATCGATGCAGAAAACATCGACCGATACCGAGCCACCCCGCTAATCTTCCGTGAAGCAATAGTGGATTGGCTATCAGGACTGGCTGGTCCAACCGTCAAAGCAGTGTTTAAATGCATCGTTGCCAACGAACAGCCTGATGCATTGCCCATTGGTCTAGCAGCTAGAGTCGTCTTCCATCCAGAAGTAGGCGGTCGCTTAGACAGAGCAATTGGCAAAATGGAAGAGCGCTATCTAGGTGGCACATCCCCGAATCAAGGGATGCTAGATAGATGGAGTGCAGCCGCAGCCGAAGTTGTGTGTCTGCAAATAATGGACCAGACGCAGAAGCAGAGATTGCTGAAGCGGGCTGACGAGATTCTTCAGGAGATTGGAGCTGAGTCATTTTCACATTTGAGTAACGCATCACCTCTTGGTTTCGATCAGCGGCTAGCTAGATTTGGGAAGTGCTTGCAATCAGCTCTCACTCATGGAGTTCCTGAGTTGCTTGAAGAGCTTGCAAGATTGTATCAAGCCATTCTAGAACACGACCGGGCTAGTTGCGAATGTCGTCGGTTAGAACGAGTTGACATGGCAATCCGCCTGGTACGGTGGTTATTCACAGCTAAAGAGAGCCAGTCGGCTCAACCGCGATCGCTAGCTGAGGCAATAGCATACCAAATCGATGAGGGAAGTTTTCTCGATTGGGCACGTCTGTCACTACGCTCAGGCGATCCGGTACGTGAGTTATCAGAGGCGTATACAACACTCTTCAAGCAGATTGCTGCAATCCGAGAAAAACAGTCTCACCAGTTCGCCGAACTTCTTCGGGATTGGACTGCGATTGGCTCTACGGGAGAAGCAGTTATTCCTGTAGAACAAATCCTAGAATCTGTCGTTGCTCCTCTAGTAACCCACACACCAGTATTACTAATTGTGATGGATGGGATGAGCATGTCTATTTGCCGCGAATTATTGACAGATATCTTAGCCAAGCATGACTGGGTTTCTCTATGTCAGGAAGGACATGTTTCAGCCATAATGGCAGGCTTGGCAGCAATTCCCTCAGTAACGCAAGTATCTCGTGCTAGCTTGCTCTGCGGTCATTTATCGCTGGGAAACTTGACAAAAGAGAAGGGTGGATTTGCATCTCATCCAGCTCTTTTGGCTCATTGCCGCAATGGTTTTCCCCCTGTTCTTTTCCATAAAACATCTTTGAGAGAAAAAGATTTCGATCTATTGCTAGCTGACGAGGTGCGGAAGACAATTGCCACACCCCAGTATCGAGTTGTTGGTGTTGTGATTAATGCCGTTGACGATTATCTCCTTAAAGGAGAGCAAATCGACACACATTGGTCACTTGATGAAATTAAGGTTTTGTCTACCTTATTACACGAAGCTAGCTTATCCCAACGATTAGTCATTTTTCTGAGCGATCACGGGCATGTAATTGAATATAGAACGCAGGGGAAATCCTCTGAAGGAGGCGAGCGATGGCGGTTTGATGACGGACAGCCAGAAGACAATGAATTCCAGCTTAGCGGTACGCGGGTAGTTATTCCTGAATCAAAGACATTAATTGCTCCGTGGACTGAGAGATTCCGCTACGGAGCGAAGAAAAATGGCTATCACGGGGGAATAACTCCTCAAGAAATGGTTGTGCCAATTGCCGTACTGTGTTCAACAGCCTCATATCCTGCTGGTTGGGTTGAAGCTCCTGTAGATACCCCTTCATGGTGGGAGGAAGCAACGCTCAAGAAAGTCAGTGAAATGCTAGACTCCCCTGATATCGAATCAGTCAAACTATTCTTAGCTCCAATCTTTGATTCAGCAAACAGACTGATACCAGATGAACAAATGGGTTTCAGGCAACAAGTACCAGAGTGGCTCACCGCTCTACTAACATCACCGATTTATCATGCCCAAAAGAAGCTAGCAGGACGTTTGGCTCCCGTTGATGATGTATTTATTAAAGTACTGGTGGCACTGAACAACCAGGGTGGCAAGATAACTCCGACTATGCTAGCCCGATCTGTTGGCTGTCCGTCCACGAAAGTACAGGAACTCCTAACAGTGCTCCAACGAATACTTAACATTGAAGGCTATGCCATACTAACTTATAACAGATCATTAGACCTAGTAGAGCTAAATCAAGAGCTACTATGCCAGCAATTTAACTTGCTTAATCATCTGCCCAAGTAGAAATTGCTCCAAGACTGCGGTAATTTTTAGTTGCGATCGTAGAAACTCCAGAATAGTATCTCGAAAGCGGAGATAGCCAAACTCTTAAAAGAGAGAAATGGACATAAGGACTAATTAAGCTTTTCTTGAAAGCGGGAAGCTTAATTATGTCCATTTCTATAAGCACCAGGGTTGAGAGCCTGTCATCTTATCTGGCCAGAGCTAATATCTCTCTGGAGACTAGCCAGGGAGATGTTGTAGTTCAAGATAGCGGCAACCCTGTTGCCTTCCGCACTAGTCAAATTATTCTCGGCATTAATAACATCAGTTTGAGTGCCAACACCTGCTTGGAATCGTAACCGTGCTAGACGTAGGGCTTCCCTGGACTGTTCCAGAGCCAAAGTGGTCGTTTGAATATTAGCAAAATTAGCTTGCAAGTTAGCATAGTCATGCTCCACATTGAAGCGGATTTGGTTGCGAATGTTAGCAAAACCTACTTCAGCGATCGCTTTATTTGCTTCTTGCTGAGCCGCATTAGCTCTTGCTGCACCGCCATCAAATAACAGTAGACTCACCGTGGCTCCCACAACATAGTTATCAAAACCACCACCACTGCTGGGAAAGGAAGTTGCAAACGTATCGTTTACGTTGTAGCTAGCACCCAGACTAACCTGCGGTCCGATGGAGGAGAGCGCCAAGCGTCGATTCTGCTCAGCAATATTCCGCTGAGCCAGCTGTTGTTCCAATTCAGCTCGGTTTTTATAAGCCAAAACAATACTATCTTCCAAAGAAAGATTCCATAGACCTGCAATCTGGACTGGATCTGCTGCTGAAAGATCGACTGGCTGCGATATACTTAGCAACTGTGCTAACTGCCGCCGAGCCGTTTGCTGATTGGCTTGGGCAGTGGTCAAATTTTGGGTAGAATTTGCTAGCTGCACCTGTGCCGTTAGGGTATCGAATCGAGTTCCGATACCTGCCTGTTCTTGAGCTTGAGCATCACGTAAACTAGCCAGGGCATTTGTAACGGCAGCTTGTTGAATGAGTACTTGCTGATCTGCATTCTGTAGATTGTAGTAGTCATTGGCAACATTTAGGCGGATTGTCTCAGCCTGAGCCTCAACCGCCAACTGATCGAGGTGAACCTGTTCCTTAGCAGCACGGATGCTAGCTCTTCTGCCGCCAGAAGTATAGAGGTTGTAATTTAGTGCTGCGGTACCAGTCAAAGTTGAAGCAGAAAAGCGAGTTGTTCTGTTCGTGGTGGGTACACCAGTAGTCGCACCTGTGCCTGTTACTGCACCTGTACCCGTTGTCGCACCTCTGCCTGTTGTCGCACCTGTACCTGTTGTCGTGGTGGGTGCGGCAGCAGTAGTAGTCGCACCTGTACCTGTTGTCGTGGTGGGTGCGGCGGCAGTAGTAGTCGCACCTGTACCTGTTGTCGTGGTGGTGCCGCCAGGGTTAGTGTTGATAGTACTGCCGGTAGGCTGGGTTACAGGAGTGGCATTGGTATTGGCGTTAGTAACGCCATTAGTAGGGCTACCTGTCAAGTTTCCAACGTTAGGAGTGCTAATCGAGGTCCCTGTGCCCCCAACTCCCGTCCCTGTGGTGCTAGCGGCAGCACTTCCAGCAGATGACAAAGACCCAAAACTCCCAGAGCTTGATGACCCATTAATAAAAGCATTTCCCGAATTTTGTACTGAGGCACTAAGGTTAATTGTTGGATACAGTGCAGCTTGCGCCTGACGCAGGGCATCTTTACTACGTTCTAGAGTTAGTTCTGCCACTTGAAGGTCTCGATTGTTGCGCCGAGCGATCGCGTAAGCTTGTTCTAAGGTAATTGGTTGAGTGCCCTGTATCCGTACTTCACTAGGTCGAGTAGGAAACTGCAAAGGATTTGGGCTGGGATTCAAATAGCTCGGGTATGATCCTACATGATTGGGATGTGTAACGTTATGAGTTGGTGTTGCGGCAGCAGATGGAGTTGCCTGTGCCTTTGTCTTGCTACTAGAAAGGTTTCTCGCACTGTCACTACGTTGCGCCTCCAATAGTTTTTGCTTCGCTGTGGCTAAGAGAGACGATGATTGATCGCTTTTAACTAGACGACTTTGAGATTGATTTAGAGCAGTATTAGTAGCTGTTATGTTAAAAATTAAACCTTGATTACTTGGCAATACTGTACTTATGGGCAGGCCTGCTGTACCAGTTATACTTACTCGGATACTGTTGGCATTCAAGGGCGTTACTGTAACATCGCGAATCTTATCAGTCGGATTCGCGGCACGAAAAGTTTTGCCTTTTGGTAAGTGCAGCCGAGTATCAATAATATCTGCAATCAGTGTCTGACCATCACTAGCAGTAAAAACTGGAGGCAAGGTTTTGGAGGAAGTCTCTAAAATCACCTCAATGCCGCTGGCTGTAGGTACAAGCCGGACGGCCTTCACTTTTACAGTATCTGCCCAAACTGGCTGGGTGACCAGTACCACTGTGGTACTGGCTAAAAAGAAGCTATTAACTAGTTGGTGTTGTTTCATCCCCGCGGTTCCTCACACGAAAATCATATGGAGCGAAATCCTGGCAGAGTTGACTCCCGATTGTTATTTATAACCTATTACCTGAGCGAGTATAGTAGATTTTGACTAGCTAAAGATGGTCTGTAGCATGGTAAAAAGGTTAACCTCGTAACTATAGAGCATAAATTAATGTACCCTACAGCATAAATCAATTGAGCTTTAGTTCCTAACTTGACAAGCAAGTGTAGCGCGATCGCGCTCATCAGAGTTCACCCAATCAAGCTAAACCTCTAAATATCTAGCTGAACTATCCTGGGGTCGGGCATGGAGATATTTCCCAGTGGTAGCAATACTGGTATGGCCTAGAGTAGATTGTACTAAGTGAATTGGTGCCCCTCGATCTAGAGCATGACTGGCGTGGGCATGGCGTAACCAGTGAGGAGAGACATTAGCATCAATCCCTGCTCTCTGAGCTGCTGCTCGAACAATTCTCATAACTTGTGAAGGATGAAGATGACCGCCTTTGCGGCTTTGAAAGACTGGGTCATTAAACCCAGATGCTCCCCGCAGGCTCATGATTTCACTCCAGATTGAAGCTGGCAAGAGCACAACTCGTGTCTTGCCTCCTTTGCCGTATATATTAGCCTGCCCCTCATTTTCGTTACGTGCCTGTAGATCTCTCCACCGCAGACTACATAGCTCACTGACTCGCAGACCAGCAGTGTACAGTAGCTTTAACATCACTTGGTTACGAACATTTGGCTCTAAGCTGATTAATCTTTGGACCTCTACTTCACTAAGAATGCGTTCTGCCAGAGTATTCTTTGCTGTTGGTGCCTTGAGTGGTGCCCCTACATTAATTGGTAACACACCAATTTGACTACCAAAGGCGAGCAGAGATTTAACCGATGAGATTGTACGTCCGCAGCTAGAAGGTGCAAGATTGCCCATCTCTAGGGAATCTGCAAAGTCTTGAACATCAGCCAAAGTTACTTGCGCCAATGGCTTGTTTACAAAGGTAAGAAATCGCTGTGCATCAGCTTGGTAATAGCGTCGAGTGTGACGGCTCCTACCATGTACCCAGAGTTGAATCAACTGCGCATCTGCTGGTGATACTGTCATGACTTTGCCCTCTTTGAATGCAAGATTAGGAGCGTAATCTTGCATTCAGCATACCACGCAGCTGCTTTGAGCCCCTAATTGGGGTAGATCTAGCGAAGCTGATATAGAGTGCAAACTAAACGGTCTAGCTTGATTTTTAATTGACATAACCCTAGTAGTGAGTGATTACAGATAGAGAGAATCACTCAAAAGCTGTTAGACACCGGAAAGATAGGCACTTCAAACTGACCGCTTACCTGTAGGGTTTAGTTGGGATGATTTTGGTGAATGTCAAAATCTCCTGCTTGTTTAATCCAGTGAATCACTGTGTTGTGGGAAACTCCTGTTTGTCGTTCAATCTCTCGAAAGCCCATGCCTTCACGATGTAAATCTAGACATTGCTGTTTGACCGCAGCCGAGTAACCCCGAAAAGCATAGTCTTGTGGGAACTGCTTACCACATGTCTTGCAAAGATAGCGCTGCTTACCATGCCGATGACCATTCTTAGATAGCTGCTCAGATTTGCAGTCAGGACATTTCATAATTTTCATTACTTTGTTGTGCAATAGCTCGTCCTCAACATAGGGGCTCAGATAGGACACGATCAGCTCCTCAATCTGTTGCACAAGTCGCAGGCGATGGTACTCCTCGCTGCGTAAGCTCATCAGGATTAACGTATTGCTGCAATGAACGCAAACCTCGGCTAGCAGACCACACTGTTCATCTTCTAAGGTAGGATTGCGCTGTTTTAGTAAGCTAGCCGTGAAGTTGACGGCTTCAGCTGTGAAGCTCTCGTCAATTGTCTGGAAGAGTTCTGGTCCTGTGAAGAACTGGACAAAAATCACGCGCGACGTGGGTTGCTCAAGCAGTTCGGCAGCAGCAGTTAATAGTGTGTGAACCATCTGTCTTAGGGGCAACTGAACGAGCGTGGGCGTATTGAACTTAACCCACATGGCACGTACCCGCTCAACGTGGCGCACCTCTAGTGCATGGAAGAGCGCTGATTTGTCGGGAAAAAATTGATAGAGTGACCCAACTGCCGTGTGGGCACGAGCCGCGATCACGTGGGTGGTTGCCGCCTCATAACCGACTTCCAGAAAAATCTCAGCAGCAGCATCCAGAATCTTTTCAACTCGTTGCTTACCTCGTTGCTGTTTAGGTAGACGACGCATGGACGACGGATGAGACATAACATCAATAGACTTGGACCGTCAATTTAGCTTGACAAATACGAATGAGATGTCATAATTACTCCAACACGA
>JAFASY010000036.1 GCA_019244235.1 Chroococcidiopsidaceae cyanobacterium CP_BM_ER_R8_30
GCCTTTCTCATTCAAACTTGGTGTTGGACAGGTGATCAAAGGCTGGGATGAAGGGATCAGCACTATGAAAGTTGGTGGGCGTCGTCAGTTAATTATTCCGCCGGAGCTAGGCTACGGTGCTCGGGGAGCTGGTGGTGTGATTCCACCTAACGCCACGCTCAATTTTGATGTTGAATTACTGAGAATTGCTTAGTTACGAGCTGACTCATAGATAAAGATGCCCAGGATGCTTGCCACGTCGCTGGGCATAATTCTCTGTTGCGAGTCTTGCAGTTACTTAAAGCAGCTAGGAACAAGCTTGGTGACGTTTTCCCTCACCAACAGTACGGGGGGGTATGGTGCAGGTTTCTCCACCTCGCGGTTCAGGCTTGCTGCTGCCTCGGATTAACATTCACGTTTCAGAAACCCCGTTCGAGATTGAAAACTCTTTCGGTCAATAAATGCGATACTCATGGGCAGCGCCGCTTAATTCTTGTCCTACTTTTTCCTTCTGAATTAACCAACCTTCTTGTGCTTCTATTCTTCTTCTCTATGATTAACTGACCTTCTTGCGCTTCTATTCCTCTCTATAGCTAATCCGACGGCTCCTCCCACCACTGAACCAAGAACAGGAGCTAAAACACCAGCTGAAGCTATTGTTCCCATAGTTGCTAGTGCAATAGTAGTTCCTACTGCTCCCACTGCCGCCCCAGCAGAGGATGCCATTAAATCATCAGCTAGTGAATCATTAGCCCGCGAACTTGGTTTGCTAGATTCGTCAGATCCGCCAACTGGCGGCTTGGGAGACTACTGCTGTTAGTCATCTAAATAAACCTCCTTGAATGCGCGCTACTATAACAAAAACAACGGTAACAACTGATACAGGAATAGAAGTTCATGTGGTTTTCTGTAGAGACCTCACACTATGCTGTTGGTCTATTTTAATACGTATAACCTGCCCGTAGACAAAAGCGACACAAAAAAAAGCAATTAATAGCACAATAATAGATACTACATTCCAGAGAGGTATAGTTTTTTCACTCGCTACCATAATCAAGTCACCAATGGTTGGTGCGAAGAGGGAAGAGCAGTAGAAGAACAATTGTCCATCGCCTAGTATTGATACAAGTGAATTATAAGGTTTAAATCTTTCGTTATCTTTCGTGCTATACCAAAGTCCTAACCAGATTAACAACGAAGCGAAAATCGCTGACACATTAAGCCTGAATTGCTACGCTTACTGGTCCGTTCTTTGAGGAATGAGGACGACTTGAAAATCTTTATGGAAAAGCAACACTACTATCGTTATTGCTAGATGAGATATGTTTATTATCAGCAAATCTGATAGGGCTTTGTCTGCCGGATTTTAATGGCTGGGATACTATTAAATCCGTTCCCTGATATTAAAGACAATTATAAGCACGTTGTTTTCTAACCGCCTGCTACATAAAGACCAGAATAGAGCAGCTTCAGTAATTCTGGTTTTTGGCTAGGTTCATAAACTTGGTCAAATTTGGCTCAAACAATAGCTTGACAACTCCAGTTGGACCATTTCGATGTTTAGTTACTATAATTTCAGCAATATTTCGATCTGGAGAATCGGGATTGTAGTAACTGTCTCTGTAAAGCATAATAACGAGATCCGCGTCCTGCTCTATTGAACCACTTTCTCTTAAATCTGACATCATCGGGCGTTTGTTATTCCGGGCTTCAACCTGCCGACTTAACTGAGATAGAGCAATAATTGGAACATTGAGTTCGCGGGCTAAACCCTTTAGCGATCGCGTAATCCGAGACAACTCTTGCACGCGGTTATCACCGCTCCCTTCCATGAGCTGGAGATAATCTAGTAAGATTAAGCCCATCTCCCGCCCTTGTTCTGCCTGAAGACGACGCGCCTGTGATCGCATTTCTGTAACTGTAATATTAGGCGTGTCATCGATAAATATTGGCATATCAGAGAGGATGCCAATCGCCCGTGAGAGCGGTTCCCACTCATTCTGACTCACTCGCCCTGCCCGCAGACGGTTGCTTTCAATTCCAGCCTCACTAGCCAGTAACCGTTGCACCAGCTGTTCTTTCGACATTTCCAAACTAAAGATAGCCACTGGTAGCTTATGAAAAGCAGCAATATTGTGAGCTAGCCCCAGAGCGAAGCTCGTTTTTCCCATTGACGGGCGACCAGCGACAATAATTAAATCAGAACGCTGAAAACCGCCTGTCATTGCATCTAAATCGTAGAAACCACAGGGAAGACCAGGTAGAGCAACCCCTTGATGACGACTCTCGATATCTTGAAAGGTAGCAATCAGGGTATCTGATAGAGGAATCAAACCCTGTTGAGGACGCTCTTGAGTAATGCTAAAGACTTTCTGTTCTGATTGGTCAAGGACAGTTGCCAGGTCCAATTGTGCCTTATAACCCAGCTGAACAATCTCGTTACCAGATTGGATCAACTTACGGCGCAAGTACTTGTCCATCACCAGCGTTGCTAAGGCGTCAATGTTGATGGCAGATACAGTGCGATCCACGAGCTGCACTAACTTGCTTTTCCCCCCAATCCGGTCTAGGAGATTATGATCGGAGAGCCAAGTCAAGACATTCAGCAAATCAGTAGGTTTGCCTTGGCTATTAAGGCGCTGCGTTGCTTGATAAATCTCTTTATGAGCGCTGATATAAAAAGCTTCTGGCAGTAGGCGATCGCTAACCCTACCAATTGCTTCTGGATCTAGAAGTATACCTCCTAAGATCGCCTCCTCCGCCTCGATATTTTGAGGCGGAAGACGATCAGTTCCATTATCAAAGCTATGAGATTGAGCCATACAGATGGCTAGATGGGCACCACTTGAATATCAACCTCTGCCGTAACTTCTGGATGAAGCTTGATTTCGGCTTTGTAAGTGCCAGTCTTACCAATGTCGGGTAAAGTGATGCCGCGCCGATCCACTTCCTGCCCAGTTGTCTCCAGGATTGCTGTTGCAACTTCTCGGTCAGTGACTGTACCAAAGATCGCGTCACCTTCACCAACCTGCTTGGCTATAGTAAAGCTGCCAATCGCTTCCAAAGCTGTCTTGCGCTCTTGGGCTTGTTGTTTTTCCTCCAACAGGCGCTGTCGCTCTAGCTCTCGCCGCCGTTCTACTTGCTTGAGAATACCAGCAGTGGCGTGGACGCCTAATTTCTGAGGAATCAGATAATTGCGTGCATAGCCAGGAGCCACTTCTACTAGGTCTCCAGATCTGCCTAACTTACTAACATCCTGAGTTAAAACTAATTGCACTCGTTTTGCCATAGTCTTTCCTATAAATTTTTTAAGGGCGCTACCAGCCTAAGCTTAAATGAACTAGACTGGGATCTGTCATCTTATCGAAATCTAGCTGGCGTTGCAACCATCTATTCTTCACTCTTTCTAGAACTGATCCTTCATACCCCGGAGACGGGCAAAAGTTTGTACTGGATCGTGACTATTGACGGCTGATTGTAATGCAGGCTGATTCCAGCGCAAGAACGGATTCGTTAGCTTCTCCAGTCCTAACATTGAGGGGACAGTTGCTTGTTGTTGGCTACGAGCTGCCTTAACTTCTGCAAAACGAGACTGCAAGTCTGCATTATTTCTGTCAACTGTGATGGCAAACTGTAGATTCTTCAGGGTGTACTCATGAGCACACCAAACTCTCGTATTGTCAGGCAAATTGCAGAGTTTACTTAAAGACTCAACCATTTGAGCAGGTGAGCCTTCGAACAACCGACCACAACCACCAGCGAATAGAGTATCGCCACAGAATAAATCTCCTGTCTCATCTTCCTCTTTAGACTCAGGATGAAAGTAGTAGGTAATGTGGGCGCGGGTATGTCCAGGAACAAATAAGACTTCGGCTGAACGTCCGGCAAATTCGACACGATCGCCTTCTTTGAGGAACACCTGCTGTCCAGGAATTCTCCCCCGATCTTCTGCCCCTCCATAAACTTTCACTTGCTTAAAGTGTTGCATCAGTTTCTGGTTTCCACCCACATGGTCGTTGTGGTGATGGGTGTTGAAGATTGCCACTAACTGGGCTCCGAGATCTTGGAGTTTTTGGAGAACTGGCTGAGCTTCAGCGGGATCGACAACAGCGGCAATATTTTGTTGTGGATCGTGCAGCAGAAAGATGTAATTGTCTGAAAGTGCCTCAAGTCTGTAAATCTGCATGTTCTCAACTTCTGTTACAAAACTTACTGCCTATTGCCAGGAGTCTATGTCTAAAGCCGCCTGGAAGCCTTTACGCTCAATTAAAGAGAGCATACTTCCTAACTGCAACCAGACCAGTAAGCTAAGCAGTATCGTCATTGGCACGGCTACTACATACGCAAGCCAGGATGTAAAGCCAAAAATTTCTAAACCAGAGGACAAAAAGAAACAGACTCCCACTGTCATACCCAGAAATGGCACCAGTAATCTCCCTGTCTGCATGCGAAGATTATTGACCTTTGCGCGATCACTTAACCATCTTTGGACGATGAGTTTCAACGTCCCAGCAAATGCTGCCCCACAGGTTAATGCAGCAAAGAAGCCAGCAAATAACACAAAGTATGGTGGTTGTGAAAGGTAGTAATACATTTAAAAAGTTCCTCCTCCTATTTAGCTGTTCGTACAATTGCCGCTGTTCTCTCGCGAGAAAACTCATTCAAGGCACCAATGGCTGCATCAAATAAGCGAGTCGGCTTCAATTCATCTTTAACCAAGTTCCACAGACGTTGAACTTCCTCTGTATGCAGAGTATCGTCTTCGGTTAGAGCAAGTATCAGTTGCCGCCGGAGGAATTTACCTTCGTCAGAAAGGAGATATTGTAAACCTAGCCGAGCTGTAGGCAATATGTCGAAGTTACGATCGACACGGGCGATCGCAATGAGGTCCTCTAGTCTTTGCCACTGAAATTTACCATTCTTAAATAGAACATTCAGCAGCCGTCGTCTCAATTCTGGAGATTCTCCTGTCAGTAACCGTCGTGCCACATAGGGATAAGCCACCTCGATGATTTTAAAATTTGGGTTAAGGCTAAGAGCTATACCTTCTTGTGTCACCAGGGAACGAATGATCAGGGCAAATTTAGCTGGAACTCGAAATGGATATTGATACATCAACTCCGAGAAGGAATCTGTAATTGTTTTGAAGTTAAAGTTTCCCACGCTCTCACCAATTGCATTTCCCAGCAATGTTTCTAGCGCAGGTATAATTGGGCAGATATCTGTTTCAGGGGTCAGAAACCCCAGTTTTACATAATCTTCCGCTAATTCTTTATATTCTTTATTAATCAGATGCACAATTGCATCTACTAAAGTTTCCTTTGTGTCTTCATTAAGCTGATCCATCATACCAAAGTCGATGTATGCCATACGACCGTCAGGCATAGCGAACAGATTACCCGGATGAGGATCGGCATGAAAGAAGCCAAACTCCAACAGTTGGCGTAAACCAGCAGTCACGCCAATTTCGATTAAGGCGTTGGTGTCTAAACCTGCAGCTTGGATCTTTTCTGTATCTGTTAACTTAAATCCATTAATCCACTCTAAAGTGAGAACGTGAACACTAGTGTAGCGCCAGTAGATCCCCGGAACTTTGATTCTAGGATCATTACGGAAGTTAAAAGCAAATTTTTCGGCATTTCGTCCCTCGTTGAGGTAATCAATCTCCTCAAATAGTTTTGTGCCGAATTCGTCTACGATGAGCGTGAGATCATGTCCTAGGTTTAGGGGAAGCCAGGGAGCCAACCAGCTAGTTGCCCAGCGCATCAAGTAAAGATCCAGGCTCAGAACAGGTCGCAAGTTAGGGCGTTGTACCTTAACAGCAACTTCTTCACCGCTCTTGAGACGAGCTTGGTAAACTTGCCCTAAACTGGCAGCAGCAACAGGATTTGGAGAGATTTGACTGAAGATATCCGTCACTCGACTGCCTAATTCATCTTCAATAATGCGATAGGCGATCGCATTATCAAAGGGTGGCAACTGGTCTTGCAGCTTGACCAGTTCATCTAAGAAGTCTTTCCGTACCAAGTCAGGTCTTGTAGAGAGGGCTTGACCAACCTTAATAAATGTGGGACCAAGGCGAGTCAGCAGTATTCGTAACTGAGCTGCCCGTTTGAACTTATTCTCCTCTGGCTTTTGCCGCCACTCGTCCCACTTAAGACTAAGAACAAACCCGGCAAACAACCAAACAATAGTGAAAGCGCGTCTAAAAGCTAGCCAGGGACGATATCGATATGTTTTGGCAATCGCCTCTGGATTGTAGCGATGGTTAATCTGAGTAACTTGATCTTGACCCACGCCCTAATCTGCCTCTCTACCAGGGAAACTCACACTTTGGTGTAACTGAGCTACCCACAAAACCTCTTTCTACGGGCCTTAGTCCGCAGCTCCCTTGCAGGTAGCCCCTTGGCGATTTGAGCCAATTGGACTCACCGCCAGTTATTCAACTTAATTATAGTATATAAAACTACAACTTAGTTTATAAATGCCATCACTACTATTCACAATTGATAATAGCAAGACGCGCAACTATAGCCAGCGCCACCGCTTGTACTATCAATCAAATTGCAAATTGTTCTGTCAAGCCTTGGCTTCTAAACTTTCCAAACGACTCCTGAGTTCCTGATTTTGTTGCTTGAGCTGGTCAAGTTCCTCCCGTAGTTGTTTAAGTGCTTGGTCAGAACCGGAATGTTTCTGTACTCGCTGCATAGCTTCTTCGGCTGAGCGACGCACACGACCATCGGGAGTGCGATCGGCGAGTGTACGCAGGATACCAATCGCTTTAGGGGTTTCCATTTGTCCAAGAGCTGCAACGACTGCAACCTGTGTTAAGAAAAAAGTTTCTTGAGAGAGTTCTGTTAATTGCTCCAAGATCTGTTCTAGGTTGGCAGGGGTTTGACCAATGGCAATAGTTCCTAGTGAACGAATCGCTGCCAATCGTAACGCTTGTGATACCCCCAGTCTCGTGTATTTCAGTAATAGCTCCAGCGCTTGAGGCGAAGTTTTCAGTTGCGCTAAGCCAGCAATCGCTCCGGCACGGATGACATCATTCCATCCAGCCCTTTCTTGCAAAACAGATTGCAGTAGCTGAATCAACTCCTCTGACTTATCTTTCAGAGTGGTCGAAACTATCACCCCTAGTGCTTTGGCAGCAGCCGCCTCAACGTAGTAACTGGCATCGCCCTGTTCCACCAACTGTTTCAGTATCTCGTAGCTCTCTGGTGTTTTGATTTGGGTCAACGCTTCCACTACTGCTCGACGCGTCCTGGAGTCTGCATCTTTCAAGCCAATTGCTAAAGCATCAAACGCCTGGAGCAGGTTGATTTCTTTGAGTTGTTTAGCGACCTCTGCCCGCACACCCCAGAAGCGATCACGCATTAAGGCAGCAGCTAGCGCTTTGAGTGCCTCTAATCCACCTTTTTTACCCAAAGCTTCAGCTGCATAAATCCGGGAAATGGGGTCAGGATCGAATTCCAGTTGAGCTTTCAGCTCTGGTAGAGGGTACTCTAACACGACAGTTTTCAGGAAGTGATTTCCCACATCGAAGCTGACAAACTGAGGTTTTGCCTCTAATGGAAAGTAGAAGCTCTGCTCCCGCTCATGAATTCGTACCGTGAAGGTTTTGAAATCCACCAATTCCTGCTGTGTATAGCCAAAAGCAATGGGAATTCTCAGATCAAATAGATCGCTGTTACCGTTGTTGCTATCTTTAGCTTGGGTTTGAGTAACTGTCACCTTAGCCAACTGACTATCTCCATCCCAGGAGTAAGCGACTTTAAAATCAGGATGACCACCGCGATAAACATACTGGTCAAATAAAAATAAGAGATTGCGCCCAGTTGCCTGTTCAATTGCGCGGAGTAAGTCAATAGTTTCTACAGTTTTATGAGCATTGCTCTGTACAAATGTCTGGATTGCTTTATTGAACAACTCATCTCCTAACTCTGTTCGGATCATGTGGTAAACACAAGACCCCTTCTCATAGAGATGGCGGTCATACAGTTCAATGGCTTCGCGATAGATGTGGGTAACAATCGGACGGCGATAGCGGCTGCTATCCTCAGTTAGATAGTTACGAGCTTCTAATAATCGGTAATAAGCTGCATCCTCTGCTCCATATTCATGTTCTGTCCACATCACCTCAGAGTAGGAAGCCATACCCTCCTTGAGCCAAGCGTGAGACCAATGCTTGATGACAACCAAATCTCCAAACCACTGATGAGCTAGTTCGTGTGCCACCAGGTTTTCCGTGCCTCTACCATCTAGTGCTGCCCGTTCATCTAGGAGGCATCGGTCAGTTAACAGAGTTGTTGAGGTATTTTCCATTCCCCCAAAGATGAAGTCATCAACGCAGACTTGGACGTATTTAGGAAAGGGATAGGCATAGCCAAATTTGTCGCTGAAGAATTCAATCATCTGGGGAGTTTTGCCCATGCTTCGACGGGCATCTGCCTCTCGATTTTTTTCCACATAGTAAGTAACTGGTTTACCTTGCCACTCATCCCGAATTTCGGCAAAGTCTCCCACTGCTAAAGTCATGAGGTATGTGGGATGGACTTGCTCTTGTGACCAATGGTAGGTTTTGTAGTCACCATCTTCTTGTGTAGCAATGAGTTGCCCGTTGGAGACGGCGATCAGAGGTTTGGGGACTCTAACTCGAATTTCTGAAGTCGCTAATTGTCCTGGGTAGTCGAAGCAGGGAAACCAGAAGCGGGAGTCTTCATCTTCTCCTTGGGTCCAGACTTGGGTTGGTTTATTGGGGTAGTATTCGTTGGGCTGAATGAAGTAAAGCCCGCGCTGAGGTTTTTCAACAGAGTAAGTAACCTCGATTATCATTAACTGGTCAATTTGGGTGGGTAGTTCTAGTTGGATGACCAGTTTTTCTGCGTCGTAGTCAAACTTTTGTGGTGCGTCGTTGACTTCTACAGACTGGATGTTGAGGTTAACCGCATCTAACGTTAACTGCTCAATGCCACTCCGAATCGGTAACAGATGGATTGTACATGTGCCGCGATAACTCTGATTAGGAATATCTAAGTCGAGATCTAGGAAAATATGCTTAACCTGTCCAGGACGATCTGGGTTGTAGTGAGGTTTCGCCCCTGGGAGTTCAAAGGGTCTATGGTGATTATTTTCTGAATCAGAGTAGGACTGCAGCATGAGTTAAAGGAGCATGTACATTGAATATTTTAGGCTTTTTGCTTGTTTTGCCGCCTCCATTCAGATGGCGTAACGAATCGGCGATCGCCCCAAATTCCTACTTTCTGTTGCTTAGCCTCAGCCTCAGCCTGCTTCACTGGGGAGGCATCAGGGCAATTTTTGATGAACTGAGTATAGACAACTGCTAATCCCTCACGGGCGAGTATCTCTTGTACCAGTCTTTTGTCAGGGAGCCAAACTTCTGCGACTTTCCGCCCATAGCGATCGCTATCGAGCAGGTTAAGAGACACGCGATTACCCCCCTGCTGGAGCAGCTGAGTTAATCTGTTACGGGCTTGTCTACCCCACTTAAACTGGTCAAGATCTACTGGCTTGTAGCTGGCTCGCTCTTCTTTTGTGTGTGGAACTTCCGGTGCATCAACACACGCGAATCTAATTTTAGATTCCACACCCCGCGCATTGACGACTGTAATCGTATCGCCATCAGCAATACGCTTAACGTAATACTTAGCTTGAACTGGAGCAGTCTTGGCACTTACAGAGGGAGTTGGAGATTGGTTAATTGCCGGACGAGTTGCACATCCGAGCAGTCCCCAGATCAGAATCAGTGTAATCAGAAGTCGTTTTCGGCTCATTCCATAATTATCCGACTACGAGTCCAAATTGTTACACATCCAACTTTGATTTAAGGAGCGAAGGGCGATCTTTCTGTTTCATCAAAATCCAAAGATTGCGTACATGTCATCGTTACCCCTCGCAAATACAACATACGAGGGAGTTAGGAAATTTCTCCCGCTCCCTATGACGACTACATATTGATTTCTCCTAGTGAGAATGGCTTTAGTGTCATCTTGCTCTAACTTTTAACTTTTGTTATAAATTTTGACGTTGACTCAATGAAATATTGTTGAAGATAAGAGAAAGTAATTTTACATATAGCAATCCGTGCACAAGTTGGAAACTCTCCTCCGTGTCTACGGACACTTTGCTCAACGGAGGGAACCTCCGCATGCAATTGTCCTCCTCTATGTCTCAGTGGTTCGCTAACAAAAATACTGTTCACAAATTAAATAGGATTGCTATAGAATACGGTTTTTGCAACGCAACCAAAATTTTTGCAACAGGATCGTGAGAAAAGTCTGGCTATTCACCTTGATGATTGGCTTTAGTGTGCTACTTCTATCTATTTCCCATGTCTTAGCTCCTTCTCCACCCGCTTTAAGGACAGTGCCCTCACAAGGATTACCCCTTAGCTACGAGTTGCACACTCTTCCACATGGCGTGGTTTATACACTTTTGATTCCAGCCCCAAGTCGATTTTCGGTGATTCCAGCTTTGTCTTCCGAACTAGACACACTAAAAAACCTGGCAGAGAAGCACCATGCTATCGCTGCCTTAAACGGTGGCTTTTTTGACCCAGTCAATCACGAATCTACTTCCTATGTCGTCTGGAAAAGCAAATTGGTGGCAGATCCACGTCTAAATAAGCGGCTGATGAACAATCCAGCCCTAGCTCCATACCTGAATCAAATCCTCAACCGCACAGAATTTCGACGGTACTTGTGTGGGCAAGCTATTCACTACGACATCGTGTTTCACAGCGAAGCAACTCCAGCTAATTGCCAGCTAACAGATGTGCTAGGTGGCGGTCCTCGCTTACTGCCAGAGATAACTTCTGTCCAAGAAAGCTTTTTAACGGTTGTCAATGGTCATGCTATCCGAGATACGTTGGGGAGTCAACAACGTAATGCTAGGTCTGCAATAGGGATTGCTCATGATGGTAGCATTGTTTGGGTAATGGTAGCTCAAAAGCCAGAGAATTCTACAAACTCAGGAATGTCTTTGCAGGAACTAGCTGAGTTTATGAAAGAACTGGGCATTGAGAAAGCAATGAATTTGGATGGTGGAAGTTCATCTTCCCTTTATTACAAAGGTAAGACTATATATGGGAAGCTAAGTACAGCAGGTAATTTAAGCAGAAGAGCTGTAAAGTCAGTTTTACTCCTTCAAGAAAAATAATGAGAGAGCCCTTTTGTGTGAGCAAATGAGACTAGTTTTAGTGACCTTTCAAGTTAACATATCGTTTTTTTCACGTAGCACTACTGCTTAAATTGTGTGGGAAAATCTGCACCAATCACAATAGTGACATCTGACCAAACGTCACCTGTTGCTGTTACCTGTACGTGCCCTAGACCCAGCGCACTCTGCACTGCACTAGCATCTTCTGGATTGCCATGTTGAGCAATAATCTGGGTTTTCAGGGCAGATTCAGCACTTGTCTCAACCTCATGGTCTGTGATGTAAACATGGTTGAATCCCCGTTTTTTGAGAAAAGCGACTGTACGCTTGCCTGCCCCTGGTCGATCTGTGGCATTGACAACTGCAACTCTCAGGTGACTGGGTGCTTCGGCACTCGCCGCTTCACTTAATCCAGGGTTACTAGAGGCATTGAAGTAACGAGCCAGCATCGGTGCTGCCGCCTGACGGTCTTCAATCCAGTAGCTCCGAGTATACTCTCCTGGACGACTGAATCGACCGGGTAGCATGAGAAAGTTATTCTGCTCCCGGTCTGTGGTCAAAGTTACCTGGACTAGTGCCAGTATTTCTTGAATCGATAAGTCTGTGTCAATATTCTCCTGTGCGACTCGCAGAATTTGCGGCAACTTCGCCAGTGTTGTCGGTTGCAGCAGGGTTTGCATAATTGCTTTAAGGACTTCTTGCTGCCGCTGCACGCGTCCAATATCGCCTAACCTATCATGGCGAAAGCGGACATACTCTTCCAGGTGACGGCCATTTAACTTTTGCCGACCTGGCAGAAAATGGATATTTAAGTGTTGGGTTTCGTCTACATAATCCATCCGCTTAGGAATGGTGACTTCGACACCACCTAAAGCATCGACAAGCTGAATAAAACCATTGCGGCTCAGTCTGACATAGCGGTCAATGGGAACTTCTCCTCCAATTTGCTGGCTGACTGTCTGTGCTGCCAGTGCTGCCCCTCCCACCAAGTTAGCCCAGTCGATTTTCGCAATACTGATGCCTGGTAAGTGTACTAGGGTATCTCGGGGAATGGAAAGAACATTGATCTGGTGTGTATCTGGCAAGAACCGCACCAGCAGCATAGTGTCGCTACAACTTGAGAGGGCTTGAGCCGAAGTCGATTTGGTACTCAACTGTGGGCGATCGAAGTTGTCGTCGTTATCAATACCCAAAATCAAAACATTGACTGGGTGAGTGAGTTGAGCAAAGGATAGACCTGTGCCAGAGATGCTCGCGCCGTTAAACACTCCTGCCTGTTTCTGAGCAAGTTGGCTTTGCATTAAAGGTTTACTGGCAAAAGAAATAGCGAGCAATGCTCCTGCTGTCGTTGACACCAGTCCAGCACTTATCAAAGCTAGCCCCCACCAGAGCCGACGTCTAGATCTAGCTCGGTTTGACTTGTGCTGCATCAATTTGTCAGCAGGTTCTGACGATGGTAACTCATGGTTTTTTTGACCTGACATTGGCTTCCTCACACACAGAAAATTAGCATGGATCAAGCAAACGATTGGTTAAAGCTAATTGAACTTGAATACTTACGAAGATAAATATAGCTCTCGCAGTCGCAGCAAACTGCTATTTAGCACAAAATTCCCTAGTCAAAGACCTGTAAAAGTTAACCTGCCCTAAGACTTGTCACAGAACAGGCTGGCAGTCTTCTACAATTGTTGGCTTCAAAACTACAAGCTCACTTAACATGACTCTCATCCTTTAGCTAGAGGTGGCTTTGGACGAAAGATACAAATTATGAAAATATTATGAGAATACTTAACTGAAAAATGCAATGCTTTTGCTCGAAAATATGGAAACCCAGCCCATCCTTGATGTTCACCACAGTATTACCACGTTTCTTAAAGCTCCAGTGCAGGTGATGGTTGGCACCTTTTCTCAAGACGCAGTGCAGAGAAAGGAACAGGCATGAGGAATCCACAAGATCTGACCACTGAGGATTTCAAA
>JAFASY010000055.1 GCA_019244235.1 Chroococcidiopsidaceae cyanobacterium CP_BM_ER_R8_30
GTGACAACTGTAGTTGCCTTTGCAGGTTGCGATACAATACATTCTGCTCCTGAAGTTCTCTTTCAGTATCTTTTCGTGCTGATGCTACTGCGTTAGCTTGTGCAACTAGCTGTGAACCATCTGCTGAAGGATTGTTTAGACCGTAATGCTGTTGGAGCGATTGGATCTTACTCTCCAAGCCATTAACTTGGGTTTGCAAACCAGGGATTTGGTCTTCGATGAATTGAACGCCACGACCAATGTGATTTTTCCGATCCTCAAGACTATAGGCTAAGTAACCCTTCTCAAGTTGTTCCAAAACGTACTGGACCTTTGCTGGGTCTTCACTTTTATAACTAACTTCTATGAGTTTGGTTGGGTTGTAAGGATCTGGAGCCAGACGCTGAACTACCACATCTTTGGCAAGCGATTCGTAGCTAACGTCAGGATAGCGAGCTTGGATCTGCTTAGCAATTCCATCCAGGAGCCCTGGACTCTGTAAAACCTCAAGCAGAGTAGGATAATCTACATTCTCACCTGGACCAGCTCCCTCTCCGTGATGAGCGAGGACAGAAGGGTCGTTGTACTTTGCTTCAGTCGTTATCGGCTCGATCTGCAGGCGAAAGTCGCCTTTGTAGACTGGAGTACGATTCCAATTGAGGTACAGCAAGTTCCCCACAGATATAACGGTAGCTATGCCTGCAATCAAAAGAGCGTTACGCTGAACCGTTCTCAGTAGAGGGCGCAGCTTTATTCCCGCTTTTCTGGGTTCGTAGAGTTCATCTGCCTCTATCTCTTGCTCTACGTACTTTCCGCGCTTTCTCTGTGACAGGGACTGAACGCTTTGTTCAGAATTCATTATTGACCTCTATGTTAAGTTGTTTGGCTTGTGTCCCAAGAACATCCCGAATCGCAGATTTTTTTAAACTTTCTTACTATGTTAGAGCTGGACAACCTTGTTAGACTACATATTACAGCTACGTACCTTAACCTAGAAGGTCTTCCGGCTAGCAAAGATGCATTTAGATTTTGCCTCTGATAGTTTTTAACCTAATTCTGGCTCAGTCGTCAAGATGAGAAAGATGAAGATTCGACTAAGGAAGGTAACAGACAAGGCAGGTTTGAGCTCGAATGCATATGTTGAGGGGAATGGGGTGTAAGGGAATAGTTACAAGCATCAGCATTTTAATACATATATATTTAATTGTTAAGTAGTCCAGATTTTGCCAAAAAAATTGGGGAACTTTACTACGCCAATAGATAGCTTGATGAAATCTTCATATTCTCGGTCTTGACAGTTCACTAGCAGCTGGGCTATCTTCTTGTGCTGAAGATAAGTAGTAAAGCTATGCTCAGCCTGCTGTAGAAGCAAGCAGTTCTTCTATTGTTTGGATTATATCCCTCGCAAGTCTTTAATTGAGCAGGATATGGGCTTTTACCCAGGCAAATGCAATTAATTGTGCGAACACCTGTAATAGTGATGTAGAGTGACTTCAGTTGAATATTAGGAGACGCTGGGTCCGATTTTAAGGACTCAAATCTTTTATGAGTGTAGACTCGCCCAATTTACTTCTACCTGTGCCTTCTGGTCCCCTACGGGTGACAGAGATACCATTAATCAATGGCATCGCTCCCAGTCCAATCAGCTTTTCTTTGGTAATTCCCACCTACAACGAAAGCGCAAATATCCAGCGGATTATTCAGATATTGAGCCAGTTATTGGATGAGTTCATTCCTGGTAAGTATGAGCTGCTTGTGATTGATGATGATAGTCCCGATCGAACCTGGGCGATCGCTCAGTCTCTCACGGCTGAGTACCCCCAGTTGCGAGTGATGCGTCGCCAGCAAGAGCGGGGGCTGTCCTCAGCAGTTATCCGAGGGTGGCAGATGTCACGGGGGGAAGTTCTGGGGGTCATTGACGGTGACTTGCAGCATCCACCACATGTGCTACTGCAACTATTAAAGGCAATTGAACAGGATGCAGACTTGGCAGTAGCCAGTCGTCATGTGGAAGGAGGCGGAGTCAGTAGCTGGAGCGCGATACGGCGATTTTTATCTCGTGGAGCTCAGCTCATGGGGTTGATTATATTGCCAGGAGTTGTCGGACGGGTTTCTGACCCTATGAGTGGTTACTTTCTCGTGCGTCGTCGCAGCTTGGTCGGGCGGACACTGCATCCTCAAGGCTACAAAATTCTGATCGAGGTCCTAGCTAGAGGTGCTGTGTCACAGGTGGCTGAAGTTGGGTATGTCTTTCAGGAGCGGCAGGCAGGCGAGAGCAAGGTGACTTGGAAGCAGTATGTAGACTATATCAAGCATCTACTCAACTTGCGCCTATCCTTGGGGCATACTCAGCGCTTTATTCAGTTTGGGCTAGTGGGTCTAAGCGGGGTATTTGTTGATATGACGGTACTTTACTTGCTAAGCGACCCGACGACGCTGCATTTACCCTTAACTCGCAGTAAGATTGTTTCTGCGGAACTGGCTATCATCAACAATTTCTTGTGGAATGACCGCTGGACTTTTGGTGACGTTGCAGCTAAGCAGCAGGGGTGGCGTCAGCGGTGGAAGCGGTTCTTAAAATTCAACATGATCTGCCTTGCCGGATTGGTGTTGAATGTGCTGGTGCTAAATCTTATCTTCAATTTCGTCATTCACAATCGATACATAGCAGACCTAATTGCGATCGCAGTTGCTACTATTTGGAATTTCTGGGTTAACCTAAAGCTCAGTTGGCGAGTGACGCAAGTGAAATGAATTTATTCAGTAAATGACCCTAACCGCGCCACAAACCCAATCTCCTATGATAATTGCCTACCTGATCAATCAATATCCCAAGGTGAGCCACAGCTTCATTCGGCGAGAGATTACTGCCCTCGAAGCCAAGGGTATCCAAGTTGCACGGTTTTCACTTCGTTCTTGCAGTTCGGAACTGGTTGATGAAGCAGACAAAATAGAGTTTGAGAAGACACGGGTGGTTCTAGGCAGTGGAATGATAGGTTTACTGCTTAGTTTAATTCGCGTTGCTGTCACTAGACCTAAACAGTTCCTGCAGTCCTTATGGCTAACACTCAAGCTGGGATGGCGCTCAGATCGAGGAGTTCTGCGTCATTTTGCTTATCTAGCTGAAGCCTGTGTGCTGCTTGGTTGGTTCTTAGATTTGGGTGTAACTCATGTACATGCTCACTTTGGCACGAATTCAACCACTGTAGCGATGTTGTGTCAGACACTTGGTGGTCCACCTTACAGCTTTACTGTTCATGGTCCTGAGGAATTCGAGCAAGTCAAGGCTCTATCCTTGGTAGAAAAAGTTGAACGGGCTGCTTTCGTGGTGACAGTTAGCTCCTATGGTAAGAGTCAGCTGTATCGCTGGTGTAAACAGCAGCAATGGTCAAAAATTCACGTTGTCCATTGCGGTGTAGATGATGGGTTTTTCACTTTGCCATCTGTTGCTGTGCCGACTAAGCCACAGTTAGTCTGTGTTGGTCGGCTCTGTGAAGCCAAAGGTCAATTGCTTTTATTGGAAGCAATGGGTCAGTTGGCAGCCGACGACTTGCAGTTTAAGCTAGTCCTGGTGGGTGATGGGTCTTTGCGAACCGAGATCGAAACCTTAGTAGTACAACTTGGTTTGCAAGAGCAGGTTGAGATTCTCGGCTGGGCAAGTAATTCTGAAGTGCGTCAGCACATTCTTGCTTCCCAAGTCATGGTGTTAGCCAGTTTTGCTGAGGGTTTACCTGTAGTGATTATGGAGGCGTTAGCATTAGGTCGTCCGGTTATCAGCACGTATGTTGCTGGAATTCCCGAATTAGTGGAACCGGGTGTTTGCGGTTGGCTGGTACCACCTGGCTCCGTCGAAGCTTTAAAACTGGCGATCCGTGCCGCATTGGAATCGCCAACGGAAAAGCTGGAAGCAATGGGTCGAGCTGGGGCTTTGCGAGTAGCGCAACAGCATGACGCTTTTGTAGAAGCCAGCAAATTAGCAATGTTGTTCCAATCAACCACTGATCTGTTACCAAGCCAAGTAGCAAGCAATATGTTGGTTAGGGATGTTGGTTACACAGGCAGCATCTAGGTGTGTTTTCACATGAAAATTACAAGAGCGATCACAGCGTAGTGACTTCACAAGGTTGGATGAGCGAAAACAGAGCACTAGCTCATGACAGAGCAATTCTTTACCTTCATCTAAAACATGAGCAACAATATTCAAAAGGTAAATACTCACTGGCAGGAGCTAGATGTTCTGCGGGGATTGGCTGCAGTCCTAATGGTGACGAATCATTTGGGCTATGCAACGCTAAATGCAACCCAGAGCAGTAGCGGCGTAGCAGGCGGTTTAGTTTTTATTGGCAGTTTTGCCCCGGTACTCTTCTTTTTCGTTACGGGCGTTGGCTACGGACTGCAATCGCACAAAAAGAAAACAAACCGTTGGTATGTAACCCTTAATAAAGTGGTAGTCCTGTTCCTTGCCGATCTGATGATGCGCGTTCCGGAAGGATGGCTAGGACTTGATTTTTTTGGGTTTATTGGTCTTTCCGGTTTGGTGTTGGAATTAATCAGGAATTCAAAGTCACCACTAACTTATTGCTTTGGAGGTTTTGTTGCAATTTCTGTAATGCGCTACTTATTAGGTCCTGTGCTGCGAGTTTCTGGATACGACCAGCAAGCGTGGGGATTAATAGGCTGGATATTTGGTACTTATGCCGCTCCAGGGATATCTTATCCGCTTTCTCCCTGGCTAGCCTATCCATTGGTTGGCTACCTGGTTGGTTATGCAGCTGCACGCTACAGGGTTTCAATAGAGAAGTATCGGTTACGAGTTGTTTTTGGTTTGCTCATACTGGGAGCGATTCCCGCGATAGCTGGTGTCATCATATTAAACCAGCATGGATCTTCTCTTTTTCGTTGGGGAACCGTGGCTTTTGACTTTTATGTCGTAAGTTTTGCTGTAATATTGGCGAGTTTATCCTTTTCACTTATAGTTTGTGCAGGGACTAAGTTGACAGTGTGTCAGAACGTTTTATCGCTGCAAGGTATTGCTTCGTTTGCTGTTGTTCCACTACACTATTTTCTGCTCTACTTGCTGGTCAGGCTCCAGGCATTGGGTTTAGGATTACTCGATTTTTGTCTACTACTTACAGCCGTTTTGATTGTGAGTTTTTTGTTGGCTCACTCTATAGAAAGCTTCAGTCAACTGCTTCGACGAGTTCAGCAGCAGAAATTTGTTTGGAGTTGTCTAGTGGCAACGTTCTTGTTAGCACTTAATACTTTAATTTTGACTCCAAATAATCCATTTCTAGTAGCGGCTACTAGGGCTGGTGGTCAGATTGTGCTGTGTCTGTTGTTCGTGATTCGTCCACCGATATTTTCTCACTTTTTGCTGCGCCGTCAGACTCATTGACAGTGTCAGAAATCTTTAATATAGTTGAGTATATGTAATATTCGGCATAGCTATTGCTTAAAGTAGCATGCTGTGTGTACCACCAAGCTAGGCTGTCATCAGGGATAACTTAGAATTGAGAAAATTGATGCAAGACAACAGTTACAGCAAGCTGAATTGCATTGCTTGCGCCAGGAAAAGCTTATGAGTCTTTTTGGTACCCTTGTCTTCTACGGCTGGATTCCGGTCGTTCTCTATCTGTTTAGTCGGTTGCCATCTCGTCAAGTAGTTATTTGGACTCTGATTTTAGGGTGGCTATTTTTACCAACAGCTGAGTTAAAAATTGCAGCAGGTATACCAGCATATAACAAGATGACAGCTACTTCTGGCTTGGCATTACTAGGTGCTTATATATTTGACACTAAGCGTTTAAGCACGTTTCAACTTAGCTGGCTTGATCTGCCAGTGCTTGTCTTTTGCATATGTCCTTTCGTGACTTCAATAAGCAACGATCTAGGTCCCTATGACGGCCTATCAGCCGTTATTGGGCAGACTGTAACCTGGGGGATGCCTTATTACCTTGGTCGGATATATCTTTGCAGTTTGGAGGGACTGCGTAAATTGGTCATTGGCATTGTTATTGGAGGCTTACTCTATGTGCCTTTGTGCTTCATCGAGAGACGCCTTACTATGCCATTAAGCTTAAAACTATATGGAATTTCGTCCCCTCATTTTATCGCTGAAATTAGTCGTTATGGGGGATTCAGACCAGAAGTTTTTATGGAATCTGGTCTTATGGTTGGCCTGTGGATGATGGCAGCCACACTATGCGCTTTCTGGCTATGGCAATCAGGTGCTCTCAAAAAGATTTGGATTGTTCCAATTATATGGGTGGCAATAATATTATTTTTAACCAGTGGGTATATAAAAGCCACTGGAGCGTTTATGATTCTAATCCTAGGGCTGACTATCTTATTTGTTGCCAAATGGTTTCACAAATCTTTCATAGTGTTAGTTTTGATAGCTGGTATCTGTTTGTATCTGTATGATGGAACAGCTGGTAGCTTTAATGGCGATCGGATCATCTCTTATGTGTCTGCAATTACGGATAAAAATCGGGCAGCATCTTTGGACTTTAGATTTCAAAACGAAGTGCTCCTCTCAGCGAAGGCACGGCAAAAGCTCATTCTGGGCTGGGGTGGATGGGGGCGAAGCCGTGTATACAGCCATGAAAATGGGCAAGATACCTCAGTCACTGATAGTTTTTGGATTATTACGTTTGGGACTACGGGTCTTGTCGGTTTAGCCAGTTGGACAGCATCTCTATTGCTTCCAGTCATCGGTTTTGTGCAAAGTTATCCAGCTAGTCTATGGCTCAAGCCTAAACTAGCACCTGCGGCTGCTATTGCTGTCATCCTGGTCGGGTACATGCTGGACTGCCTTTCCAATGCCATGATTAATCCAGTATATATGTTGGGTTGCGGGGGCTTGGTAGGACTGCTGCTTAGACAGGAAAAAATTAGTGGGGCAAGAGCGATGCACTTATCTCCTACTGAACAATAATCGGCTCAGCAGTCAATTCAATAACGAGTGTAATTGAGTAAGGCTAGTTAAATAACTTGTGGAAACAAGTGGAGTTTAAGTGAGTGAACAGTAAAAGATTGAGGGTTTTATTGATTTCGCATCTAACTGTTACTAAGAAACGAATTAATTGCCTTTGATCAATGTACTTGACTACTTTATGAGAATGAGATG
>JAFASY010000131.1 GCA_019244235.1 Chroococcidiopsidaceae cyanobacterium CP_BM_ER_R8_30
TAGTTCAACGAGGTATCTCTGCTGTCGGACAGCCAGTAGAGTTCCAAATTGCTTCAGGAGGCGTACTGTCGGGGATTAATGGCAACATTAGTCTAGATAAGTGCCCGTGAGAGAAGAATCCTCGGCGTTAACGCCGAGGAGTGTCAACCAATAGTAGCCTAGCTATCATGAGCTGCCACCCAATCCTTGAAACTAAGTAGATAGGAGGGGAAATTTATAAGTATGTAACGAAATCTTGACTAGAACCATTGGAGTGAAATTTTACCCGTTGCATGCTATGGTTTCCGCTTTCTCCTCTAGCTTCGACTCCACGAATTACGGCATAAGCCAGGTCTGATTCATTCTCAAACATGCCTCCTGATACTTCATCTCTTTTGCTGGTGTTGCCACTCTAACTCAATGGGGTTCATTTCTGAACAATACTTGGGTAAAAAGAAGATATGTAAATATTGTATATAGTATGGGCTGGCATATGGGAGCGCTATGCAACTCGATTTAGATAAAACATTGGTGCGGCTGTCCCTTTCGCAGTCCGAGATTGCAGCCTTCTGTCAACGCTGGCAGGTTTCCGAGTTAGCCATGTTTGGCTCTGTGCTTCGGGAAGATTTTCGCCCTGATAGTGACGTAGATATCTTGGTCGAGTTCCAACCCACCGCACCAAAGGGGCTGTCCGAGTGGATTGCAATGAAGGATGAATTAGAAGCTCTCTTTGGGCGGAAGGTCGATCTCGTCAGTAAGAGAGCTATTCAGGAAAGTCATAACTGGATTCGCAGACGCAACATTCTCACTACAGCGCAAGTCATCTATGGCGGCAGCTAATCGTGATGCGGAAGCTCTCCTCGATATTGTCGATGCAGCTCAACAAATTCAAGCAATTGTACAATTGCAGACGCTCGAAGCGTTTAAGTCCAATCGTGAAAAACAAGCCGCTTTCTTTTATTTCTGCATCACCATTGGCGAGGCAACCAAACGCATTTCTCCGGCAATGCGAACTCAACACCCTGATATCCCTTGGCGAGAGATGGCGGGGCTTAGAGATATCCTCGCTCATCAATACGACCGCGTGGATTTAGCAACGATTTGGAACATTACGCAAACCAGCATCCCTGAACTGCTCTCACGTCTCGACCCTTTATTGCCGTCTGAATGAATTTTTTTTTGGAAATTCCTATCCTGAAAAGGCTTCAGCTCTTGCGTGACGGCTGATAGCAGCTATGCTACCTTTAGGCCGAGTAGGGATGGAGGCTCGTGTAAGCCGCCTTAGCGGTTCCTGAACCGATAAGTCAGACCTCAACAGGAATGCAACGCCTGTGGAAGAGGGCTATGACAAACCTCCGCTCTGGACTTGCGGTGTGGCGTTAGCCGCAGGCGCTAGCGTAGCGAAGGCGTAAGCCGTTAGCGAAGCGTTACGCCCCCGCGCTTCCTTCCAGCCGGAGGTAAGCTTACTTGTAACTTACCTTAACCGCTCGTTGGTGATAAGTGACTCCACAAATCGCAGCTAGCAGCAACCAGCCTGGGGAATTCAGCCTGGTATCGAATACCGTTACGTCTACGGTGTTGAGGAATATACAAGCTACAAACGCGACTAGATAACTGAAAAAGATGAGTCTATCTTGAAGCACTTGCTGTTGCCCTGAGGCAGATGGTGTCATACCTTTCCAATTGCCCAATGTCTGGAAGCCTTGGAAAACGATCCAGCCAACCCAAACGCAGAAAAAGATACCGGCTGGGATACCAATTTCAGCTGTAAGCATCAGTAAAAAATTGTGAGGATGACCTAGCCAAACATGCATTTGTGCTTTATACAAGGGGGTGAAATTGCGTAACCCCCAACCCAGCCAAGGATGTTGCTGAGCTAGATTCCAGGCAAACTGCCATTGGGTTTCCCGTAGCGTTGCCAACGGTCGGTTGGGATACAGCTGATCTGTTAACCGCGCCCAGAAGAAAGCGGGAATTACCGTCCGCAACCACTGTCGTACTGGTAAAGGACCAAAAGCAGAACAGAGGACGCTTCCGACTACAACCATTACCCCAGCTACGAGCCACCGCCAACCTTGATAAAGGGCAAAGGCTAGACCAATAAACATGGCGATCGCCCATGCATTTCGAGAGTCTGTCAAGATTAGGGCAACCAAATTCCCACTCACCGCTGCACTCAAAAATCCTAGGCGAAAGCGAGCAGTAGTGGGTAAGTGGCGTTGGTCGTTTAACGAAGTCAAGGTTTGGCAGTTTTCAATCAATAATCCTAAACTCAGACTCAAAACAATGACCAAATAACCAGCTAAAGTGTTGGCATATGTGAGCACAGAGGCCATCCGACCGGGTGGGTTACCGTTAGGGGCAATTTCCCAATCCAGCACAATCGACAAAAATTGGAAGTGGCATCCCCAACCCCAAAACAGCTGTCCTAGACCAATAATCACCACTGGCACGGAAGTGATTACCAGAATCCAAGCCCACCGCCGTAGCTGAGCGGGGGTTTGAACAAGGGCGCTGTAGCCCGCAAATACCAAGAAGTAGGGTAAGAAGTTAAATAGACCGATGAAAGCAACTGAATGGGAGTAGGCAAAGCAACTGGTAATGACCAGCCAAACGCTAAAACCAGCAATTGCCCAATTTAGAGGGCGACGTATAATCAAGCGGTATTGTTGCCGCCAAGTCTGGACGCAAGCGAGGCATAGCAACAAGATACCGATCAAAGTACTAAAGGGCAAAGCCAAAAGTCCCAGTTGGGCGTGGTTCCAAGCCGACTGTAAACGTTTGTTGGGATGCCTTTGCAAAAAGCCAAAAGGCAGCAAGTATGAGGTAAAAGGCATGTTTCCTTTCACGACTTCAAACTGGCTCCCAGCATTCGGAGCGGGTGAGGCGAATTTGGGCTAAAGCAAAAATTGTCGGAATGATGCGACTGTAGTTGGTGGCAATCGTCCGCCAACCTAAATCAGCAAAAAACCATGTCCATAGCACAGGTCCTAAGCACGCTAGTATTCCCTGCACTAACTCGTAACGAGCAGCACTAATAGCCATACTCCGCTGTGCAGTTTGAATTGCTACATAGTTTTGCAATGAAGTCGCAGCTACGGCACCACCATCAATTAAGGTTTGCTTAGCGACTTGATAGGCGGCGAAGTGAAGCGCAAATTCACGGGCAATTTGTTGCAGTAACATTGGTTGAAGGATAGAACTAACAGCCAAAGCGCTGCCACCTTTAACAAGTAAACCCAGAGGATCGCGCTGTACCGAAAGTGGCAGAGGCTGGGAAAGATCTGATTTAGCCAAGGACTGCTGCACTCGCACCGTCAAAGTTTGTCGCTCAGTTGCTGGTAGCTTTTTCCACGCTCTGCCCAATAGGTTAAGAAAAATCTCTGCTTCCAAATCAGTTGTACTCAGCGTCTTGGAGTAGGGAATTTTCAAATATCGACAAACTTGAATCAGGGCTTGGCGGTAGGTCACTTGATTGGTCCGCCGCTGGAGTACCGTCATCCCATCTGCCGCTAGAAAGCGAAATCTTTGTTCTATTGTGTCTAACCAATCTTGTCGGTCTTGGCTTTGAACATCTAGTGGTTCTGGTGTGTGAACATAATCTAGAGGGTTAAATTTACGGCGGAATAAGATTTCCGTCAGCTGTTGTAATTCTTCTTGCGTAGCTAATTCCAATGCCGCTCTTAACTCGTCCAACGCGATCTCCCTCCCAAACCCCAGCAACATTTCTGTCCCTTATTCTAATCTTGCCTGCAGGAGTTTATGGTTATGTTTGATATTGCAGTAGTTGGTGCTGGGATGGCAGGTCTAGTTTGCGCTCAGCAATTGACTCATGCTGGATACCAGGTGGTGGTTGTGGAGAAGTCTCGTGGTCTAGGGGGAAGAGTTGCCACGCGCCGATTACATGGTACCTGTGCCGATCATGGAGTCTGCTACCTTAAACCAAAGGGTCAGTTGTTGCCGCAACTGCTGCAAATTTTGTCTGAGCTACACCTGCTGCAAGTTTGGACAGATGAGGTTTATGAATGGTCACCAGAGCAGCGCCAGCCAAGAAGTGTCACTTCAGCTCCTTGCTATGTTGCTCCAACCGGAATGAATGCGATCACTAAATTTCTTGCCACTGGGCTGGAAATCTGGCTGAACCGACGAGTCCAAGCAATTACCCTCAGGGATGACTGCTGGCATCTTTCTCTGGAACCTACTAATGCTGATACAAATGGCGGTATGTTGCAGGAGTTGGATGCACGGGCTGTTGTGATTGCCATTCCCGCACCCCAAGCTTTGATGCTCTTAACAGCGACAGAAGATCTACCTAGAGTCTTCTTAGAGCGTCTGCAAGCAGTGGAATTTGACCCTTGCTTTAGTGTCATTGCTGGTTATTCAGCTCCTCTAGACCAAATCGCTTGGAAAGCTGTGACTTTTCTCGGTCATCCAGATCTTGCCTGGGTCGGCTTAGATAGTAGTAAGCGCCTGGTGGCTTCTGGGTCATCAGTGTTCGTCTTACAAAGCAGCGCTGGGTTTGCCGAGCGTTATTTAGAAGCTCAGGATCTACAACCAGTTGGTTGTCAATTGTTGGCTCAAGCCGCCGTCGATCTACTTCCTGGACTTGATTCTCCAGACTGGATGCAAGTTCATCGTTGGCGCTATGCTTTTCCTCGTCGTCCGTGGCAGGAAACTTTTTTATCGGCTGAAACACCTCTACCGCTTATCTGTTGTGGTGATTGGTGTGGGGGAAATCGGGTGGACAATGCGATTGTGTCTGGGGTTGCCGCTGCTAAGCAGATTAACGATCAACTCCAGCAGCGAACATTACCAGACAATCTCTTCGGTTTGCTAGTCAATGCTCCTTAAGTGGGTCATGTCCCCAGTTTTTTAAAGCTTATTCCTCTACCTTGTCAAGGGCATCAGGCTTGTGAGCAGCTTCTTTGCCTGTTTTGTCACTTTTGATCAGGTACTCTGGGTTGTCTTTTGAGGCAGCAACGTGGTGCCCTTTTATATCTGTAGGGGAGGTAAGTTTCTTTTCTACTTCACCGCTAGTTTTGCCTTGTGATGTTTTCCACTCGACTTTGTCGCCTTTTTTTAGCTGATCGCTCAAGAGTTTGCTCCTACCTAATAGTTTTAGACTCGTTTGTATTGTCTCTACAGCTTGAATGACCGCCATCGGTCAAATGATAGAAAGCCTAGATTATAGCCCTTCGACCTTTCCCAGCAACAGCTTACAGCCGAAACACCTTTAAAATTCTGGTGGTGGCTGTCGTAGTCCGTCTAGAATGCGTCTAATTTCTAGTTGCAGCCCTCTGATTTCGGTCTGCATCTGCTCGATATTTACCTGATGGATTTCGACAATCGTTCTGAGTTCTGCAATGCTACTAGTCACTCCAGCAACGTTAGTACTGAGTTCAGCAAGGTTTCTGGTGTTCGTCTCTATCGCTAAGGTATTTAATGCCTGACCCTGTGCTATCTCTCTTAGGATAGCTCTGATGTCTTCGAACTGGCTGCTGTTGCTCTGGGTCATCTATTTCTCCATTGATTTATGGCGTCTTGCTAAGTTCGCAATGGCTCTCACCAACGTGTCTGGCTCGACTGGCTTAGCTATATGCTGCTGAAACCCAGCTTGCAGTGCCTGTTGCCGATCAGCATCGCTTGCATAGGCGCTCAGGGCAAGTGCCGGAATTCGTCCTCCTTGCTCAGGTGCCAGAGTTCTAATTTGATGGATCAGGGTATAACCATCGGTTTCTGGCATCCCAATATCGCTCACTAGAACATCGGGTTGGAATTGACGGATTTCCACTAACACATTATCAGCTGAGGCAATTGCCATAACCTCTGCACCAGATTGGTCTAGTGTGAAGGCAAGAAATTCGAGGGAGTCAGGCTGATCGTCAATCAGCAGGATGCGCACGCCCTCAAGTGATAAGGGGTTGTCACACTGCTCAGAATTGTCAAATCCCTCTAACCGTCTATCGCATAGCGGCAGTTGTACAGTAAACGTGGCTCCCAGCCCATCTCCTAGACTATCAGCCAAGATATTTCCACCATGCAGTTCCACTAGATGACGCGCAATTGCCAATCCTAGTCCCAGTCCACCCTGAGTTCTGGTGAGGGAGCTATCGGCTTGACGAAAGTACTCAAAAATGTAGGGGAGAAAGTCGGGAGCAATCCCTTTACCTGTATCGCTAACCTGGATTTGTGCCATCAAATCGCTGACTTCAAGTCGGATCAATACCCGTCCTCCTTGAGGGGTAAACTTGATGGCGTTAGCGAGTAGATTCCAAACGATCTGTTGTAAGCGGTTTGGATCGCCATTAACTATAGCTCCACTAGGGTTAAGCTCAGCCTGAATTTGAATTGATTTGGCTTGGGCTGCTAGTCGCATGGTATCGATTGCAGCCTCGATTGGCTGTCTGAGATCGACTGGACTTACCTGAAGACTAAGCTTGCCTTGAAGAATGCGGGAAATGTCTAGTAAATCTTCAATTAATTCAGCTTGCAATCTCGCATTGCGCTCGATGATGTCTATTGCACGCGCCGTAGTCGCAGCATCAAACTTACGGTCTTTGAGTAGCTTTGACCACCCTAATATGGCATTCAGGGGTGATCGCAATTCATGAGAGAGGACCGCAAGGAATTCATCTTTGACTCGGTTGGCGGTTTCAGCTGCCGCACGAGCGGCTTGCTCGCGAGCCAGCAGTTGTGCCCGTTCAGTCTCAGCCTGCTGGCGAGCCTTTCGCTCCTCTCTTTCGCGCAATGCTCTTCTCACTGAGGGAATCAATCGCCCTAATCGTTGCTTTAACACATAGTCGAGCGCCCCGCTTTTGAGCATCTCAATCGCCAGTTCCTCTCCCAGAACACCAGAAATGAAGATAAAGGGGACATCAGGACAAATGGTCTGAGCTTTTTCCAGAGCCGAGAGCCCATCAAAACTGGGGAGAGCATAGTCAGCCAGAATCAGCTCAAATGAGTGAGTTGTGATCGCTGCCTCGAAGTCAGAGCGAGTAGAAACACGCATTAACTCGCAGTCAATGCCCCCCTCCGTGAGTATTGACTTAATGAGTTCTGCATCCAGCAGATTATCTTCAAGTAAAAGAATCTGTAGTCCGTTCACTGACTGCAATCCTCGTGGCTCTCATTGGTAGGCGAATTAGGGTGTACAGAGGGCAGAAAACTGGGCGGTGGTTGATTGATAACAGCCCAAAACAAACCCAATTCTCTAATTGCGTTAACAAACTCCTGGAAATTAACTGGCTTGACAACATAAGCGTTTACGCCTAAGTTATAGCTTCTGACGATATCTTGCTCCTCGCGAGACGAAGTCAGCACAACGACTGGTATGACTCTCATGGCTGGATCGGATTTTAGTTGTGCCAGCACTTCTAGACCATCCACTTTTGGTAACTTCAAATCAAGCAACACTACAACCGGAGTGCCTACCATCCGTAACCTAAATACTCCCCGCTGATAGAGATAGTCTAGTGCTTCTTCGCCGTCACGCACGACTACGACTTCATTAGCTAGATGATTCTCTTCCAATGCTGCTAGAGTTAACTCAATGTCATTGGGACTATCTTCTACTAGCAGAATTCGCTTCAATTCGACCACTAATCCTCCTTTTAGATCATCTTTGGGAGTGAGAAATAGAAGGTCGCTCCGCCTTCTACTACCCCTTCAGCCCAAGTGCGACCTCCATGTCGAGCAACAATTCTTTTAACATTAGCGAGCCCAATACCAGTGCCCTCAAACTGCTCAACATTGTGTAGGCGTTGAAATATACCAAAGAGTTTATGAGCATAGCGCATATCAAAGCCGACGCCGTTGTCACGGATATAGAAGATAACTTCATGTTCATTGCTAGTGCTGCCAATTTCAATCTTTGTGACTGGACGAGTTCGCGAGTACTTGACGGCATTGTCAATCAAATTGCGAAGAACCAGCCGTAACAAGAGGGGGTCTGCTTGGACTTGGGGCAAGTCCTCAATCTGCCAACTAATCGCACGTCCATCGTCTGGTTTCACTTCACTTTGGCTCTCCCGTACGAGTTGATTCATATGAATGGCTGTATGATGCAGTTCGGAACGTCCTATCCGGGAAAACGCGAGTAACTCGTCAATCAGCATTCCTGCCTGTTTTGTCGTCTCTACAATTGTCTTTAAATATCGCTGACTGGTTGCATCTAGAGCTGTTGAGCCAATTCGCTTTTGCAGCAGGTCAACAAAGCCAGCAATATGTCGCAGTGGGGCTCGCAGGTCGTGGGAGACAGAGTAGGAGAAGGTTTCAAGTTCTTTGTTGGCAGCCTCTAATTGAGCTGTGCGCTCTTTGACTCGGAACTCTAAACTTTCGTTGAGTTGTTGAATCGCGGCTTCGGCTTGTTTACGCTCACTAATATCGCTGACTAACGTGACAAACCCTTTCACGTTTCCCTGGCTATCCCATTGGGGAACGTAAGTCGCGCTAATGTAACGGGTGTTGGCATCACGATAAGAAACCTGAGTCTCAAACGTCACTTGCTGTCCTGCCAAGACTTGCTCGACGTAAGGTCGCACTGTTTCATAGGCAGATTGACCCAAAACCTCCTGCATGTGCTTGCCGTAGACCCCTGTAGCTGGATGCCCAAACCACTGTTCGTATTTCTGATTGTTGAAGCGATAGCGCTGCTCAGAATCTATATAGGAGATCAGGACAGGGACTGCGTTCATAACTAAATGAAGTTCTGCTTCTCTTTGTTGCAGTTGGGAGAGGCTTCTGTCAGCTCTTAACTTGGCAGTCACTAAGGTTCCACAGAGAATACTAATCAACACTCCCTCAAGCAGAAATAAGCCTAAGCGAATACTACTTGCCCAATTGAGCGCTTGTGAATAGACGGGAGGAAGAAAGAAATAGGTACTAATGAGACCGGACAGCAGGGTGACGAATATCCCAGGTCCAAAGCCACCACACCAAGCACTAACCATAACTGCGCCAAAAAATAGCAAAAAGGGACTCTCCCTCATAGACAACAGCGGGTTAAGCAACAGCATCAGTAGCAATGCTATACCAACGTTGAACAGGGCAATGGCGTAGTGGGTCAGTTGAGTGCGCTTGACTTGAATCACGAATTTCCCCGCGCTAAAGCAACCCACGCATCAATTTTGTGGTTTCCTTACCTTATGACCGATGACAAATAGTCCACATTTACCCTAAGAGATATTTTATTCTGGGAGATCTCCAGTGTTTGAGAATGATTAGGTGCTATGTCTTCCCTAAAGCTGCTGTGCGATAAAGTCAACTTTTTAGCCTCTGGCTGAGTTGCAATTAATATTTTCTCTTAGGCATCTGAATGCTTGTTGAGTGCTGCTTAACAGCATTCTAAACGCAAATCCACCTAACTTAGCGCATTAGGTGGATCTACTAGCAGTTGAAAGTGGAGCTGGGCAGGATCGAACTGCCGTCCGTAATGGGTATTGACCCCCTGCTCGTTCACAGGTTTATCCTATCTGATCCTCAAGGCGGGAACCGTTCCTTATCCCGAACGGTGGGATGCATTGGTTAAATCTTAGCTAGCAAGCCAACCAAAGAACACTTACTAGAGCATCCGTTGGGGTTTTGTCCGTAGCCTTTAACGGAGTCAAACTACAGACGCTCGGACCTATTAGAGGTTATTAGGCAGCAACAGCGGCTGTCTTACGAGCGAAAGGAACGATGTTGTTCGCATTTACTTTTTTTTGAGCCTTTGATTTACGAGAGGAGACTCACTCTCGACCTGTATCACAGAGTAGCTTTCGCCACCACGTCGAAGCCATTACAGCCCCATGTGTCTCTATCACCATTATAGTTCGCTGGTTCAAAAAAAAGCTATTACCACCCCCCTGCACTCAAATATTATTGGTGATCGCCTGCAGCC
This sequence comes from Chroococcidiopsidaceae cyanobacterium CP_BM_ER_R8_30, assembly GCA_019244235.1. Classification (GTDB taxonomy): domain Bacteria; phylum Cyanobacteriota; class Cyanobacteriia; order Cyanobacteriales; family Chroococcidiopsidaceae; genus JAFAVL01. Next base: position 9,857 of record JAFASY010000131.1, read on the forward strand.
CATGGCTGAATACAGGATGCAGGCAACTACAACGGCAACCCGCGGCTTAAACAATCTGCCCAACGCTTGTGCTAGCTCTGTTTCAAGTTCATAACGAGCGCTCTCTCTTGGGGTCCCTTACACCTATTCGTCTACCCCTACAACCTGTTCTTGGTAATTAGCTGGGAAAATACTGAGAGTCATGATAAATTACTGGATATAAAATAAAGAACTCGTATTTTTACTGTAAATTTGCGAGTCTAAACAAGAGAAAATTGTTATTAGAAGTAATTGTTGCGGTAAAAATAAATGCCTAGAGGACACAAGCATAAAGAGTGGAGGGCTAACAAGAAAAAATACCATCGAAATTCTAAGAAGAGTTTTAATGCATTCTTAATACTTGGTTTGTTTTTTGCATCTGCTTTGTTCACTCTTAAAGATAACCTACGGCTTATTTACAATAAGTTACATGACAACGATCATTTTATCTCAAATATTGTCAACAACAATTTTATCAGAAAGATATTGGAAGCAACTGATGATGAGGACAACGCGCCTATTGCCGTTGGCTCTGTTAAAGCATTCAGAAATATAAGTTTCACTAACATAGACAATTATGCTGCTACTATTCAATACAAAGGTAATTCGGTTGCTGAACTAGCTTCTCTCTTATCCCATTCTGCTAAGACAGAAGCAGAAAAAGCTCGAATTATATATTCTTGGATTGCCTATAACATTACTTATGATTTACCAACCTACCTAAGCGATAATTATGGAGATTCTAGCCCACAAAAGGTTCTAATAACTCGTAAAGGTGTATGTTCAGGATATGCAAATCTTTACAAAGCCCTTGCTAGGGCTATGGGATTAGAAGCAATTATTATTGATGGGTATGCTAAGGGATATGGGTATGTTATTAGTAACAATACTCAAATAAACCATGCTTGGAATGCAGTAAAAATTAATAACAGATGGTATTTACTTGACCCAACTTGGGGTGCAGGAAACATAAAAGGTGGAGAATTTAACAGACAATTTAATCCCTATTATTTTGCAACTCCTCCTGAACAATTTATCTTCGATCATTTCCCTGTTGAAAACAAATGGCAGCTTCTGGCGAAACATCATACCAGAGAGCAGTTTAATACAACTCCTGAAATCTCTCCTGAATTTTTTAAAGACGGGCTTCACTTAGTCAGCCATCTCGATCGTACAATTCGAGCCCATGGACGTTTTCAGGTTATCTTATCAGCGCCTAAAGATACAATTGCTGTTTCCAGACTAAAAGTTGATACAAACTATTTAAATGCTAGTTACACCTTTGTTCAAAAAAAAGGGAATAAGATTGTCGTCACTGCTGCTCCTCCAGTTGGTAATTCCAAACTAGAAATATTTTCTAAAAACAAGCATGCTTTGGGAGCATATCAGCAATCATTAACTTATAATGTTATTTCCGACAGTATAGGAGATAAATTTCCTAAAACTTATTCGACTTTTTTAGAGAAGAATAGTTATTTATACGCCCCATTAGCTAAATACTTATCTGTAGGTAGATTAATATACTTTAAGATAGAAGTTCCTACTGCACTTGAAGTGCAAGTCATTAATTCATCGTCGAACAAGTGGATTAAACTAACTCGCACTGGCACTACATTTTCTGGATATGTCCCTGTAAGTCCAGATAAAATTCAAGTTTCCGCCAAATTTCCTGGAGATAGGAATTACTGGGATTTAGTGGAATATAATTAGCAGTTGCTATGCTAACTACCCCATTTACAGCAATTGCGGAAAGGTGACAAAACAATTCGTAATTAAAGACCATTCGGAAATTATTAATTGCAATCGGCTTCGCCAAGGATGGCGACAAGTGGGGAAACTGCATAGAACCACAGGGTTCAGATTATTAAGAAGCCCAACTCCACATCACCGGATTCTCGTCCAAGTGATCGGTGACAATCCGTCCGATGGCATCAATTTCTTTTAGCTCGTCGGCAGATAACTCAATATCAGCGGCTTTGGCATTTTCTTGGGATTGTTTAGAATTGCGGGCTCCTACAATTGCATTCGTCTGGGGTTGAGCAATTAACCAGGCGAGCGCTAAGTTGCCGAGAGCGGTTTGATGGCGCTCAGCAATCGGGCGCAGCTTTTCTAGAGCTTGCTGTGCTCGTTCATAATTTCCGTCTTGAAAAAGTTTATTCTTGGCACGGTTATCTTCTGGATCAAATTTGTGATTAGGTTCAAATTTTCCCGTGAGTAATCCCTGTGCCAGAGATGAGTAGGCAATGATAGAAATATTGTGTTCAACGCAATAAGGCACAGTTTCCTTTTCCACCACTCGCCAGAACAGAGAGTAGGGAGGCTGAATGCTATCGATGCGCCCGTACTGTGCGGCTTCCTCTAGTTGGGCTTTGGAAAAATTAGAGACACCAATTGCCCGAATCTTACCTTGCTGCTTCAATTCATTTAAAGCGCTCATGGTTTCCTCGATCGGGACATCTTCGCTGTTGAAGGTGCCAGCAGGCCAGTGAATCTGGTAGAGGTCAATGTAATCAGTTTGCAAGTTTTTCAAAGAGCGCTCACATGCTGCAATCACCTGATCGTATTTCAGATGATTAGCAAAAACTTTAGTGGCGTAAACAGCTTGGTCGCGGACATCCGATACTGCTTGAGCCACAATTTGTTCTGAGTGACCATCCCCATAAACTTCAGCTGTATCAATTGTTGTTATGCCAGCCTCAAAAGCAACTCGGATAGCTTTGATTGTTTCGGAGTCCTCAATCCCCACCCACATCTTTTTCCCAGCCTGCCAAGTCCCCATAATGATTGGGGTGATCTGAATATCTGTTTGTCCAAGCGGTCGCTTTTTCATGTTGGATTTGTGTTGCGTGTGCTTCTATCTACATCCTAGGCAGAACTGCTCAGGAGTGTCTACATCAGATGGAGTACACTGTAAGTAAAACTCATGATGTTAACGACTACCTCTGCTCTCAAAGAATGGGCTGTTGCCGTTGATGCCTTAGAACAGGGTAAAACGATTCTATTACTCCGTAAGGGCGGCATCCACGAACAGGGAGGGCAATTCAAAGTTGGCCACAACCAGGTTCTGCTTTATCCCACCTACGAGCATCAGCAGCCCTCATTATTAAAACCTGATTATGCGCATCTTGTAACACCAGTACCATCAGGTTGGCATCCAGAAACAGTTCGAATCAGCGCCTATGCCCAAATCACTGCCATTTTTCAAGTGAGTGATGAGTCAGTGGTCTTAGCCTTACTGCCTTTCCATATTTGGACAGAGCAGTTTGTGCGTGATCGCCTGAAATGGAAGCCGCAACAGCCGCTTTATATATTGCTGCTGCGGACTTACAAGCTCAATTCAGCTTCAGTCATTCCCTACCGTCAGGAGTATGGAGGCTGCAAGTCCTGGATTGACATAGCTGAATCGATAACTGTTAAGGGGACGCCTGTTTTAGACGATGCAGCTTACACTAGACAGGTACATGAAATTGCTCAGATTGTGAAAGAAAATTCTGATATCGACAGCAATCAGCCATTCTAACTATAGAAAATCCTGGAAGCTCTTAATCCCCAGCCAACTCATAAAAGCTTCGTTAAATCGGAGATTTGAAACTTCCAGGAAGTGCTCGTTGTTCCTGATTCAACAAGGTAATCGATATTGATGCATTCAATTTCTAGCTGAAGAAGGGGATTTTTGTTAAAGTTTTTTGTATTGTTGAATACAAGCATGTCAGTGGCAATAGACTAATGCAAATTTAGCAAACGATGGCTAAACTTTTTTTTAGAAATATGACCAGTAACTAAAGACATTTAACAGGTAGGAATGCGCTAGAACTGGTACAGCCAGGTTGAGATTCAAGGGTAATATATCCCCTATGCCGAATAACTATTTCATGAGTGAGCGCCAGTCCCAGCCCGGTACCATCTGGTTTCGTGGAATAGAAAGGATCGAACACCTTTCACGGCTTTGAAACAATTGTGCGAATAACTACAAAGCGGCCTCACCTAATGAGAGAAACAGGACTGTCACAATTATCAATTGCCGTCGGAGTGTCCAGTGCCTTCCTACCTATAAGACTCCTCTCTTTAGCGCTTTCTAGTGAGCCATTTGCTTTGCCCGCAGCCACCAGATAGCAAGACCGCAAAGCAAGCCATAAAGAATAATCAAACCCAGCAGCGATACATCCCCAAACGGCCAGGGTAAACCCAAACCTTCACCTAGCCAGAAGGTACCAAATGCCATTAATAGTACGCCCGCGCTGAGCTTAATTAGTACTTCTGGCACTTTAAGTAAATGACCATGCAAAACTGCCACCACAGCAACTGTTAATGCTAGAGCTAGTGCCGCTCCCCATACGGCTTCATTCCAAGCTCTTGATGCTAAACCAAGGGTGGTAACAATGATTGCCACTTCCAACCCTTCGAGGGCAGCACTTTTGACCATAACAATGAAGTTTAGACGACTAAAGCCTCGCCGTTGCATTTCCAAAGTGATGCCTTCAGAACCAAGGGGATCAGTAACCCATCCAGCACGTTTACCCTTTGCCTGTCGCAGTACTGACTTTTTAACCCAACCCCAACCAAACCATAGCAGTACTAGCCCAATCCCAATCTGTAGAAATCGTAGGGGAATTAGCTGTAATTCTGTTCCCAATACTGCTGCTGCTATCCCCACAAGCGCTAAGCCCGTAACGGTACCCAAAGTCGCTTCGCGCCGATAGCCAGAACGCCCAATTGCGTAGGCGATCGCTGCCGTCTCAAAAAATTCCACACTTGCGCCGCCCAAGGCACTCACAAATATACCTACATTCATAATTTTTTTCTCGAAAAAATACACTTGGTCATACTATCTACATTTTGGCAACTTGGTTAAGTTGTGAGGTTGCACGGAATAAAGCGCGATCTCCCTGAGTCTCCAATTTCTCTAGCATGAATTCTGGTTGCAGAACTTGCAGGAGGGCGAGATAAGTTTGATGAACACAGAAGTTAATACTGCTTGTGCTGCAAAAAACGTGCCAGCAATGAAACATTGATTTCCTGAATATATAAAAATTTCTACAAACCTACGCCGTTACGCACCCTTGAAGAGATTCGGGCACACATTCTCGCGCTAGAACAGGAAATAGAACAGGAAACAGAAGGGTTACTAGAGGACATTGTCAAAGTTGAGTAGCTGAGGCATGGGAGGTGTTTATGAGTTTGGTAATTCCCAATGAGGTCATAGAAGCGAGTGGGTTGTCTGAAGAGGATCTCCTGCTTGAAATCATTATTATGTTGTTTCAAAAGAAGAAGATTAGCATTGGCAAAGCCAGCAAATTAGCTGCAATGCCACTGCTGAAGTTTCAGCATGAGTTGGCAGTGCGCCAAATTCCGATCCACTACGATGTGGAAGAGTTTGAGGCAGATCTACAAACCTTGCGAAGTGCGGGTCGGTTGTGATTATTGTCAGTGATACGTCTCCCATTACGAATCTTGCAGCGATCGCCCATCTTGATTTGCTTTTTGCAGCTCTATGAAAAGGTCATCATTCCAGCAGCGGTGTACCGTGAGTTGACGACGGCAGGGGAGGATATTCCCGGTTGCCGTGAGGTGCAGACGCTGGATTGGATTACGGTGCGATCGGTCAGCAATTCCGAGTTTGTCGCATCGTGGCAGAACCAGTTGGATGAGGGTGAGGCAGAGGCGATCGCTTTAGCAATTGAGCTAAAAGCTGAGTGGTTGCTGATCGATGAGGAGTTGGGCAGGCGGGTTGCAGCGGAGTATCAGATTCAAATGACGGGTGTATTGGGCATTTTGATTGAAGCCAAACACCAAGGATTGATTTCAGCCGTTAAGCCCCTATTAGATGCGCTAATAGATGCGCTAATCGAAACAGCCGATTTCTGGGTGAGCCAGCGACTTTATAACCGAGCTTTAGAAGCGGTGGAGGAACAGGAAGGATGAGGCTGAAACCGTATCCTGAATACAAAGTCGAACTTTAGGAATCGTGTCGCCGACAAAAGCCCAACTTTTAAATATCTAGGGCGAACTTGACTTTAAATTGGCAAATGCACTCCGTAGTGCTTCGATGATTTCTCGGAGTCCGGCTTTGGTCTGCTCAAGCTCTGCGGCAAAACTTAAGAAGCAGTGGATCATGCCGTCGAAGCATTTGTAGGTCACAGGGACGTTAGCCTCTCGCAACCGTTTGACATAGGCTTCTCCTTGGTCCCTTAACGGATCAAACTGGGCTGTCACAACTAGCGCTGATGGTAATCCTCGCAAGTCTTCAGCACGTAAGGGTGAAGCATAAGGATGAGCCGCATCTGCCTCACTGTTGAGGTAATGCTTCCAGAACCAGCGCATGGCATCCAGAGTCAGGTAGTAGCCTTTAGCGTTTTCAAGGGCAGAGGGACGCTCAAACTCGTAGTCAGTGCAGGGGTAAAGAAGCATTTGAAATACTAGCGGTGGGCTTCTACGCTCCCGTGCCATTAAAGCCACAACCGCTGTTAAGTTTCCACCACAGCTGTCGCCTCCAATGGCAATGTAAGTTGGATTGCCACCTAGCTCTTGAGCATGACTTGCCACCCAGGCAGTAGCAGCATAAGCATCTTCGACAGCAGCCGGGAACTTGTGTTCAGGTGCTAGGCGGTAGTTAACAGAGACCACGATACAATTCACTCCATTAGCGAGCGCTCGACACAAACCGTCGTATGAGTCAATGCTGCAAGTTACCCAGCCACCACCATGAAAATACACAAGCACAGGCAGTGGATTACTGGATGCTGGTCGATACACCCGCACCTGGATCTGCCCTGCTGGTCCAGGAATCAAGCGGTCTTCCACGTTGGCAACGGCTTCCCGTTCCCCCCAAAGCTGTGAGTAGACAACTTCTCGAATCCGACGCGCTTCTTCAACTGGCAGCGTGATGACAGGAGGATGTAGTTTTTCTAGCTTGTCGAGTAGTCCACGCACATCTGGAGCCAGCACCATTTTTCCTCCACTAGTTAAACGAAGTTGTCCTAAAGTAAATGAGTTGTCCTCCATCTGTATGTTATGGCGCGCAAGCAATTACTATGAGACCTCCGGCTATGGATTCGGCGACGGACCATAGGCGGGCGGTGGACCAGGTGGTGGAGCATAGGCAGGGGGTGGACCAGGTCGTCGCCTTGGTCTCTGCCTTGGCGGTCTGGGTGGCGGACCAATGGCTATCGGTTGATTGCTAACGCAACGGGAATTTAACGGGAACTGCTGGCACAAAATGCGCTGACCTTCTGGTGAGAGCGGAATTGGTGGAAGTGCTATACCTGGTTGATATCCTGCTAGACCGTAGGCGACTGGTGGTCTAGGTGGCGGACTATAGGTAGGCGAGTAAAGAGACGGAACGGCAACAGTCTGTTGAGTGTTTGTGTTAGTGATGCTGTAGGCTTGGAAGGTTTGACCGAAGCTCGTCTGAATTCCAGGCACCCCGTAAACCCTAACTTCATCACCAGGTTGAGCTAAAGACTCTATGTTATTAGCAAGAGTTGGTGGTAAGAAAACTTGAAGACCATTCCTGAGTAGGAGACCCGAAACTAACCCTTGAGGCGTGAGCAGATACCGTCTTACATGGCTAGTAACGCTCGAAAAGGCATAGCTCTGGGGATAAACACCTGATGGACCAGGTGGTGGCAACTGAGCGAGAGCAGGGAACCCTGAACCTATTATCAAAAAAGCAGTAACTAACCCACTGCGCCAAATCGAGCTATGAAATCTTCTTTCTTGTTTCATGAGTGGAATTTTGGTGTTGAATACAATCACTTAAAAGCGCGAGATCAGCACGACGCCACCGATTAGCAGGAGGGCACCCAGACCGCGCATCAAGTTGAAGGAGTGTGGCTCAACACGCAGCAGGCCGAAGTTGTCAATGGCGAGGGACATGATGAGCGCGGCAGTAACGTTGAGCGCGGTGTAAGTGCCCGCGCCAACCACAGAAATGAGCGTCAGTCCGGCATATACAGCCACCGCACCGACTAACCCAGCCAAGGGTGCCCACCAAGGCATTTGCAGGATGTCTCGGTAGGATGGCAGCGGCTTCGGGAAGACAGCGACAGCGCAGATGAAAAAGGCGACGATGAGACTGAAAGAGACCAGTGAGGCAAGCCACGGGTTTTTCAACGAGCGATAAAGCTGCGCGTTCATGGCCGAGCCGCAGGCTTGAAGCAGACCGCCGATGATGATGAAAAGGTAGATGCCGATTTTCATGTGGATGTGGAGGTGCGGATGGAGCAGGTTTCCATTCGATTAATTTTCAAGCTATCTACTTCTTAGCCAGGTGGTAGGGGTCCTGGAGGTGGACCGTAAGCTGGAGGCGGTCCTGGAGGTCCCGGCGGAGGTCCTGGAGGTGGACCGTAAGCTGGAGGCGGTCCTGGAGGGGGACCGTAGTTTGGTGAATAAGATTGAGCAGTAATCGTGCGCTGGGTATCGGTGTTCGTAATACTGTAGGCTTGAATTACCTGACCAAAGTTATTTGGTGCTCCTGGCACTCCGTCTACCGTAACGAGATCGCCAGGTTGAGCAATACTTATCAGGCTATTAGATAGATTTGGCGGTATCCAAACCTGGACACCGTTACGCAGGAGTAATCCCACTACATTTCCTTGCGCATCAAGTAGATACTGCTTGATATGGCTAGTAAATCTTGTAGGAGCGTATCCTGTATCCTGATTCATAGGCTCCTACAGGAGGTGTAGATGTGGGTTGAGCTTTAGCAGGAAGTCCATGACTTAACACCAAGAGCGTTGCACCTAACCCTCCTATTCCAACAGCATCCTTGAGCCTTATGTACTGGTTCATGGTGAAATTCCGGTGTTGAACGCGATCTAAATCATTAATAGTGCAAAAATCATGCCAGCCATTGAATCCAGAAGTAGGCTATTGCCGAAGTTAAAAGCGTCAGCGGTAGACCAAAGCGCAAATGTTCCCAAAATGTTAGGTGATGACCTTCTTTAGCCACAGCTTCAGCAACAATGAGGTTGGCGACTGAACCTAGTAGAGTTAGATTCCCAGCTAGAGTAGATGCCGCCGCTAGTAGCAGCCAAGATTGAGTATCGCCATGAGGGATGAGATGTTGCAGTAGTAACACTGCTGGGACATTGGAAATTAAGTTCGAGAGTACAACACTCCCCCCTAGTAAACCTAGGTGGGTATGAACTAAACCTGTAAACAAACCTAAAAATCCTAATTTCTGAGTGCCTAGAGTCAGGATAAATAGTCCAGAAAACATCACCAGGAGATTCCAGTCCACCTGCTGCAAGATTTTCTGTGGCTTCACCCGTCGCGTTACTAGTAGTAAGCTAGCCGCTATCAAGGTAGCTAAGCTTGGTTCTATACCAACTAAGAAAGCAACTAATAAACCCGCACTCACCAAAAGACTCTTAGTTAGTAGAGGCTTGAAAACTCGATATCGTGGAGAATTGTCAATCGAGCAGGGTTTGGTAGAGCGTACATCCGGGTAAAGAAACCATAGCAAGCCTACTTGAACTACCAAGCTGATCAAAGCCACTGGAGTGAGTGACTTGGCAAAGTTAAGATAGCTGATGCCAGAAAATGAGCCTATCAGAATATTTTGCGGGTTGCCAGTTATAGTCGCTACAGAGCCAAGGTTAGTAGCTCCAGCCAAAGCCAGTAAATAAGGAATAGGTTTAAGACTAAGCGCTGTAGTTAGCCCTAGAGTTAGGGGTGTCAGGACGATCGCAATGGTGTCGTTTAAAAACAAGGCTGAGAGGATGCCACTACCGAAAGTTAAGGCAACCAACAGCCCCAAAGGACTGCGGGTTATACGTATTAGGTAATCGAGAGCTAGTTGAAAAAAACCAGAACAAGTCAGGTTGGCATTGATCACCATCATGCTCAACAGAAAGATGATGGTTTTGTAGTCAATCGCTTGCCAAGCTTCTTTAAGGTCTACCAGTCTCAGAAGAATTAAGCAGGCAGCCCCAACTAAGGCAATCGTGGCGCGATTCATCCGTAAACCGGGCAAATACCCTAGCCCGATTCCCACGTAGCTTACTACTAGCACAACATATCTAATGTACTTGAGGACAATCATGCCTGCTGCTCTCCTATCTGCCAATCTCGCCCTACCTTGGTTTCAGGCATAGCGAACCAGAAAAACACTAAAGCACTAAGCGCGATCGCCGCCATCGACAGAAAAGCGGCATCATAACCTGCATACTTAGCTACATATCCGGCGACCAAATTACTGAGAGAAGCACCAATACCAACAGCAGTACCAATTGCCCCTTGCGTCACATTAAAGCGACCTGTTCCCTTTGTCAGATCGGCAATGACAAGAAGCTGCATTATACCAAAAGTACCCGCCCCGACTCCGTCAAGGAGTTGCACAGAAACTAGAAAATAAGGATTGTCGTTCAGGGTATAAAGCAGCCCGCGAATTGGCAAGGCAATAAAGGCAATTGAGTAGAGCGGTTTTCGTTTACTAACGCTAGCCCGACGACCAATCCAAATCCCCAGTGGGATTATGACTAGCTGAGCTACTATGATGCAGGCTGACATATAGAGCGAGGGGTTGCTCCCCTTTTTCGAGAGCACTTCCCCAACTAGAGGCAACATAGACGCATTGGCAAAATGAAACAAGACGGCGCACAAGGCAAAGATGAAAACCCTGCGATCTTGCAACAAAGCTTTAACGTTTGAAATCTGAGCTTGTGGCAGCACGCTGCTAAAGGCGGCTCCGGCAGAACGTTGGGGCTGTTCTTTTGTTCCGTCATCACCGCCGCGAGCCACTATGTAATTAATGTCTCGATCTCGTATTCTCAGCACTGAGACGATGACAGCGATAGACATAATGGCAACAAAGTAAAATATATATGCGCGTCCAATAAAGTCGCCAATTAAACCTGCTAGTAGAGCCGCGACTACATTGCCTACAGAACTAATAGAATGGTTCCGTCCAATCTGCTTGTCCAGGTTTTTACGCCCTACCAACCCTAGGGAGATGGCAGCTATAGTAGGTCCAAAAAATGCCCCCACGATGGCAGTGAAGGCTTGAGAGCAGAGGATAACAGGGAAAGTCGGGAATAGGACGATTGCTACGGAACACATAGCAAGTAGCAATGCCGCCACAGCTACGAGCATTCGTTTCTGTCGAGTGCGGTCAATAATAGCTCCAGCTGGTGTTTGCGCCAACACTCCAACTATTCCCGCAGTCGTCATGACTAGACCAACCCGTGCTGGAGACCAATGAAGACTGGCTGTCAGAAAAACAACTAGAAAAGGTCCTACTCCCCCTTGAATATCAGCAAGGAAGAAGTTTAAGAAGTCAAGCGCTCGTAAACTTTGTTGGCGTAATGATGTTAGCTTATTGCCCACAGGTTCCCCTTCAATGTAGTCAAAATGCCTAGCCTAGAAAGACTCTAGTAGCATTAACGGGACAGTTTCAGGCTTAAAAGAATTTTTATGGCAAAGCGTGGCGCTGAAAGAAATCCCATATTGTCTGACTAGCGTTCATCCCAGATCTAATGCTCTGATCCTGTTTGGCGTTTTCCGAAGCGCCACCGGGCCAAGAGTGTCCCATGCCTTCCACACTTATAAGCATCACTTCTGCACCACCATGACAACCTGAGTAGCGAGAGATCTCAACTTTGGTGCTATGGTTGGAAACAGTATTGGCAAGCGGTTCTACTTTTTTTGCATTTAAGGCACAACCGTTATGCTGTTGCCAAATCTCTGCCGTTTTAGGTACAGACAGAACCTCTCTAACATCGTCCACTTTGCCACCTGGGTAAGGTACAGACTCATCACCTTTACCATTGATCATGAGTAGCGAGACAGGAGTTTGAGGTTTACAACTAGGAGCGACATTTACTGGTAAAGTACCAGCTACGGAAGCAAATGCAGCTATCCGATCGGATAGATTACAGGCAAGGGTTTGGGTTAAAATTGCACCACTAGAAAAGCCTGTAGCGTAAATTCTTTGGCGATCAATGTTTCTAATCTGCTGGAGATGCTCGATTAATGCTGATATAAAGGAGGCATTATTCCTATCTATCTGTGAGGAGGAATAATGCCTGACTTGATTCCAGCGACCATTAATTCCATCTGGATAAACAACAATAAATCCTTTTTGATCTGCTAACTCATCGAAACGGGTAGCATTGGCAATTGCTCTACCACTGCTGCGACTGCCATGAAACACCAGAACTAATGGCATGGGATGATTTGACTGATAAGACTTTGGAGTATGAAGATAGTAGGTTTGGAGCCGCCCTTGATAAAGCAGTCCCCCAGAGCCATCACTGCTAGGCAATTTTGCCGCAGGCGGAGCTGTTTCCTGCGCTTGAATTGAATTGCAGGCTGTCATTGAACTCATTAAAAGTAGGCCAGTAACTATTGACCTTAAATTGTCGTGATTGAGATACATAATGGCTTTCAAGCATTAGCAAGGTGAGGACTTGTGTGCGGTCGGGCATCAATACGAAGAATGTGTTTAGAGCCAGAATCAGGTTGACGCTGTAGCCTGGTTTCTCTTCAGTTTTTTTGCTGTTTTAGTTTCGGGTACGAAGAACAACAAAACGGCAAAAGCGACAGCGGCGATCGCTGCCAGCATCAAAAAACCGACATCATAACCGGCTCTTTGGACTACAAACCCAGCAGTTAAATTGCTAAAGAAGCTGCCAATTCCTATGCAGGCAGCAAGCACCCCTTGCGTCAGGTTAAAGCGCCCCGTTCCCCTAGTTAAATCTGCAATCATAAGGACGGAAAGCACGCTGAAAATACCGCTTGCTACTCCGTCTAGAATTTGCACAGCAACTAAATAATAGGGATCGTGCCAGAGCGTGTAAAGTACCCCGCGAATGGGCAATACACCAAAGCCAAATAGGAAGATTGGTTTACGCCCAGCTTCTGCTAAACGACCAACTATGGCTGATATGGGTGCCATGACAAGCTGAGCCACAATGATGCAGGCAGACAGATACTTAATGGAATCTGAGGGACTTCCCTTTGCCAGTAGTTGACCGACAAGGGGCAACATTGCTGCATTGCCAAAGTGAAAAATGACAACTGCAATACAGAACATAAGCAATGGGCGATTGCTCAACAGCTTTAATAAGCTAGCGGGTTGATGCTGATGTCCTGCTTCCTCCCCCGATTCGTCTTCTTCTTCTCCACCACCACGCGCTAGTTCCTGGTCAATTTCTCGATAACGAATTCTGCAAACCGAAATGCCGCTGCCGACTGCCATAGCCGCAATCACAAAAAAGATTCCCTTTTGTGCCACAAAACTAACTAAAGCAGACAAAACAGCAGCAATGACGTTGCCTGAATGATTAAAAGCCTGAATCCGACCAGTCCGCCGATCAAATTTACTACGTCCCACCAGCCCCAGCGTAATAGCGGCAATAGCTGGTGGGAAAATCGCTGCTGCGACACCGATTAAAATTTGACAGCCCATGACCACTGGAAGAGTCGGAAACAGGGCTATCCCGAAGCAACCGATAGTGACGAACACAGCACCCAGTACGATTAATGTTCGTTTCTGGTACAGCCGATCTACCAAAGCACCTGCTGGTGCTTGGGCAATGACTGTAGCGATTGTTGAAGTGGACAAGGCAACCCCGATATCAGCTGAGTTCCAATGTTCTGAAGCTTTCAAGAAGGCACTGAGATATGGTCCAACGCCAGTCTGCACATCGGCTAAGAATAGATTTAAGAAATCGAGTCCCTGCAAACTTTTCTTGCTCGGTCCTATCTTGTTTGGCATACGTTTTGCTTACATTGGGTTGAGGAATTGCGCTTTGTCTGCTAACACATGTTCTGATTTCTAAATGAAAATAAAGATATGTAAAACTGTGTTAAAAATTATCTACTTTAGAGCAGAGATTAAGTAACAATGCTTAGATCTTTCACTTTAAAGCGGATTTCAAATTACTAGATGTGTTGCTCCTGAGTTTGAGCTTGCTTAAGGCAGCTGCCTTAAGCAGCTCCGGCAGAACGTTGAGTGAGTAGCGGATGCCACAGGATCTGATTCTAGGTAATACAAATTAGGTGCTGAAAGGCTTATGCTGCCTTATCGTTGCTATATTGTTTACCTGCTGCCTCCCAGTATTGGGTGGCTTGAAGGTGGTGTTCATGGGCAAGGCGGGCATGATGGGCTGCCTTCTCTGGTTCTCCTGCCTCTAAATGTTTCGCCGCTTTGCGATGATGATGTGCCGCCTCCTCATAATGGTCTGCCGCCTGCTTGTGCTGCGGCGTACCAAAGTTGTTCATGTCCAACAACTGTTGCCCGTTAAGCTCGATCGCTTCGACGTTTAGACTGGTGCCAATATCGTTGCGTGTCCCGTAGCCCTGGGCTACTATGCGATCGCCTTGTTTGACTCGCTCTGTTAGAGTTTTGCCAATATGAGGAGGCACATGCAAATAAGTGCCATCCGAGAGGATAAAGCCTTTAGGTTCTCCCTTGTGACCGACTAACCAGTAAGCTATACTCCCCTCAACTTGTAGAGGCTGTTCTGGCAAGGATGCCGATGGTGATGATTGATCTGCTACTATTTTTCCTGTCTGAGTATTAGTGAGACGTTGGGTGCGAAACTCTTCACCCAATGGCGACTCTTTGCCAGGTTCGACTAATGCCTCAATAGTATCGCCCGGTTTAACAGCTTGCTGGAGGGCAGTTCCGCAGTGGGGAGGTAGATGTAGCTGTTTCCCATCAAAGAGCAGCAAACCATCTATATCACCTGAGCGGTTGAGCAGATAAGCCTGAACTGTGCCGCTAATGCTAATAGAATCTTTCTTCGTCATCATGTTGTGATTGAACGTCTCTTCTCTCCTATGTGCAATTCCCGTGCCAGAAAAAGAGCCGTTACCAGTTTGACAAGCAGAAGACCCCTATGCTCCATTTAAGGGCAGCAATAGGGGTCTAAACAGTTGTTATTTGTTAGTATGACTATGCGCGGACAGCCTCAATCACGCTATTTGCCGTCTGGGTTGGGATAACCTTTGTTACCTTGAAGCCTGCTGCCTCTAGTAGATCTCGATATTGGGCTTCAGTGCGCTCGTAGCCACCTGGGGTCAAAAGCAGTGATTCAAGATCGACTATCTTGCCGACGAAAGGATCGTTCCCCTTGGGCATAATCATCTCAACAACCAGAAGTTTGCCGTCTTCTGCCATAACTTGGTGACAGTTCTGAAGGATCTTAATGGCACGCTCCTGATCCCAGTTATGCAAAACAAATGTCAAGATGTATGTATCGCCACCAGTAGGCACCGACTCCACACAGTTGCCACTTATGAGTTCGCAGCGCTCTGTTAATCCTGCCGCCTCGACGACAGGTTTCGCACCTTCGATGACAGGAGGAAAGTCGAATAGCAGACCCTGTAGTGTTGGGTTAGCTTTCAAAAGAGGGACAAGCGTACTTCCATATCCACCAGCAACGCCGATTTCCACCACTTTACTGCTGGATGTGAAGTCATAATTTGACAACAGCGAGGCAGAGGCTCTGGCAGCCATAGTGGTTTTGGATGCACTTGAAGTCTTAGCAAAGTCAGGGTTTTGATTGTAGAAATCGAAGAATCCTGTACCGTAAAGACGCTCGAAAGCAGGTTCTCCGGTTTTGACACTCTCCAGCAGGTTGCCCCACAGTTGCCAGTGCCACTCCTCACCAAACAGCTTCACCGAAGCCCGGACTGAATCAGGAAAATCAGTTTGTAGAAATTCAGCAGGAGGCGTTAAGTGAAAACGACCGTCTTCGTCCTCAGCAAATATGCCCACACTAGCTAGCGCCCGCAACACCCGGTAAAGTGATGGTCCATGAGTTCCACTTGCTTGCGCTAGTTCGTCAATGCTCTTGGGACCATCCGCTAGCAGGTCAGCAATACCGAATTCAGCCGCAACGTAAATTGACCGCGCTACTCTAAAACCCCCTAACATTTGTAGCATCGCTACTGGCGGCGGCAAGTCTGGAAACACTTTAGGAGCTTCTGGCTTAGTAGATGTCGTCATTTTCTTAAGGGTTTTTGGTGTAGCAGACTTCGTAAAGCACAGGTGAAGACTTGGCGATTTTTCCAATCGCAGGCATATGTGAGAGTGCTTCAGGATTCTGAAAGATTGCTTTAAAGTCTTCTACACTTCTCCACTGAGCGTAGTTTGTTACCCATTTACCATCTTTACTCTTGTGAATATTTGCACTGATGAATCCCGGCAATTTGTACATTGTGTCTTCAGTCGCTTTTACAAGTAAATCGACTAAAAGCTGTTGGTTTTCGGGTTCAACTTCAAAGACATTGATTAATGTGACGATCTCTGCTTCTTTAGAAATCGTGGTTACTTTCTCGTTGTTAGCGATCGCAGTCATTTCAGTACCTCCTAATTCAAATGATCCTTAGCTTTAACATCTAAAAACTACATCGGTACAGCTTCAAGGATGCTAAAGGGAGACCGTGTTGAGATAACGTTGGTTAGCTTGAAGCCAGCCGTTGCAAAAAGTTTTCGGTATTGCTCCTCGGTGCGCTCAATAGCGCCAGCCGTCATGATGAGCGCTTCAACATCAAGAATCTTAGCTAGAGATGGTTCATTGCCTGGTGGGAGAACCATCTCAACAACTAAAAGCTTGCCATCTTGCTCGATCGCGTCACGGCAGTTCTTCAAGATTGTGACAGCAGCTTCATCATCGTAGTCGTGGATTAAGTTCTTAATGATGTAGGCATCTCCACCACTAGGAAACGATTTGAATACGTCACCAGCAATAAGTTTGCAGCGCGAAGTCAGTCCCTCAGCTTCAATGAGTCCTTTCACTGGTTCTAGCCGGGATGGCAGGTCAAAGAAAACCCCCTGCATATTAGGGTTAGCTTTAAGGATAGAGGCAATGAGCTTGCCGTCTCCACCCCCAGTGCCAATGTCAACAACCTTGCCGCTTAATGAAAAGTTGTAGTTGCTCATGACTGCGGCGTCAGTCATTGCCAAAACACTGACCATTGCTCCATCAAAGTTTTTAGCAACTTCAGGGTGTTGATTGTAGTAATCTTGGAACTCCATCCCGAAAAGATGGTCAAATGCGGGTTCTCCAGTTTTCACACTGTAAGCAATATCTCCCCACATTCGCCAGTGCCACTCTTCACCAATGACAATTGCATAGGCACGGATTGAGCCCGGTACATTGGTTTGCAACATGGCGGCTCTGGGTGTCAATCCAAATTGACCGTTTTCGTCCTCAGCAAATACACCAAAACTGGCTAGGGCTCTTAACAGTCGATAGAGTGACTGTGCATGGACTCCAACACTCTGCGCCAATTCTTCGCTCTTCTTTGGTCCGTCTGCCAAAAGGTCTGCAATACCGAGCTTCGCCGCCACAGAAATTGATTGCGAGAGCCGATAAGCATTCATCATTTGTAGAATCTTCACCTGTGGCGGGACGCCCTTTGGTCCAGGTGATTTATCGAGCCGCCCTTCCGGACGTACCGTCAGGTCTTGCGATTTGTCTTGCTTAGATAAAACCATTTCTTTATACCTGACTTTGGGGATGAGCAACAGACACTTTAACTAAATTGCCGCTGCTGAAGTGACGCATCAATTCCTGCCATCAGTTCGATTGTTTCTTTCAGCACCATTACAATCCGTTGGTAATGGCGAATATCCTTGTGACTGAGGAAATGTCCTTCACGCTCTTTGAGCCACTTTTGACAGATCTGACAACCACCAAGATAAAAGTTCCAAACTTCCAGCGGCACGCCCTTAAAATACTGCGTTCGGTTGATCCAAACTAACCCTACGTCTGTACTCTGGCTTGGCTCGGTATAATGCACTATCTCGACCTTGTTGTTGCCCATAATGGGATAACTAGCAACTGTTGATGTGCATTTTTCCCGCTCACGTCTACTACTAGTAGATAAAACATGTGTTCGAGTAAACCCTCTAGCACGAAGATCTGCTATTGGTCTCTCCTGCCACCGAGAATGAGCTTCGTGCCAAGCTACTCTACGGAGGTCGAGATCAGCTTGATTGCCAAGCCTAGTAGGTGTCTTCTGGGGGCGTCGAAAGAGTTTTCGATCTGCTGATGCTGTGTTCATTTCTGACCAGAATTGCATAGTAAAACTTGAGAGATTCTACATGTGAATCAACTTAACGATCCGCACCTTAGCAGCTCTAGTAGTGCGAAGAGTGCAAGCTCAAGTTAGTGAAAGGAGTAGCTGTGTAAGTTGACTCCTAGTTTTGCATGCAGACACTTCAATTATGTTGAGATTACAGGTTGAGACTGTACATCTTATGTCTGTTTTGTGTATGATTAGGGAGTCTGGCACTTAAAACTATTCTGATAACTGCATCCGGCTTAACGTTTTCAGCGTGCCCCTAAAAAGTATTAGACATAGTAATCCCAACATTATGGGAGCTGCCCAAACTCCTGACCATCCAGTTCCCTGCACGAAGGCATCGCGGCTGATATCGATGTAGTAACGGGCTGGCACAATGTAGCAGATGAGAGAGAGGGGAAAAGGAATGTTGCTTAAAGGGTACAGGAACCCAGAAAGTAACAGAGCTGTCAGAAAACCAACGGTAGAAACTATCTGGACAGCCACACTCTGTTCCTTGGAAACAGCACCGATCTGAATGCCAAACATGACACTAGTAAGTAGAAATACTAGGGTACCGACCAAAAAGGGGGTGGGATCTCCAGCAAACCATAGCCCAAAAATCAGCGAACCAAAGACAACAATCAGAACAGCCTCAAGTAAGCCAATTAGTAGATAGGCAAGAGCCTTGCCCAGTGTGAGTTCGATAGCACTTAGGCTGGAGGCGTAAACCTGCACGATCGTGCCTTGCTCTTTTTCTCGTACCATGGCAATTGCCGCCAGTAACGATGGATAAATCCAGAGGATAACTGCGTAAACCCCAGGTACAACGTAGAGTGACTCTTGTCTTCCCGGATTAAACCAGAGGCGAACATCTGCTGTCACCTTAGCAGTACTTGTATTTAATCCTTGGTTAGTTAAGAAGAAGTTTGTTGTAGATACGATGCTATTAGCAATCACTCGAGCATTGTTAACGTCGGTACCGTCAACTAAAACTTGCACATTGCTAGAGCTAGAGGCATTAATTCTGCGCTCAAAATGTGGAGGAATCACGATTGCAACTTTGGCTAATCCTCGATCAATGGCATCACGAGCCGGATTGCTACCAGACCAAAGGGTGGCGTCAAACTGCGTTGTGGCAAAGAAGCGTTCGCTGTAGGCACGGCTAAGAGGGGTTTGGTCAAAGTCTTGAATGACCAAGTTAATATTCTTGGACTCCAGTCTAACGCCAAAGCTAAAGAGTATTAAGGTAGCGAATGGCAGCAAGAACGCCAGGGATAAAGTTAGGCGATCGCGCCGGAATTGAGCTAACTCTTTGCTACACTGAGCTAAAATTCGTTTCATCTATTTTTGGCTCTAGAAACGACTCCAATGAAGGCATCTTCTAGGGAAAAGGGGATTGGTCGGAGCGATTTAACATCGATTTGAGCTGCCTTAAGCATTGCTTTGAGCTGCGGCATTTGCTGTTCTGGGTCATCGAACACCACATGTAAGCGATCACCAAATATTGACACTCGCCAAGGCTCATATTGAGCCTTAAGCAAATCAGAAGCTGTTTGAGTTTGAATGCATTGCACCTCGATCAGTTTTCCTAACTGTTCAGCCTTAATTTGACTAGGTGAACCCTGAGTTACCAATTCTCCATCGACCATAAATCCCATACGATGACAATGTTCTGCTTCTTCCAAGTAATGGGTTGTTACCAGCACTGCTGTGCCAGAGCGAGCGAAATCTTCAATCAATCGCCAGAATTGACGGCGGGCTAGAGGATCTACCCCCGATGTTGGCTCATCTAGAAACAGCACTTCTGGTTCGTGCATCACAGAAGCGCCAAAAGCCACCCGCTGCTTCCACCCACCTGGTAACTGACCAGTCAGCATATCCTCTTGACCAACCAGCCCGCAAGTTGTGATCGCCCAGTCAATTTTGGCGCGGCGAACTTTGCGCGGGACCTCATAGACTCCACAGTAAAACTCCAAGTTCTGGATCACGCTCAAGTCATCGTAGAGGGTGAATTTCTGACTCATATAGCCGATGCGCTGACGCAACTTAGTGTTGCGTAAATCGCTACGCCATCCAGCTAAGGAAAGTTCTCCGGCGCTCGGCGTCAGTAGACCACACAGCATTTTAATTGTTGTGGTTTTACCAGCACCGTTAGCGCCAAGAAGACCATAGATTTCGCCATAATAGACTTTTAAATTGACATCTTTAACTGCTTGAAAGCTGCCAAAAGCTTTGCAAAGATTGTGCGTATAGATAGCAACTTCAGAATCAGAGCAGCCTCTGGTTGATCCAGATAGGGATGAGGCAGGAACTTGATATACCCGGGGAAACGGGATGACTGGGGGCTCAGAGCCAAGCTTGCGGAGGTGAGTTACGAAGACATTTTCTAGAGTCGGCTGTGCAATATGAATTGTGTCAAGTTGTAGATGAGAACGTGACAGCAGCGTGCGAATCTGAGTTTCGCCAAGGCTAGCGTCTTTGACTAGCACGTCAAGTCTATCTCCAAAAGTATGGACATCAACTATGGCTTGATGCGTTGGTTCGGGAGTGTTAGCTGCTTTGAGTAAAATGCGCTCTAAGGCTGCTAGCTTGCTAGTACGCACCTCGAAACGCTGCCAGCCAAGACTTGTCTGCAAACTAACTGGTGTGCCAATTTGCTGAATTTGTCCTGAGTACATCAGTGCTACCCGATGGCACCGCTCTGCTTCATCCAGGTAGGGAGTTGCCACTACAACTGTCATCCCCTGTGCGGCTAAGGTTGCAAGTACATCCCAAAACTCCCGGCGTGACACTGGATCGACTCCAGTGGTAGGTTCATCAAGTAGCAGGATCTGGGGTTGGGAGATCAGAGCACAGCATAGGGCTAATTTCTGCTTCATGCCACCAGAGAGTTGCCCCGCCAAACGGTTACCGAACTGCTCCAGATTCATCAACTGCAAGTATTTGGCACGACGCTGTAGAAACAGATGATGGGGGACTTCACGTAAACCCGCACTGTAGCGCAAATTTTCATCAATGCTGAGATCGAGGTAAAGTGAGAACCGCTGGGTGAGATAGCCCATGCCGAGGCGAGCATGACGAGGTGGTTGATTGAGAACCTGTGCAGAGCCTGCTGTGGCTTCCATGACCCCAGCTAAAACCTGAAAGGTAGTTGTTTTGCCAGCCCCATCCGGTCCAATTAGCCCGAAGATTTCACCTCGACTGACTGTGAAATCGATTCCATCTAAAGCCACAGATTTGCCGTAGTGCTTAACTAACCCTTGGACTTGGATGACAACTTCAGAGTCAACAACTGGAGAACCCAGCAATTGGAAAGAATTGATATCCCCTCTCTCCTCTGCCCGACGGACACTTTGCTCAACGGGGGGAACCCCCGCACGCAAGTGTCCTCCTCTGCTCCTCTGCTCCCTTGCGTATATCACTAGCTTCCCTCCGAGTGAGTAAATATCTTTGCATCTGCTGGCATTCCGGGTTTAGCAAAGCCTGCAGGGTTATCAATGCTAATCTTGATGCCAAAGACTTGTTTAACACGCTGGTCTTGGAAGTAGATATTTTCTGGGGTAAAGGAGGCTTGGGTATCAATCGCGCTAACTCTTGCGGCAAAAGGTCGATTGGGAGCCGAATCCAGAAATACATCAGCCCGCTGACCTATTCGAATTGCACCAATTTCCCCTTCAGGTACATAAGCCCGCAAATAGACTGTATTGGGGTTAATGACTGTTAATAGGGTCTTGCCACTCGTCACCACTGCCCCTGGTTCTACGCTCCGAGCGGTCACCACACCATCAATGGGGCTAACCACATTCAAGTAAGCAATTTGGGCAGCAATCTGCTCGCGAGCAGCAACTGCGTTAGCGACCTCATCCTCTGCACCTTTCGCCTGCGCCTGCGATTGAGCTAGTTGTTGGTATAAAGTGCCGATTTTTGCCTTTTCAATATCTGGGTTGAGCCCTGTACTTCTTGCTTGTACCAATGCACCTATGGATGCACTAACCTGTTTACGGGCTGCGTCTACAGCTGCTTTGCGGGCATTCAGGGTAGCTAAATCGTCTTGATAAGTTGCCTCATATTGGTCAGCCTGTGATTGGGATTCTGCTCCTTGACGTGCTAGTGTTGCATAGCGATCGCGGTTGAGCCTAGCCAAGTCCAAATCGGCCTGCGCCTGCTTGACTTGGGCTTGAGCCTGGGCTAGCTGTGCTTGGTTCTGTGCGACGTTGCCTTCCGCTTGAAAAATCCGCCCCTTTGCATCCCCCTTGGACTGCTCCAGATTGAGCTGCTCTTGGGCAATTTGGCTTTGAATGACACTAATCCCGATCCTGTACTGGTTCTCCTGTTGCCGGGCAGAGGCTATTTGAGCTGTTGCTCCCCTGAGCTGCGCTTGTACATCTTCATCACTGAGCCGGACAATTACCTGACCTTTATGAACTTTGTCGCCTTCTCGCACTGCCACGTAATCTACCCGTCCAGCTGTTTTTGCGCCAATGTCGGTTTCATAGCCTTCAATTCTGCCACTTGCTCGTATTTGTCCTGTCACTACCTGGTCTCCCAGATGAAATGGCAGAAACGAGAACAACTTGGGGTCGTTGATATACCAAATTAACACTGCCCCAAAACCCAAAGGGATAAGAAACCAAGGCTTAAATCTTCGTTTAGGCTTGGGCTGTTCAGGAATTCGAGGTCGTTCCTGGGTTGGTGCGCCTATCTTGGTCATAGACTGATGCCCTACAAGTGACCTTATTGCAGTAAGTAAAATCTCACCCTGATTAAACTAGACCGTCCAGTCTGACAAAAGAAAGGGCTCTTTACAAAAATTAACATAAACTTAGTGCTATTTTCCCCAGCTCCCCTAATCCCTGCCTCTTCATCTAGATAAAGGCATCAATTGGAGCTAGACTAGACTGTGCAGTATTGCACGAGCAACATGTCAGTTTATTCTGCCCGAGAACATTTTTCTGAAGACAGGAAAATAGCTGGTGGTTCGCTGCCAAGCGGCAAATCAGAAAGCGCCAAAGCGGCTGCTTTACTCAAGCGCGAGCAAATCCTGCAAAGAGCTACGCGCGTTTTTCTCCAACATGGCTATGCTGGCACGAGTATGGACAGGGTCGCAAACGAGGCAGGGGTCTCCAAGCAGACGATTTATAGTCACTTTCAGGATAAAAAGGGGCTATTCACTGCCCTACTTGAGCGGGTAACACTCCGCCAGCTCCGAGCCGAGTTCGGTTCAGAGCCATTCCAAGGCGAACCGGATATCTTGCTGCGCCGAATAGCACATGGATACCTAAAGAAAATGGACGATCGCGAGTTCATCGACCTACTGAGAGTGGTTGTTGCTGAATCAGCGCGTTTCCCAGAACTCGCACAACTTTACACACGCACTGTGATTCAGCCAATCTGCCAGGGTCTCGTTTCTTATTTCAAGTCTCATCCCAAATTCAACAACTCAGATGCAGAGGCGATCGCCCAGGTTTTTTATGGTTCTCTTTCTGCATTCATATTGTCTCAAAAACTGTTGTATTTCGAATCCCTTATGCCAATGGATAACGAACGCTTGGTTAATACCTTAATCCAGCTCTGTTATCAAGATTGTTAATAAACTTGGAGAGTAATACGATCCCTATGACTTCAACCCGCTCGTTTTATGGCGGGTTGCTAATTAAATCTTAACTAGACAAAAACAGCCTTTCACAGCGATTTCTACTCACGAAATTCCTAACGTTTCATTTATGTCTCCTCAACAGCTTAGATAAGGAAAGGGATTAATCAAAAATTATTTTATTAGGCTATTACTGTAAACTGAGACACAATTACAAAGGCTTGTATCCTCTCAAAGCTACTAAAGTAATGACTAGGTACTAGCAAGATCATTTCAGGCTAAGCTCGTTACAGAGACAGCAGTTCTGCCTTTCGTCTATAAACAAACTATACATAAAATAGACAAAGATTATACAGTGTTATTAGTTTGTCTAGACTCAATTAAAATTCTTTTAATGTATCGTAAGCTCAGATTCCAGATTGAGCTGTAGCTCTAATAAAAGCCAAGCTTTGTATTAGTCCAGTCTCTTTCATTAGATCAGCATTAATAGTTAACTTTCACTCATAAATAGATCGGGAGAGAAGTAGGATGACTAGTTTTGAAATTCAGCCAATTAGTAGCGATACTGCTGTAGATAACGGGAATCTTTTTCTAAACCGCTTTGGCAATGCATCGATCAACAATACAGGAACAGTCACCTATGAGGGTTTCCTAGGGCTTTGTAATGCCACTGGTAGTGGCAGTGGTGCCAACTGCCTACAGACAGGGACGAACACTCCTCCTAGTGCCATCTTTACAAGTAACTCATATGGTACGCCCACACCTGGTGTTGTCGTTGACAAAAGTATTAACGACAGCTTTAACAACAACTTTCAAGGCTATGACAGCGGGGTTTTCTTTAGCGCCGCTACAAACGACGTTGGAACAACAGTCTTGTCGTCATCTGGGTATAATTTAGCACAAATTCAAGCAGGGGGACCAAGTGCGGTATTGACCCGTACTGACAATGGACCTATCAACACAGTCGCCAATACCAGTACTCCCTTCGGTATTACTTTTCTTAATCCCACTCTACCTCCACCTGCTCTCTATGATACGAGTAATCTCGCAGCGGCTGGTAACTTCACTAACGTAGCCTCCATCAACAATCCAGGAACTGTGGCATATTTCACTGGGTCTAATGGGACAGTTAGTTTCGACACCAAGACTAGTACTGGACAAGTTACTACCATCGCCGATACAGCTACTGGCAGTAACTTCAAAGACTTCTATACTGGTGGCGTGACAGTAGCCAGAGGTCAGGGACCTTTTGCTGCTTACACCATACCTGCTATCAACGATAAGGGAGATACAGCCTTCAATGCTGACTTGAAGTCCGGGGGTAGGGGTCTATATGCGGTAAGCAATGGACAACTCACCACCATTGCTGACACGACTAGCGGCACATTTACCAAATTCAGTGTACCCTCCTTCAATAACAGTGGAAATGTGGCTTTTGATGCTGGTTTGTCTGACGGTAGCAGTGCCGTCTACCTTGATACAGGCGGACAACTGACAACCGTTGCTAGCACCAGTAACGGTTACTTTAAGGACTTGACTCAGTCTGACGTTGCCTTTAACAACCAAGGCGATGTAGCCTTTCTAGCTAATCTGGATAACGGGGGCCGTGGTATCTTCACTGGGTCAAGTTCTGGGTTAAGTCAAGTGATCGCTGTCGGCGATAAGATCGGAGACTCCACAGTGGCTGATCTGTTTATTTCCCATAGTGGGCTAAACGATCAAGGTCAGGTCGCTTTTGACGCATCACTTATAGATCCTAGCGGTAACCTGACTCAGCAAGTCTTTGTTGCCGATCCACAAGGTGTAGCTGTTCCTGAGCCTAATAGCAGTTTTGCCTTGCTGGGTGTAGCCATTGTCGGTATAGCTAGGCAGAGCTGGCAGCGTCGAACAAAAACTGCTAAGCGTGTTCAGCTTTAGCTTCAACCACCAGAAGCCCCACACCAAAACGAGCGGAGCGCGAAGTTTTGATGATGGGGGTGCCAGCCGCCAGAGCCGCTTCTTCCCGGCTCTGGCGGCTGGCTCATGAATAGTAGTAGTTACTATGAAGATTGAGACAAGAGTTTGCCAGCTCTTGCCATGTCTTCTGGTTTGTACTCTAGTAAGATGATATTTATCTTATAAATCTCCTCAGATTTTAACTTTAATAACTTGCTAAGTAACAAAGTTATATTGCGAACTACAGTCTGTTTCTTCTCTATATCCCAATTTCTCTCAGTAATTTCAAGAAAGTACCAAGGACCTTGAGTATCTAAAACGAGGTTGCCACCGATGGCAAACTCCTCTAGCTTGTAAGTAACAAAATGAATGAAAGTCCAGTTACTTAACTCTGTTGGAAGATTTAGAGAAGATACAACTTCTTTTGTTAATTCTTTCGCTAATATTCTCTTCTCTTCCACAGAAATCTCTGGAGAATAAAATCGTAATCCTGGCATGAAGTATCAGCTCAAACTCTATAACACATTCTGTACTTTATCATTATGCTAGACTTAACAGAAATTTCACTTCAGCCTAGTTTTATTCAATTTGAAAGGTTTGTGTTCT
>JAFASY010000133.1 GCA_019244235.1 Chroococcidiopsidaceae cyanobacterium CP_BM_ER_R8_30
CTGTTCGTCAAATACAGCCCGTCGATACTTTGCCGGAAAAACTAAGTGATATAGCAAAACAGTAACGTTGTGGCTTTTGTGGATGTATTCGCTCATTCAGGTATTTTACGCCGCAGAGCGGCGGGGAATCTACCCGCAGGGATTGAAAATCGACAAAAATAGTTTACAAAGAAGGCCGACTCATGATATCTTTTCGTTGAGCTTCTTTGTTACTTTGTTTAAGGACAGTTTTATGCAAAATTCGATTGCAGAAACCCTGCTTCCAAATGGAAAAAAAGTTTTTTGTGTAAATAAAGACGAAATACCTGCTCTTTATGAAGAAATTAAGGATTACTTTAAAAGTGGTATTGAGATCTTTGAAGAAAGCACTGTTTTTGATGTTGGAGCCAATATTGGCTTATTTGCGTTACGGATCTTCGAACTTAGTAACAACAATGTGGATGTTTATGCTTTTGAGCCTATTCCGAATATTTTTGAAGCACTACAAAAAAATGCACAGTGCTTTGCTCCAAGCAGACTGAAGGTATTTCCCTACGGACTTTCTAAGGAATCTAGTAGTCAAAATTTCATTTATTATCCAAATGTTACTGTTTGGTCTACTACATATCCAGATAATTCAAAACGGGAACGAGAAAAAGTCAAAAGGATTGTTCTTACTGATATTAAAAAATATCTTCCATCCTTTCCTTGGCTTAACTGGCTACCTCCATTTATGCGCTCTTTTGCCTTAGATAAAATACTAAAAATAGCTTTTCAACAATTCGAACAAGTAACTTGTCAGCTTAAAACTATATCAGAAGTTATTCGCGAACATGGAATTCAACAAATCGACTTGCTCAAAATAGATGTTGAGAGAGCTGAACTTGATGTTCTTTTAGGAATTGAGGCATCTGATTGGTCAAAAATCAAGCAAATAGTTGTGGAGGTTCATGATTTGGAAAGACGAGTTAATAAAATTGAGTTATTGCTCAAAGAAAACGGGTTTACACGAATTGACAAGGACCAGGCAAAGAGTTTTGAGGGAACTGATATTTACTATTTATATGCATCGCGTTAACAGTAATTGTGAGATTTAGAAACATCGTTACAATTGTTGCAATTAATATCCTTGGGATTTATAAAGCTTATAAACAGATGATCCTTCGAGGCTTTCCGATATCTGTGCGATAGTCAGCGTGATGGATTCTTTCTTGCTTGAGCCCATAAGTTCTTTGCACTTGGGCGTGAGTCGGGGTTTGTGCTTTCAGAGACTGCCACTTGTCCCAAGGTGTCTGATTAACCCCCTTCTGTCATTTTCCGATAAAATGAATAAAGGAATCCAAAGATAAAACGCTACAAGGCAGGTAGGGCAATGGATGTAGAATTACAAATCCTCAAACATTTGGCAAGAGATGCCCATCCCACAGTTGCCATCATAGATGAATATTGTGCCGAGTATAAAGACTTATTTAAAGAAGTCAGAAATTATGAATGCTTCAAATATTTACATGTGGGAATAGCATCACCAATCAAAAGAAAATCATTGCCAGAAATCGCTAAAGTAGTAAGCATAAACTCAGCTCAGTCACTACATCATTTTATTGCTAACTCAGATTGGTCAGTCGAGCAACTAAGAGGGCGCAGATTAAACAAAATTAGGAAAGCATTGAAGGAGAATGCCATTACAGTAGTCATTGATGAAACTGGAGATAGGAAAAAAGGTATAAAGAACAGACTATGCAGCCCGACAATATTTAGGAAGTATTGGAAAAATAGATAATGGGATAGTTTCAGTGAATGCCTATGGAGTTTATTGTAATACAACCTTTCCCTTAATGTTCAAAGTGTTCAAACCTAAAGGGACGCTAAAATCATCAGATAAATATCAAACCAAAATTGAGTTAGCGACAGAAATCATTACGGAATTAATTAAAGAAGGATTTAATATTGAACTAGTGTTGGCGGATAGCTTATATGGTGAAAGCAGTCAATTCTTGAGTAAATTAGCTGAATACAAGTTAGATTATGTGGTGGCGATTAGAAGTAACCACGCAGTCTGGCTGCCGATTGGACAAAGCGATAGGGCAAATAAGTGGTGTGAATTTGAGCGAACATTTAGCAATCAAAAATCAGAGACTAGATACATTAGAGAAATAGTTTATGGTAAAAAGAGAGCCGTGACCTACTGGGAAATAACAACTGACCCAGAAACCATGCTAGAGAATTCTACCACATTTGTTATGACAAATCTTCAGGGAAATTTGAAGAAGACTTTAGGGGATTTGTATGGATTGAGAACCTGGGTAGAATATGGCTTTCGGCAGTGCAAACAGGAATTGGTACCGATTTACGGTTGTGTTGCAAAAACTTGCTGAAGACAGAAAACTTCTTGAAGAAGAAATTAATTATGCAGCCACTCCAAAGATTTCAGCAATGAATTTTCTCCGTTCTCTAACGGCTCCTTTCCCAACATTTTCAATTTGCCATTTTCTCAACATGTGCATAATTTCATAGCCTCTGATCGTTCGCCTTGCAGTGTTGAATGACTTGAATTCTCTGCCTGGTTTGACCAACCATTTGATGAATCTATGGTCTTGTTCAATACGATTATTTAGGTACTTGTTCTGCCGCAGTTTCAATCCTTGTGACAGCTCTTCTTGCTCTTTTACTTCATCAATAGCTTTGGGGTACGCCGCATTCTTATCAACATTAATCACTCTCGGCTCTTGGTTATGAACTGCCTTCAACGCTTTGCGCAGGAACCGTTTAGCAGCTTCGGCATCTCGATGAGCCGTCAACATGTGACTTTACCTAAAGAGTGGCGGAAATTTTGAATCATATCTTGGCGCAGTAGGAACGCAATTACTGGCTTCTAGCCATAGAATTGATTAGCTTTGTGAAGCAAAGTTTGGCGCAGAGTTCAAATTGTGAAGCAAACTATGGCGTAGGGTACTTGATTTGTTGGTAGGTGCTCTCCAGACATGAAAACTCCTCGCTGTGCGTGAATAACTGCGACTCTAGTGCCAAACTATGGTTCAAACACGCCAAAGTATGGTTCATACTTAAAATTAGAGTTCAATTCCAATTTTTTTTTAAAGTTCCGGTTTAGCTGAGTAAAATCAGACTGGAATATTATCCGATTGTGGTAACTGAGCCAGAAATACTTGAATTGTGGGCTCTTTTTGCCACTAGAACTCAACTCTCTCTTTGTGAAGTATAGTTTGGCGCACTACCTTTTGAAGTAATGCTTGGCGCAGAGCGCCAAACTTTGATTCAAGTCACAATGAATATGATTCGTAAAGGTCAAGTTCAAGGTGTTAACAAAGGTGATGTGCAAGCATCAATAGAATTAGTGTCTCAACTTTTCGGAATTGCACAATAAGTAATAGGAATTGAGAAGCATTCTCTGTCCTCAAATCATTTTTGCGACACAACCAAATTTTGTTCAAGCTGGGCTTCTGGGTGGTGATTATTGCCTATGCTATACCGACAAAGATGGCATGTCCTTAACCTCATGGCATGTGTCATGTTGCTAGAAAACTAGCACTGTCTGTCAGGGAGGTAGCAGGGATACCAGGGTTGGTGTTTTCTAAGTTGTGGCTCTGATGTTTCCGGCGCTCCTCCATGAGCTGCAAAGGGGTAACACGCAAGTGCGGAGGCTTAATTCGAGTCATCTGGCTGTAGTAATCCCTCCCGCTCTAAAGCCTCAGCAATCACCCGTCTCAGCCAAGCTGCTTTGTTAGGCAAGCGATTGACCGACTGCTCGACTCGCTCTGGCAGTCGCACCTGTGTTGGCTTGGCTGCCAACGGCTCATTAGTATTATCTTGCCTGTGAAAGTGCTTCAGGTTTTGCTCGTTTGCCATACCCTTGAATCAATCACTAAAAGCAGTATAACACTGTATACAGTGAAAAACTATAAATCATTCAAATAAGAAAGTACTTGTTTGGCACAGGATACAGTGAGATAATTGTCTTAAATGCTCAAAGGGTTCACTTCGCTGAGGCAGCAAGAAGCACTTTTGCCAATAGAGAACTGCTACATTGATTCCACATCTGCCGTCACTTCGTAGTGTTTTTGGCGCTCAGGCATGGTTAAACGTATTAGAGCCACAAGTTTTCGAGAGTTTGAGCTGGCCACCTCAAATGGTTGCGTGTTTGGTAAATGGTTGAAACTCTATGTATATGTTGAGCTAGGAAAGCAGGGAGTATACAGAGAAATTGAGGGGGAAGAATCCTTCACGCAACGAAAGCTATTCAGAAACTGTACTGTCTACTATGCTGAAACACAATCTCAGATCGATGCTGAGAAATATACTTTTGTAACGGAGGAAGATATCCTTATTGTGTACTGGTAGCCGACTCAGTTGCATCAACTGCGCGAGGGCGGCGAGCTTTGAACTTGCGCAGTTGAATCAGCTCTCGATTTTCCTCAAGATATGCAGCTATTTGTTCATCTGGTAATGAAACCATTTCTCCAGTCTTCAGCAGTACTGTAGCAATAGCCATCAGAAAGCTCCGGTTGAAAAATCTCTCTACAACAAGCTTAATAGGTTTTTTTGTACCTGCCAACCGAGGAGAATCTGTACTCTTTAGAATGGTAAAAGAGTTATAGTTCGTCTGGAATTGAGTAAGGGTGAGAGTTGAAACTTCTCCTGATTGAGAGTGGTGGGAAGATTAAGAAGCTTAAAGCAATTCTGGGCTCGGAGTGGAATGTAAAAGCCACAATGGGTCACATTGTTGAGTTAGCCAATGATGGTGAGGATGCTTTAGGCTTCACCCTGGATAACGAACACAAACGCATAGACTGTCGCTACATTCCCAGAGGGACAAAGGGAAAGCAAATCCTTAAGGAATTACGAGAGGCTGTCAAACAAGCATCTCAAGTCTTGATTGCCACTGATGCTGACCGGGAAGGTGAAACCATAGGCTGGCATCTAGCACAGCAACTGCATTTGAAGAATCCCAAACGGGCTGTTTACACGGAAATTACCGAAAGAGCTGTGCGGCAAGCGCTCGCCCATCCACGCCCCCTTGACTTGAACCTGGTTGCTGCGGGTCGCTGTCGAGACACCCTGGATAAGTTAGTAGGTTACAAGGGTTCACCTCTGCTTTGGAAACTGGGCAATGGGGCCAAGTCAATGGGAAGAGTGCAGAGTGCCACTTTGCACATCCTCTGTGAGCAAGAACGCCAGATACGTGCTTTTGTGCCACAAGACTATTGGTCAATATTTGTAGATTACGAAGAGGGATTCCGGGCTTACTATGCCGGAGGTGGTGTAAGCCCAGATGTAGAAGAGGTAACCGACAAAGTGGATGATGCCTCAAACTTGAAGGAAAAGCAAGTGGAATCTGTGCGGGTGTTATCACAAGCACAAGCGGAGCAACTAGTAACCATAGCCCGAACGCATCCCCATAGAGTTGTTCAGATAGATAGTAAAGAAACAAGCCGGAAGCCGCCAGCGCCATTCACCACATCAAGTTTGCAGCAAGCAGCAGGTTCGCGTTTGAAGTATGGGTCAGAAAAGACGATGAAATTAGCACAGTCACTGTATGAGCAGGGGTATATCACCTACATGCGGACAGATTCAGTGGCTCTATCTGATGATTATTGCTCAAAGGCGCGGCAGTGGCTCCTTTCTCATGACCCGCCCAATGTGCCAGAGCGAGTGGCGACTCAAAGAAGCAAGGCAGGAGCGCAGGAAGCGCATGAGGCAATCAGACCCACAGACGTAGAGAATCTGCCTGATAGCTTGACAAGCAAACTCAACCAGGAGGAAGTTAAGCTCTACAGTTTGATCTGGGGGAGAGCGCTGGCATCGCAATGTCGTGCTGCCAGATTGCAGAAGACACGAATTGTGACTCAATCGGGGGAAGCCTTCTGGCAAGCACGAGGTCAAGTCGTCACGTTTCGGGGCTATACAATTTATTGGAATGATATTGCTGGCAACGCTGAGTTGCCTGTTGTCCAGCAGGGGCAGCAGCTGAGATGCCAGAGTGCAGAGGCTCAGAAGAAACAGACCCAACCGCCACCGCGTTATACAGAACCTAAGCTAGTGCAGACGATGGAGAAGCTGGGTATCGGAAGACCCTCAACTTATGCACCCACCTGTAAGGTCTTGCGTGAGCGCGATTATGCCAGCTTGCATCAGGGGCATTTGCAGCCGACCCAATTAGGGATGGAAGTTGATGAGTTTTTGCTACGGGTCTTACCGAAAATGGTAGAACCGGAGTTTACGGCCGAGATGGAAGGGCAGTTGGATGCGATCGCATCAGGAAAAGAACAATGGGAGCCTTACCTGATCGACTGGAACCAGACTTACTTGGCTCCAGCGCTAGCAGCAGCATATCGAACACTTGGAAGCAATCAAGGGGTGAAGCCAGGGAATCCTAAGCAGGCAGAGCTGACGGAGATCCACTGTCCTAAGTGTGAGTGGTTAATGCAAAAGATACTGTGTCGCTCAAAGAAGCTGAAGGCAGATCATTTTCTCAAGTGTGCTAATAAAGACTGTGGAACAGCAATGTTTTGGTCAGAGCAGCAGCAGGTTTATGAATTGCCTTATTCGGAACGCACAGGCAATACCGCTGCCTCAAATCGGACTCGCTTGTCTTCCCAAAGCCCAGCAACGGAAGCCTCAGCAACAGTTGCTAGTTCATCTCAACCATCAAGTCAGAATCAGAGTTCTTCCCAGACAGTTGCTACATCCTCAAAGTTGACAAACTATCCTTGTCCAGTGTGTGGTCAACCCTTGGAATTATACGAATACAACAAGCAGGGAGAGCCAAAACAGATGTTGCGCTGCTCTGATGCTGTTAAACGGCAAGAGGACGACCACAAGCAGGTAGCGTTTTTCAGAGCTAAAGGAGTGTTTTGGTCACCTACCTACGGTGAAATTGGACAAGCAGATGACTCTCAAAAGGTTAGAGCCACAGCTAAAAACAAATTAGCTCCAGCGCCCAATCACCAGACAAAGAACCAATCAATATCTAACCAAAGAGTCAGCAGGAGGTCAAATCAAAAGTCAACTCATGCTGCTGCTGAGTCACCAACAGATGGACCTCGTTTATGTCCAGTATGTGGTCAACCATTGGAGTTGTATGAGTATAGTAAGGGAAACGAACGCAAACAGATGCTGCGGTGTTCCGATGCTCAAGCCCGAAGACAAGAAGACCATAAAGATGTGGCGTTTTTTGCCGCTCGTGGTGTGTTCTGGTCACCGAAATATGGGGAAATTTGTTAACGAGGCTCTTGACGCAGTTAATAATAGTCTTAATAGGACTAACTAACCTAGTGGCGGCGATAAACTAAAAAAGGGTTTTCTTCCCCTTCGGCAAATGAAAAACTCGATTCGATGAGGGAAGCGCGGTTGAGTTGCTTGAGTTCTTGTTCTAGCACAGCATAACTGAGCCCAGTTTCGTCCTTCAGATGACCTAAAGAGACTTCTCCCCCTAAACGGGAAATTGTCTCCAAGATTTCTTGCCCGATAGTCCCTAGTGCAAGTGCCGTCTGAGATGCGGGGGAAGTAGAGGAATGAGAGCGACTCCAATCAAAGAAAGACATAATGCTTGAGAGCAACTCCAGTTTTAAGACTCATCACCAAGTTTACAACTTGTAGCCTCAACCAATTGTTTTGTCAGTATAACTTGTGACAAAATCCTATTTGATAATGGAGTTTTGACGAGATCCTAAGTCAAGCTACAGATAGTTGCTTACTACGCAAATTTCTGGCAAAAAAACACCACCTGTGAGATTAGTCAAAACTCCAATCGACAACATCATCCTTAATTAAAATGCTCGACAAAATGTTTCTAGGCGTTAACAACAAAGCCTGCTGGTTGAGGAGATAAAAATCTCCTTCAAGGGCGTAAGCCCCACCCACTAGAAAGTCTACCGATTGCTGTGCTTGCTCTGGTGTCATCAGCGTCAGGTTTAAGACCACAGCCTGAGACCTTTGTAAGGCTTGAATGCAAGGTGGTACTTCCGCTAAGTCACGGGGTTTGATGATTAGCAGTTCCGTCGTCTGATTGATAGCTGTCGGCAACCTGACTAAATTGCTGTTCATTAATTCCACTCTTACTGCTGATAACTCATAACTTTGTTTGCCAAAAATCTCACTTTTTTTGTCTGAACAAAATATAACACAGAAGCCAGAACGCTAATCTTGAGAAAAGTTGATAGAGCAAATAAGTTGCTGCTTTTATCAGTCCTGTAAGCTGGTCAAAGTTAGTGTGAAATCAGCTTGGTTAAGTCTGAACATGAGTCAAAAAGTTTCTGTCAAATGTTAGCAACATTCCATACTTGCGACTTGCACTCTGGTAAGGCGCGACTTGTTAATGACTCGCTCTGGTCTAGAGCGGATTTTGCCGTTGTTCTCATCCCATCTGATTGAAGGATGGTTATTGGCTTAGCCGCCTTCCCAGTCACAATCATCCGGCTCCTCTGCTGCCCCAAAATTCTTGCTCTTTGAATCCCGAACCTGATTGTCGGTTGTCGCACGATATTCCAGGCAGTAACCCGCAGGATCAACTACTCGCTCTGCTAGGGGACTATCCAGGCACAGGCAGCGACTTGTCCTCAACTCAAAGTCCTGACAATTGGCACAGCAATTCCCTCCCCCAGCAACTGCTGCCTCAATTGCCAACGGCAGCTCATCTACTGGACTCAACTTGAGACAAAGACCGTCCCATCGAGCTTGCATCACTCCTGTGCCTGCTAACATCCGCCAGCGTGGGTCTTGTGCCACCACAGACTCTGGAATCCGAATCCATGCCCCTTCCACTTCTGCCATCACTTCTACCTCAAACTCTTGTGGTGAGTTGAGCCGAGCTATCTGTTTAACGCTGACACCTTTTGGTGCTACCCCAAATGCAATCGGCTCTCCTACACGAGCAATGTGGATGTAGTGCTTTGACCTCAAATCTCCAGCACGAGATAGTTGATGCAGGGCTTCGAGGGAACCGTGAATCAGAACTAAGTGTTTGGGGTTGACCCTGGCAATCACTTGCGTCAGTCCCACCTTATCAGCATGAGCGCTGAGGTTGAACCGCTGAATCTGCGCTCTGACAGTAACTTGACTACCATCTAGCTCAATCGTGTCACCTGTCTGTAGCTGTTGCAATAGACGACCTGGGCTCTCTTCATCGGTATAGCCACTGATGAAGATGGCGGCATTCTCCCTCTCCAGTAGAGTTTTGGCATAATAGACGCTAGCACCGCCACTGAGCATCCCGGAAGAAGCGATAATCACACTCGGTTGTGCCATGGCTAAAGGTCGTTCTCTTGGGTGAGCAATCGGGATAATTTTGGGAGTTGATGTATCATCAAAGAATGGCTCTCTATGGCTGTTTTGGACCAGATTCTGCACAGCAGGTGGTAACAGTTCCAGGTTTGACCTGAAGGTATCTGTCACCGCTCTGACCAGTCCATCAACGTAGATGGGAATTGAGAGTTTATGAAACTCCATCGAGGTGCGGAGTGCTAACAGGATCTCCTGCGCTCGTCCCAGGGCAAAAGCTGGGATGAGGACGTTACCACCTGCTTGCACAACTGTAGCGATTGCCTTGAGCAGTGCTGTCTCCTGAAGTTGACGCGCTGGATGAGTGTCAGCGCCATAGGTGGCTTCCGTAATCAACATCTGAACCTGGGGCAACTCAGCGAGTCGCAGACCTGTTGTTGTACGTGAAGAGGTGGTATTGTAGTCCCCAGTGTAGAGCAGACTACTTGAGCTGTAGCGCAGATAAATGCAAGCGGCACCCACGATATGACCTGCATTGATGAATCGTACTATTAGCCCCGGTAGTGGTTCAAAGTCCTGACCCATGGGCTCAGTTTCTAAACGGAAGAGAGTGCGCTCCAGGTCAGATTCATCGAACAGCGGCGACGAGTCCTCGTTGGCTTGCTGCACCTTGAGACAGTCCTGCAACATGATATGGGCAATCTCGCGGGTGCCGGGAGTGCAAATCATCCTGACTCCCGGCCAACGGTTATGAAATACAGGCACTGCCCCAATATGGTCCAGGTGAGCATGGGAGATTAACAGCAGGTCAGGATTTTGCAAGTACTCAAGCGCTGGTAATGGCTTATCGCCTTTAGGTCTGGTGCCGCAGTCCAGGACAACCTCATAGGGTCCAATCTCAACCCGGAAACAAGAAGCACCAATGCCCATTGCTGCTCCTAAAGGCGTGACCACCAACCACTCATGGTCTTGAAGGGGCATTATGATCGGACTTGACTCTGGAGGGCGTTGCAGGTTAAGCAGTTGCTTTAGAGAGAAATGGAATTGTTTTAAACCGCAGGTAGTGCATGAGTAAACGGACTGAACATCTCAACATTTCTACCGATTTGGAGTAACACAACGTAGCACGATGTAATCGAGCTAGATAGTGTCGCAACCGTGTATTTTCTCCTTCTACCCGTATCATTTTGGTCTTTTTCATTACGAAATGCTTCGCTGGATCAATGAAGTTAGCATAAACGCAATATCCATCAGTCATATACCATTTACTACCCCAGTTTTCTACTCTCTCCCATAATTTTGAGAAGGTTTTACCACTTCTATCCCCAACTGTTATGGCTAGAATTCCCGGTTGGTAGTGATTGAGCGCTGTCCAGAGCCAAACCTTCTTCTTTTTGCTGCCCACAAAGGTTTGGAGTTCATCAAGTTCTGCAACTTCGGGTGGCTCAGCTTCCTCATCTTCAGGAAGTTGAACCTCAGCTTCTCGAACCCAGTCGATAATTGTCGTGTGATGGATTTCCGTGACTCGTTCAATGGCACGGAAGCCCATACCGTTCAGATACATTTTGATGCACAACTGTTTAATTTCAGTCGGGTAACCTCTTTGTGTGAATGATGCTCTCCAAATGCGACTGCACTCATTGCATTTAAATCTTTGTTTTCCATCTTGATGACCAAACTTGCGGATTTTAGAAGAATTACATCTCGGACAGTTCATGTAGATTAATTAAGTTTTCATTTTCTTTCTATTCTACTAAAGCAACTGCTTAACCTGCAACGCCACTTCTTTACATCTAAGCATTACACTAGGACTACATTGTTGTCTTTAGGTTGACATTGTTTCCCGCTGACCGCCCCTGCCTAACTTTCAAGTTTTGCGGTATTGGCTTTAGCTTGCCGTCAGCTTTTAGCATCGAGCAAAGCAGCGAGTTGGCAGAAACATGTGAAATCAATAGACTAAATATAGATAAACAAAGCCTGCAAAACCAGAACTCTTAGAAGCAAATTATGTTCACTGTGTTACTTAAGAACGGTCAGACTGTTGAAGTTCCTGAAGAAGAGTTTCACCTCTTCCTTCAACAGAATCGAGAGCAGCTGCAAAAACGCCAGGTTGAAGTTCGTCGTCCCATGCTAGGCTCTCCTGAACCTGCCCCTAGTGGAACACGATGAGAATATTCTCATCGGTTTCATGGACGAAAATTCCGGCTCTTAGGTCTTCTAGCGTCTCAGCATAAAAGACGCGGCAATTTCTGAACAGCTTGTACTGCGTATTGGAATCGTCCTTGACGCTGCCCCGATACAATTCTTCTTTGCCCAGCTCGGCGTAGACATACACACCTAGATACTTCCCATAGACTGCCCCTTCGGAAGTTGCAGCTTTGAATTCTTGTTGGTTAGATGCTCTAATGCGTTTGACCATAATTGTACTGGAAGAAAATTGTCAGGGGGACAGCAGTGAAATAGATGTAGCGATTCTGCTTGGCTAAAAGTACTTCTCACTGGTGTAAGCGAAGTAGGTTTTTAGATTACTTAAGACAAGTATCTCACTGTATACTGTGCAAAGCAAGTATTCTTTCATTTGAGTAACTTATAGCTTTTCACTGTACACAGTGTTATATTGCTTTTAGTGATTGATTCAAGGATATGGCAAACAAGCAAAACCTGAAGCACTTTCACAGGCAAGATAACACTAATGAGCCGTTGGCAGCCAAGCCAACACAGGTGCGACTGCCAGAGCGAGTCGAGCAGTCGGTCAATCGCTTGCCTAATAAAGCCGCTTGGCTGAGACGGGTGATTGCTGAGGCTTTAGAGCGGGAGGGATTGCTACAGCCAGATGACTCGTATTAAGTCTCCGCACTTGCATGTTGCCCCTTTGAGTTCATGGAGCAGTGCTGGGAACATCAAAGCCGCAGCTTAGAGAATACAAATCCTGGTATCCCAGCAACCTCTCTGACAGACAGTGCTAGTTTTCTAGCAACATGACACACACCATGGGGCCGAGGACACGCCATCTTCGTTGGCACCGCATAGGCAACAATTACCACCCAGAAGATCAGCATCGGATTCCACACTAGGCAGAACAAGGTCGTCTTGTTCATCAGCTTGTACAAGTTGCCTGCTGTCCAGCCCAGCAACTTTTGACCTTCACTGCGGAGGGTATCGCCTGTCTGCTTAATTGCTCTCGCTTTCCTTTCCTCTGCCGCCGCCCAGGTCAGGCTGGCATTCAGCTTCTCCCTAGCTAACTGCTCAGCTTTGTCATCCGATGCTTGCTCTATGCGGATATCGATAGTACGACGCTCTTGAGCCAGTTCCACCTCTAGTCGCTCGTCGAGCCATCCTCGAAGGCTCCAGGCAAGGCGTTCAATGGCGAGGGCGATGGCGGTATCACTCGCATCTCCCCAAGGATTCGCCTCGTCCGTGCCTGGGACTTTCCCTCAACTTTGCCCTTCACTAGCTCCTCCACCCGCTGCATGTTCTCCTTGAATTCAGGTGAACCGAGTTCTTCGGCTACGTATCCGAGGTACTGAAATGGTGCAGCACTGACATCAGCTTTAGCTTTATACCGCATCATCTCACTGACTAGCCCATTCCCACTCTGGTCTAGAATTGATGCTACTTCTTCGGTTGCTGCTTCCATGTCTGTTGCTATCTCAATTTCCCCCACAGCACCAAAGTGGGATACTATCTCCTCATAAGTCTTACCTTGGTCCTTCAGTAGGTCGCAGGCTTCGAGGAAGCGATCGCACTCCTCTTGGTTGTACTGTTCAGCATCGCTAGATAGACCACAGGCTTCAAGAAGTTTGATGGCTTCTCTGGGGGAGATAGCACAGCCAAGTTCTTTAGCAAGGGA
The DNA here is from genome assembly GCA_019244235.1 of Chroococcidiopsidaceae cyanobacterium CP_BM_ER_R8_30. Classification (GTDB taxonomy): domain Bacteria; phylum Cyanobacteriota; class Cyanobacteriia; order Cyanobacteriales; family Chroococcidiopsidaceae; genus JAFAVL01. The sequence goes on from JAFASY010000133.1 coordinate 13,064, forward strand.
GAGGAGTTCAGAGAAGTCTAGGGGTTTGGCTGCTGGTTTCTTACCATTCTTCGATGTCTTGCCCTTACCTTGAGCTTTTGATTCATTTAATTGAGTTGGATTGACTTGTTCCTCAAACATAGACGCGGCCTGCCCATAGTCCTTCACTATCCCTTGATTGAAGTACCCCCGAATGACATCAAAGCTAGATTGAATTTCCTCATCGGTATATTCTTCGCGATCAGTAGGTAGCTTTCCGGCTTTGAGGGTTTCATCAACTTCCTCAAGCGAAATTGAATGTAAGGTTTGTAAGGCTTGTTTGTTGTATGGCATGTACTCATTTCCTTCCGCTCGTGCGGCTACTTGGTTTGGTTAATGAAAAGTATTTACTGAAGTCGAGAGAACTATCGTTTCCCATCTACTAAACCTTCAAGACACTGGGATGAAGGCTTAGAGAAACCCTCAATGAACGTGCAGACAACACGGTTTGACTCAACAACGGCTTCCGAGAACTGTTCTAACTCTTCATACGTTGCAGCATCGATGATTTTTGTGAGCAGAAAAATGCAATCGCGATGCTCTACAACGATGTAGGGACAAGTGCTTTGTCGAATCTCCACCTTTGCTTCTAGAGGCAGTTGAGCAACTTGAGTTTTTACATTCTCTGCTAACTCTTGAACTGAGCCGAACTTGAAGGAAAGACCTATACACAAGCGCTCAAACGCCTCAAGATTTGGATTTTCATCGAACGGGTGCTTGAATTTTTGCATGATTTTCTTCCTAGTGTGATCGCTTGTCTTGATACCTTTGATCTACTGCTCAGATCTAAACTGCTCGATGACCTTGCTCAAGCTCATTCGTCACAAGTTAAGGTTACAGAACATGTGTCAACAAGGAGACAAGATCGGGTAAAAATCAGATCCAGTAAGGAATTGAGAGATTGAGACATGAGCCGCAGCAACCGTGACCATGCCAAGAGGCAACATCGCCCAATGGTGGAAGACGAGGAAATTGCGGCTCAACTTAAAGCTC
>JAFASY010000260.1 GCA_019244235.1 Chroococcidiopsidaceae cyanobacterium CP_BM_ER_R8_30
TGACTCGCTGGTCATTGGTTACGAGTGCAATCTCGGTTGCTGCTTTTGTCAGGACTAAACTTGCTAAAGCATCATTTCTGTTCGTAAACTGTAGCATTTGAGTACCAATATCACCACGATTCGCCCGTCGCAGGATGCTAGCTGGGATGCGTTTTGCATATCCCATTTGGGAAACTAGCAACAGGTTACCGTCTGGCATATCCAGAGCTACACAGCCAATTAACTGTTCCTGCTTTCGCAACCGCGTTGCTTGTAGACCAACAGCTGTACGTCCTATAATCGGCAACTGCTCGTCATTGACTTCAAAGCGTAACAGTCTGCCGCCAGCAGTTGCTAAGATAATCTCCTGACCAGGTTGTGACATTTGCACAGCCTTTAACTGGTCGTCATCCTTGAGTTTTACAATTATGAGACCGCGAGCAGTGAGGTTGTCCCAATCGGCAAGCGAGAGTCGCTTAATTCGCCCCAGTTTTGTTAGTAAGACTAGCTGGGTATCTGGTTTTGGTAAAACGAATTGAGATATGACAGTTTCTGTTGTCCCCACAGTACTAGGTAGTAAGCTAATTAGCGGTGTCCCTCGTGATGAACGCCCAGTTGTTGGCGGAATTTCTCCGACTTTGACCGGGTACACTTTGCCACTACTAGTTGCTACCACTAACTCTTGGTCGGTTCCAGCCAGCTCAGTTTTGATCGCTATATCATCACTGACTTTTGCTACTGATTTGGTCCCATTTTTTGGCAACCGTCGTACATACCCCCGTTGAGTGAACTCTAAGAGTTCGGTTGGCTGCAAGTTTAAGGGACTCTTTTCTTCCTGAGAATCTTTACTTTTCCTTGGTTCTGACTCTGCTTTAGGCTGTTGTGCTGGTACAAAACTTTGTGCCCCAACAAGCTTAGTTCGACGTGCATTGCCATACTTCCGCTTGAGCGATCTCAAATCCTTTTTTAGTGCCTTCAGTAGCTCTCGGCGATCGCTCAGCAATCGTTGCAACGCTTGAATCTGCCCACTTAGTTGGTCAAACTCTGTCTGGAGGTTCTGCTGTTCCAAATTTGTCAGACGGCGCAGTGGCATAGCCAGAATGGCGTCGGCTTGTACCTCACTCAACTCAAACTGGCTTTGAAGAGTCATCTTTGCCGTACTGCCATCGGCAGCCTGCCGCAGAATGGCAATCACCTCATCTAAATGAGATAAAGCTGTAAGCAACCCTTCAATGACATGCAGACGACTAGAAGCTTGGTTCAACTGGTGGGTGTAGCGCCGATTGAGAGTCTGTTCGCGGAACTGTAAAAACTCTTGCAACAGTTGCCGTAAGGACAGTTGGCGCGGTTGCCCATCTACCAAGGCGAGAAGAATGGCACCAAAATTGGTAGAAAGTGCTGTCTGGTTGTATAGTTGCCGCAGCACCTCCTGTGGGTCAATATCCCGTTTGAGTTCAATCACGACTCGCATTCCTTCGCGATCACTCTCATCCCGAATATCAGAAATCCCTACAAGACGGCCTTGATTGACCAACTCTGCCATCTTTTCAATCCAGCCAGCTTTATTAACCTGGAAGGGCAACTCTGTCACCACAATTGCCATCCGCCGCTTGCTCCCCCGTCCTGAAGAAATTTCCTCTGGTCTAGCGACTCCCCGCAGCAGGATACTCCCCCGCCCTGTTGTATAAGCTTCCCGAATTCCAGAATCACCCACAATTTCGCCTCCAGTGGGAAAATCGGGTCCCGGAATCAGCTCAAATAATTTTTCCTCTGGTAGATCGGGCTGATCGATCAAAGCAATCAAACTATCGACGACCTCCTCCAGGTTATGAGGAGGGATATTAGTTGCCATGCCCACCGCGATTCCGGCACAGCCATTGAGCAACAGCAAAGGTAGCTGAGCTGGTAGTACAATCGGCTCTTCCTGGGAGTCATCAAAGTTGCCAGTAAATTCAACTGTCTCCTCACCGATTTCCGCCAGCATTGCCTCTTGACTAATGGGAGCGAGGCGCGTTTCTGTGTAGCGCATTGCTGCTGGTGGGTCATTATCTACTGAACCAAAGTTGCCATGACCATCAAGTAAGGGATAACGGCTAGAAAAGTCTTGTACTAGGCGCACCAAGGCTTCATAAACTGCCTGATCTCCGTGAGGGTGATATTTGCCTAGCACATCTCCCACTACACGCGCACACTTACGATATGGTCTATCAGGTGTCAGCCCCAGCTCGTGCATGGCATATAAAATTCGCCGATGCACAGGCTTTAATCCATCGCGTACGTCAGGCAGAGCCCGCCCAACTATTACACTCATGGCATATTCAAGATAAGACCGCTGCATTTCTGTATGCAATGCGGTGGTAACGACCTGTCCCGTTGAGAGAAGGTTTAACTGTTTTGCCATGAGTTCTTCCTGATTCTAATAATTGAAAAAGTTACTTGTTTGATGTTCATCCAGAGCATAACGGATGACTTGCTTTTCAGCATCTTGCAGCTATTAGCTTCAGCAGCAAGCTTGTGTTAAGAGAGATTTTGGCACTCCGAGTTGAGAGTACGATCTAAAGCAAAGGTAGTTCTCCCATGCCTTTGTGTGTCTCAACCAATTTAGACGGAGTTTCCAACGGAAAACTATCATGAAGACTGTTTTGATTGTGGAAGACGATCTCATTAATGCTCGCGTTTTTTCCAAGATTCTGACCAAACGGGGCGGTTTAGAAGTTAAGCATACAGAAAGTGTGGAAGATGTCATGGAAATGGCGCGCTCAGGAGCCGCCGATATGATTTTGATGGATGTTTCTCTATCTCGCAGTATGTACCAGGGTAGAGCAGTTGACGGCATCAAAATTACACAAATGTTAAAGGCTAACCCTCAAACAGCAAAATTACCGATAATTTTAGTCACTGCCCATGCCATGGAGGGTGACCGCGAGAAATTTCTTAAGCAAAGCGGTGCCGATGGCTACATCTCAAAACCTGTTGTTGACCATCAACAGTTTGTTAATCAGATTCTGGCATTACTGCCGGAGGAGGGGAGAGCTGGGGGAGCAGAGGGAGCTGGGGAGGCAGGGGAAGCTGGGGGAGAGGTCAATGGAACTCCTTAGTTTGTGAGTCTTTCTCTCGTATAGTATACATGTACTAGATTATGGCAAACTTAGCTGAGAGAGATGGTCAGCAATTGGCGGCGAGTGTGGAGGAGATTTTAACGAAGTCAACGTTCTCCTGCCGTGTGACGGCGGTTCGAGTTCGTTGACCTTCTGGTTTGGTTTGCCCGGATACACCTGGCTATGGGAAGCCCTGTGCTTGTTGGTTTAGGAAAAAAACAAAGTTCGATCGGGAGGTACGCGACCGTTTCCTAGATGTCTATCAACAAGCAGTGACTGGGTATCTGAATGACTGGTATGCTTCAGCCCAGAGCTGTTTGGCACTGATTCTTTTGTTTGATCAATTTCCCCGCAACATGTTTCGCGGTACAGCTCAGCCTTTGCCACCGCTCCTCAAGCGATCACTGCGGCTGAACATGCTATCACTATGGGTTTTGACCTCGAACTCATGGCAGTACAGCGTTGGTTTGTCTACTTACCTTTTGAGCATAGTGAAAACCTTGCCCATCAGTATCGCTCAGTCGAGTTGTTTTCTAATTCTATCGTGGTGCCTTCTGAGGCTGAACGGCTTGCTCTTGCCTCGCTTGCAACAAGGTTGCTTGAATCTGCGGCGCTTGTATGAGTTTCTTTGTGTCCGCCAGGAGGCGCTCACCCCAGAGATTTTGTCTTAAGAAGTCTATGTTACCGTAGCGGGGATCCAATTTTAGGGCTGCTTCTCCCATAGCTATACCGCGTTCGCGATCACCTTTAGCATAGAGCGCCACTGCTGTTGCCAGTTGGGGTTCTGCTGCCTGCTTCTCAATCGCGCTTGCTGCTTGCCACTGCTTAAGTGCTGCTGTAACGTTGCCCTGCTCATATCGGAGCAGACCTATATTATTAATTGCTGGCCAAAATTTTTTGTCCTGGGCAACGGCTTTACTGTACTGATCGATTGCTGTTGATAACTGCCCCAGCTTGTAATAGGCGTTACCCAGATCAAACAGTCCTTCTGGATCATTAGGCTTGAGTTTCAAGCCAGATTGCAAGTTCTCAACTGCCGCTTTGTAATTTCCCTGCTGAAATTCTGCCGATCCCAAAGCAAACAAAATGTCACCATTTTTCGGAGCTAAAGAGTGTGCTTGCTCTAGAGCTGGAATTGCCTGTGCTGCCTTGTTACCTTGTAAATACAAGCCTCCTAGCAGGAACCATGACTGGTAGCTCTTGGGGGCAAGCTCAGTTGCCAGTTGTGCCCTCGGTAAGGCCAATTCATACTGCTGAAACTGTGCCAACTGTGCCGCTTCCTGCGCCAGACTCAGCCCTTGCTGCTCCAATTGCTTCGAATCGAGTTGCAAGGTGTGGGGTATAAGAGCCTGCCCTAGAGCAGGTGAAGATGTACTCCACAAACCACAGAGAATCAGGAGAGAAATTAAACGAATGCGATTAGGCACGGTACCGCCTTGGGCAAAACTCCAACCATACTCAGCTAGCTTAAACCATCTGGGGACAGATCGGGAGAAAATTCTCAGGAAATTACGGGCTAAGGAAAATGGGGTGGTAGGACAGGTGGCTTGTGACTAAAATTAAGGTACAGCGAGCCTTTATATATGCTGCCTACTTTATCTATTTCTGCGCAAGAGAGCCTCTGCTACGTCAGTTGCTCCCCTAAGCAACAGATTTTTTGACTACTGAACGGTTGACGAAAATCTAACTACTTTATATTTTTTGCAAGATTATGCAACTTACCCTGCTTGGTAAAGTAAAAAATCCGTCGCGCTGGTTTATTGGGTTAGTCACAGTTAGCGTCCTTGCTATTGGCTCTACGGTTTTCTTCATCACGAATCGGGCAACTCCTAAGTCAGATATTGCTGAATTGACTGTACCTGTACGACCGCAAAATGTGACTTTGCGGATTACTGCTAGTGGGACAGTTCAGCCAGTGCAAAGTGTCAATCTGAGCCCTAAACAGGCAGGGATACTGACGGCTTTATACGTCGATCAAGGGGACCGAGTTAAGCAAGGGCAAATCCTGGCTCGGATGGACAGCTCCGATATTCATGCACAACTCGTTCAGGCTCGTGGTGAGCTAGAGCAGGCTCAAGCACAACTAGATCTTGCCCGGGAAGGGAACCGAAAAGAGGATATAGCTCAAGCCCGAGCCCGTCTAGAACAAGCTCAAGCGCAACTGAACCTCGCTCGGGCAGGAAATCGCGTAGAAGACATAGCCCAAGCCCAAGCTCAAGTTGAGGCTGCTCAAGCTAAGGAGACACTAACACGCAAACGGGTAAAAAGCGGCCTGGACCTATACCAAGAGGGAGCCGTATCCCAGGACAAGCTAGATCAAGTATTGTCGGATGAACACAGCGCTTTGGCTATCCTTCAACAGTCGCAACAACACTTTTTAGAAGTGCAACAAGGTAGCCGGAAAGAGGATGTTGTGCGCCTTACCGCTCAAGTAGCAGAAGCGCGTGATGCACTAAAAGAGCTTGAAGCAGGTTCCCGTCCAGAAGAAATCGCCCAACGACAAGCAGCAGTTGTAACTGCTCAGGGTAAATTAATGGCAGCTCAAGCCCAACTGGAAGACACAATTATCCGCGCTCCCTTCTCCGGAACTGTAACACAGAAGTACGCAACGGTTGGGGCATTTGTAACTCCCACTACCTCAGCTTCCACTACAGCTTCTGCTACCTCGACTTCAATTGTTGCGGTTGCTAAGGGTCTAGAGATTTTGGCAACTGTGCCGGATGTCGATTTAGGACACATAAAACAGGGACAGACTGTGGAGATCGTGACCGAGGCATATCCCAACCAGGTTTTTAAGGGTCGCGTTTCATTAGTTGCACCAGAAGCTGTGGTGAAAGACAATGTCACTTCATTTCAGGTGCGCATAGCTCTCATAACAGGCAAAAACAAACTGCGATCGGGAATGAATGTAGATTTGACGTTTTTGGGTAACCAAATCCACAATGCCCTAGTTGTTCCCTCTGTGGCAATTGTGACCCGCAACGGTCAAACGGGTGTGCTTGTCCCTGATGCCAAGAATCAAGCGACATTTAAGCCAGTTACCATTGGTCCTACCTTTGATAGCAAAATCCAGATTCTTAAAGGGCTTGATTCAGGTGAACGGGTGTTTGTGGATCTACCCAAGAATCAAAATTTCCATGATTCATATCATTTTTAACCGAGGATTTGGGAAGGATTGATGGATATTTTTGAAAGCGTCAAAATGGCGATCTCGACACTGGCAGCCAATCGATTGCGTAGTAGCCTGACAATGCTAGGCATTGTCATTGGCAATGCTTCTGTCATCGCCCTAGTCGGAGTGGGACAAGGTGTGCAGAATATGGCTAATAGACAGTTTGGCTCTCTGGGTACCAATGTGCTATTTGTTGTTCCCGGCAGCCGGAATGCTACAGAAAAGCCGAAAACTCTAGTTTTAAAAGACGCGGAAGCAATCGCTACCCAAGTACCTTCAGTAAAAGCTGTCGCTCCCGAGATTGACAGAAGAGAATTAGTAACTTACCGCGATAAAAGGACATATACTTCTGTGATTGGGGCAACGCCTCCTTACCCTTCAGTCCGGGACTTTGATGTTGCCCAAGGGCGTTTTTTGACAGATCTAGACCTGAAGCGGAATGCTGAGGTCATTGTTATTGGTTCGGACCTAGATCAAAGGCTATTTGGTGACAGAAATCCTATTGGTCAGCAAGTATGGCTCAACAATCTGAGTTTTCAGGTTATTGGGGTAATGGCTTCCAAAGGCTCATCTCTAGGGACAAATCAGGATGATGCTGCTTACATTCCTATCACCACGATGTCAAATCGGATTGTCGGTTGGACATCTCCTTATGGCACTGAAGTGACATACATCTCTGTCTCTGCCAAGAACAAAGCAAGTATCGATTCTGCTCAGTTTCAGATTACGAACCTCCTGCGGTTGCGGCACAGAATTATTGGGGAGGATGACTTCACTGTTGATAGTCAGAAGAGTATGCTTGCTGTTGTAGATGCAATTACCGTGGGTTTGACTTTACTATTAGCCGCGATCGCTGGCATCTCCCTACTCGTAGGCGGCATCGGCATCATGAATATTATGCTCGTCTCTGTAAGCGAGCGGACTCATGAGATTGGGCTGCGTAAAGCAATTGGTGCTACCCAGCAAGACATTCTCATTCAGTTCATCATTGAAGCCGTAATTCTCTCAAGCTTGGGAGGCTTACTGGGCACAATCTTTGGTGCTGGGGGAATTTTACTTATCGGGGCAGTGACGCCACTGCAAGCTGCCGTTGCCCCCTTAGTTATTGTTGTAGCAGTCAGCGTTTCCGGCGGCATTGGACTATTTTTTGGCGTCGTGCCAGCCCGTCGTGCTGCTCAACTCGATCCAATAGTAGCTTTGCGGAGCGCGTAGCATGTCCAACCAAACTAGTCATCAGTTCCCAGTCTACTCGCACCCAAATGCAGCATCTACTGTTCATGAGCAAAAACCAGTGATTGTTCGACTGGAAAACGTGTGTAAGATCTATGGCTTTGGTGAAACAGCAGTCCAAGCGCTTGCAGATGTTAGCCTGATGGTGGAGCAAGGCGAGTACTGTGCCATTATGGGTGCGTCTGGCTCTGGCAAGTCTACAGGTATGAATATTATCGGTTGTCTAGACCGCCCGACAACTGGGCACTATTACTTAGATAACCTAGATGTGGCTCAGTTGGGTGATACAGAGTTAGCTCGGATTCGTAATCTAAAGTTGGGGTTTGTGTTTCAACAATTCCACCTATTGCCTCAACTCAGTGCTTTAGAAAATGTCATGCTACCAATGGTTTACGCTGGTGTTAAAACTGCCGAACGCCGTGAGCGCGCTGTCGCAGCACTAACAAGAGTCGGGTTGGAAAACCGACTGCACAACAAACCAAATCAACTATCAGGCGGACAGCAGCAACGGGTTGCGATCGCTCGTGCCATTGTCAACCGTCCAGTTCTACTACTTGCCGACGAACCCACTGGTGCACTCGACTCGCACACAACTCAAGAAGTCATGCAAATCTTTAAGGAACTCAATGCTAGTGGCATCACAATTGTCATGGTCACCCACGAGTCAGAAGTAGCGCGTCAAACCCAGCGCATTGTCTGGTTTCGCGATGGTCAAGTCTTGCACTCCCATCTTTTACCTGAAGACATTGCTCAAGTTGCAAGCCTGTAGAAGAGAGCTGGGGGAGCGCCCCCAGCTCTCTTCTACAGGCTTGCCGTTTTCCCTGTCTCAGCCTGAGTTGCAATGGGTTTCACATCAGTGTGACCCATGCGACTGGCTATTGTCCGCAGTGCAGAAATCTGCCCTTCAAATTCGAGTGCTTCAATTTGGGCGAGCGCATCCTTAATGGCTTGAGTTGCTTCATATTGCTTTGGCATATCAACTATGGTGTCACCCATACCCTGCGCCCAAGCATACCAAACTAATAACTGGTTGTTCTCTTTTAAAGCTCCATAGACGCGGGAGTATTCTGTGTCTTCCCGATTGACAATCTCTCGCATGATGGCTAGCTGTTGTTCGTCCGATAATTCGTAATAGTCTCCTAGTAACTGGGGGGCTAGTTCTGGATCGGCAGCTGTAGGAGCAGCAGGGGTGATGGAATCTCCCATTTTTTCATAGATAAAATAAAGCAGAGCCAATTTTGCATCGGTGTCTAAAGCTTCAAACGCTTGCACCTCTTTTTGAGCTTCACTACTAAGCGCTTGAGACTGATTCTTATCGTGGCTTGAAGTCATAGTCTATCTCCAAAGCAGATAAATAGGTTAAGTTAAGAGCTATCAGAGTTCACAGCTTAAGGTCGCCCTCCAAGAGAGAGAGTTTGTTTAATTCTCTGAGAACGAAAAAAAGTAGAATATCTATCTTATTAGGGCTATATATACGGGGATCGCTTTTGATATAATCACCTAATCCAGGGAAAAATCCACTAGGAGTTACCTATGCCTGATGAAGTGAAGCCCGATCCCAAGCAAGCTACAACTCAGGATGCAGAGCTAGCCGCCGAGGGTATGGCTAGCGGTAAAGAGCAAACGCCTAATGTTGATGTTAACGCAGATTACGAAGCCTCGAAGCAGTATAGTGTTAGCGACATAGACCGCCCGAAGCAACAAAAGAATAGTAAGGAGTAAGACGAAGAATTAGGCTCTGTCTTCAGCTGAAGCCAGAGCCTTACGAATTTTCAGGCTTGAGTATAAGGCAAGAAGTTTGTAACTGTCTTCTCTCTAGATCTTTTTTAATGACTCTAAGTCTCTGACTGCCTTTATTAACTCACTAGGATGGTGAATCAAAAAATCTGGATTATACTTGGCTAAAACTTCTCTTGAACTGAATCCCCAGCTAACAGCAATTGCCTTTATATTTAGTTTTTTTGCAACTTCAATATCTCTGGTTTCGTCTCCAACATAAACAACCTCTGACAAAGCTAGTTTTTCTAAATTTAGAATACGCTTAATAACTTTGTCTTTGCCGAAAAGTGTTGAATTTGAATGAATAAAGTCAAATAAATCACATAAGTTATTTGACCTTAGAAAAGATGTAACATTTTTCTTGGAGTTAGATGTTACGATCCCTAGCCTCCTATCTTGAACCTTTAGCTCTGTTAAAGTAGCTTGCATGTCACGTATCGGTTTTAATACTTGAATTTCTCGGTTTAACTCAGCTTTGATTTTTCTCACAACAAAGGGGAGTTTAAAGTTTGAGATACCTGAGTATTGAAGGATTTGGTGAGAGTTCAAATTCTTGAGTTCAACTAGCTCGTCTGAAGTAATTGGTCTATAACCAAATTTTCCTGCCAAACTGTTAGTAATAGCTACAATTGTACTAATCGTGTCAGCAATCGTGCCGTCAAAATCAAAAATAATTACTTTTGCAGCCATCGAGTTATCAAGACTATCTAGAAATTATCCAAGAGATTAGCACGGGCATTACGCCGTAACATCTCTGGTTTGATTCGTCGCAAGGCTGAAGCGGGAAAGAGCTGCTGCCATTGCCCATCAGAGATTTCTGCTAGTTTTGCAAGCTCAGGTGCAACATTTCCTGGGTAGGGCTGAAACTCAGTTACATCAGTTGCTTTGGCAAAACGCTGATTCCAGGGGCAGACATCCTGACAAATATCACAGCCTGCGACCCAACCTTGAAGATGAGGCACAACCGCCTCTGGCAATTTCTCATCTCGATTCTCAATCGTGTGATAAGCGATACAGCGATTGGCGTCTATGACAAAAGGTTGGGTAATTGCCCCTGTAGGGCAGGCTGTAATACAGCGAGTACAGTTACCGCAGTGTTCTGTATGAGGAGGATCGGGTGGAATATCCAGATTTGTTAGAACTTCTCCTAAAAATACCCAAGAGCCATACTGCCGTGCGATCACATTGCCATTCTTTGCCACCCAACCAATCCCAGCTCGCTGCGCCCAGGCTTTATCCTGGATTGGACCTGTATCTGCGTAGTAGCGGGCTCGAATTCCTTCACCCTGGGAAAGTAACCAGTTCGTTAGTGCCTTTAGCTTTTTGTGCATAACTTTGTGATAATCTCGTCCCCAGCCATAACGAGAAATTTTGGCATATTGGCTACCCTGCGGTCTTTGGTGATCTGTGTAGTAGTTAAGGGCAACACAAATGAGAGAGCGCACCTCTGGCATAACTAACCGAACATCCTGACGCTTGGGGTTCTTCATCCATGCCATCTGGGCTTGGTAGCCTTGAGCAAGCCACGCCTGTAATCGCTGCACTTCCAAAGAGTCTCCCCCATCCACAGCCGCTATTCCAACCAGATGAAATCCCAAATCAAGTGCTTTTTGCTTGACTTCAGAACTGAGAAGTGTTGCCTCAATTGTTGACATGGAAGAATCTAGAATTAAGGGAATCTCTCTACAGAAGCAGATAAAAATCTGCTTTTTCGGTAATTTTGTAGCTAATGTCCTGGCTCAAGTCTATCTCTACTTTAGAGTTTAAGTCTATCTAACATTGCCCTGCGGAGAATGCTATGCAAGCTGCTGATTCCTTATCTACAAATAATCAATCTGTTTCCACATCAAGCATTACAATTGAGGGAATTACAGAACCGAATATACTGAGCTACTTTGAAACCCTAAACGCAGGCGAGTTTGAAGCAACATCTGCCCTTTTTGCATCCAATGGAGTCATGTATCCACCATTCGAATCTGGAATCGTTGGACCAGAAATGATCGCGGCTTACCTTAAACAAGAAGCTATAGGTATGAAGTTAGAACCACGCCAAGGAGTCACTGAAACTCTAGATAACGAACAGCTTCAAGTTCAGGTTACAGGAAAAGTCCAAACATCCTGGTGCGGCGTCAACGTATCCTGGCTATTTGTACTCAACCCACAGCACGAAATCCTAACTGCCAAAATCAAGTTGTTAGCATCCCCCCAAGAGTTGTTGAGCTTGAAGAGGGAGTCGTAAGAGGAGGGGGAACTCCCCCCTGCCTCTTCTACCCCACTAGGCCAGAACGCAGGGCGCGAACGGCAGCTTGGGTACGGTCATCGGCACAGAGCTTGTTTAATATATTTCGAACATGAGTTTTAACCGTTCCAACCGTGATGTAAAGCTTTTCGGCAATTACGGCATTGCTACATCCCTCAACAATCAACTGCAGAACTTCTAACTCTCGTTCCGTTAGAGGATAGGCAGCAATCATTTGGTCGTACTCTGCATCGGCAGCGTTAATTGCAACGGTTTTCGCTTCTGGGGTTGTTTCAGCAGCTTGAGGTACTACATGTTGCGCTTGTTGCAGGACAATCCGAGCGATCGCTGGGTCGATCCAGGCGTTGCCGTCATAGGTGACACGCAACGCTTCAAGCAAATTATCGAAGCTGATATCCTTCATGCAGTACGAGTCAGCTCCTGCTGCAAATGCTGCTAGCACTGCCTCCTTATTATCTCGTAACGTCAGGATGAGTACCTTAGTATGTGGCCCTTCTCCATCTTGAGTTGCCTTGATCTGCCGTGTCAGGTCAATTCCGTCTTGATCTGGTAGACCAATATCAACAATTGCTATATCTGGGTGAACTGTCCCCACCAGTTTCAACCCATCACTAGCATTAGCCGCTTCACCTACCACTTCTATCTCCTGCCGCTGCTGCAGCGCCGTCCGAATACCCACACGGGTGAGATCGTGGTCTTCAATCAGAGAAACGCGAATCTTACTCATTGCCAACGTCCGCTGTTTACAGCCCTGTATCTTTAAAATCGAGTTTACGAAAGTTTCCAGCAAGGTTAAATTCGGAAGTACCCACTACCAGAGGTAGAGATTTCTCCAGTCTACCCAATTTATTCAATTTTAAGTTTTTTACTGCTCTTGAACACCGCATCCAATCTAGAGATACCCAACTCTTCTTTTAGCTATCACTGCTTGAACAACTAAATTTTTCTGTAAGATTGTATTCTATGAACCTCCCATCGGATAGTTTTGACTTTCTTATAGCCGTCGTTCCTCTATCTATCAGGGGAACTAGAGTATATACATTTTAGTCAGCAGCGACTAGCAAATGACTTAGCATCCTGATTGCTCCTCATTTAGGTATAAGTATACAGTTTTCAGCGCATCACAACCATTAGGCTAAGCTCTCGCTTAACACATTGAAGGAAAAGTTAACTCAATGACCGATCTCAAGCCAAAGACAGAAGAGCTACTTAGATGCGAACAAACAGCATGCGATGAAGCAGAGGTGTTGATGCGGACGCGCGATGAGTACTTAAAATCGTTGCGGGAAAGCGAGGAGCGCTATCGCTCTCTGGTCATTGCTACTTCACAAATCGTGTGGACTACAGATGCTGAAGGAAAAGTTGAGGACATACCTGGTTGGCGAGCTTTTACTGGTCAAAGTCAAAGTGAAGTTAGAGGTTGGGGTTGGATAGATGCTCTACACCCAGAGGATCGCGATCATACCGCCCAAATCTGGCGGCAGGCGGTGCAGACGAAAAGTCCCTACACGGCTGAATATCGTGTCCGGGCGAAGGATGGTAGTTACTGTTACTTCAGCGCTCGCGGAGTACCTGTGCTGGCAGCGGACGGTAGCATCCGGGAATGGGTTGGCACCTGCACCGATATTAGCGAACGCAAAGCATCGGAGGAAGCGCTAAAAGCCCGAGCAGATGAATTGACCTACCTCACAGCAGTCCTAGCACGGACCAATGCTATTTTGGAAAAACGCAATCAAGAACTCGACCAGTTTGCCTATGTGGCATCTCATGACCTAAAAGCACCGCTACGGGCGATCGCCAATCTCTCTCAGTGGATAGAAGAAGACCTAAGTGAGCAACTAACCGACGACACCCGGCACCAAATGAATTTGCTGCGTGGGCGGGTTCATCGTCTGGAAGCACTGATCAATGGCTTGTTAGCTTATTCCCGTGTGGGGCGCCTGCGAACAGAAACGTCGAAGGTGTCTGTCACCGCCCTGCTAAACGAGATTATCGACTCCCTTGGCTTTCCACAAACCTTTACGATAGAAGTAGAACCATTACTACCAACACTGGTGACTGAACGGTTGCCCTTAGAGCAGGTGTTTACTAATCTCATTAGCAATGCCATCAAGCATCACCCGAGGGCGGATGGTAGAGTGCAAATTTCCGCTCGGGAGCAAGGTAAGTTCTATGAGTTTACCGTAGCCGACAATGGCGCTGGTATTGCACCTCAGTATCATGAAAGAGTGTTCGGCATCTTTCAAACCCTAGAAGCCCGTGACGAAAGTGAAAACACAGGGATCGGTCTTGCGATCGTTAAGAAAATTGTAGAAAGTCAAGGGGGCACTATCTGGATAAAATCTCAGGAAGGTGAAGGAGCAACATTTTACTTTACTTGGCCTAAGCAACCTACCAAATGAATGAGGCAAACGCTCAAACAAACTGTAACTATAGAATATATTAGGCTTAATAATACTTAATGAGAGACACAAGGACAAACATCTTACTTGTTGAAGATGACGAAGTAGATGTCATGAACGTGAGGAGAGCGTTTAAGAAGAATAACATTGCTAATCCGCTGTATGTGGCAGGTAATGGGTTAGAGGCTTTAGATATGCTTCGAGGTTCTAATGGCTCCTATCCCTTGATTCCAATAGAGAGGAGGCTGATTTTACTTGATCTCAACATGCCGAAGATGAATGGAATTGAGTTTCTTCGGGAATTGCGAGCAGATTTGGAACTTAGAGCGATTCCGGTGATCGTTCTCACTACTTCAAACGAAGATAGAGATAAGGTAGAAGCTTATCATCTAAATGTAGCCGGATATATTCTCAAGCCCGTTACATTTTCTCGATTTGTAGAAGCAGTAAGAACACTCGATCAATACTGGACATTAAGCGAAATGCCGTAGTCAAACATAAAGTTTTTAGATTTTGGATTAAATCTGAAAACTAAGATTGCACGATGGGTTATGGAAACTGTCAAAATCTTGATAGTAGACGATGATGAAGTTGATCGCATGGCAGTACGCCGCGCGCTGAAAGCCGCTGGCGTTCAAACTGAGATGGTGGAAGTTAGTGACTGCAAAGGAGCGCTTGCGGCGCTACAACAACCTTTTGACTGCGTCTTCCTCGATTATCGGCTACCAGATGGAAACGGTCTTAGCCTGGTTCAACAAATACGTGCTTCGAATATTACAGTACCCTTGGTCGTTCTGACTGGACAAGGAGACGAACAAGTTGCTGTCCAAGTGATGAAAGCTGGGGCTTACGATTACTTGTCCAAGGCCAAGGTAACACCTGACAGCCTCTATCAAACCCTGCGTCATGCCATTCGTGTTCGCGAAGCTGAGATCCAAACGGCGATTGCTAATCAGAAACTGAAGGAAAGCGAAGAGCGCTATCGGTTAGTTCTAGAAGGCGCTAACGATGGGATCTGGGATTGGTATTGTGCTACCGATGAAGTTTATTGTAATGAGCGGCTCCTAGAAATTATTGGCGTATCGCGCTCTGAATTTAGCCTGACTCCTGCCGCTTTCACAGAACTCATGCACCCTGATGACTTGCCACGAATCCATGCTGCGATCTCAGCTCATTTAACTCGGAGTGAGAAATGTGAAGTGGAATTTCGGATCCGCCATGCTTCGGGTGAGTATCGCTACTGCATTGCTAGAGGAAAAGCCCAGCGTGACTCATTCGGCTGTCCTTTACGGATCTCAGGTGTTCTCACCGATATTACTGAGTCTAAGCGGTTAGAGCAGGCCCTTAGAGCAAGTGAATCCCGGTTTAGACGTCTAGCTGAATCCAGTGTTATTGGGTTGATGGTGGCGAGTTTTAGCGGCAATATCCTAGACGCCAATGACGCTTTCTTAGAAATTGTGGGCTATTCTCGCCAAGATTTAATCGCCGGAAGATTGAATTGGCGCGAAATAGTGGCGCGAGAATCCGCAAGCGTGCATGAGCGAATGACAGAAGAACTCATAAGATTGGGATTTTGCCGCCACATCGAGCAGGAATACATTCACAAAGATGGTAGTCGCATCCCTGTGCTACTGGGGGGAGCCTTGGTAGAAGGAATTGCGGAAACTGGTATATTCTTTGTCCTAGACTTGAGCGAACGCAAGCGCTCAGAGGCAGAAATTGTTAAACTGAATCGCGATTTGGAACGGCGGATCAACGAGTTAGAAACACTGCTGGATGTCATTCCGATTGGGATTGCGATTGCCCAAGATCCTGAATGCCAACACATCCGCATCAACCCTTCTCTAACAAAGTTATTAGGTTTATCACCTGATAGTGATGCCTCCATGAAGACTGCTGAGGTAGAGCAATCATCTTACAAGTTTTACCGCCACGGCAAAGAATTGACAGATGCCGAACTCCCTATGAGGTCTGCCGCTACAGGCGTTGAAGTCTTAGATGTGGAGCTTGATGTAGTCACGCATGAAGGTCGACAAGTTGCGAAGCTGCTGGGTAATGCGGCCCCACTGTTTGATGAACAGGGCAAATCTAGAGGCAGCGTTGGGGCATTTTGGGATATTACAGAACGCAAGCGGAGTGAGGGGCGAGAACGTTTCCTGGCTGAGGCTAGCGCTATATTAGCAGCCTCCCTAGAATACAAAACTACTCTGGAGAACCTAGCTCGCCTGACAGTACCTCGGCTGACTGACTGGTGTACTATCTATACAGTAGAAGCAGATCAATCTTTAACCCTAGTAGCTGTAGCTCATTCTAACCCTGCTAAAGAACGATGGGCAATTGAGCTACAGCGCCGCTACCCGGTCAACCCTAGCAGAGCATTTGGTGTTACTCAAGTCATCCGCAATGGTCAGTCAGCGTTGTATCCCCAAATTTCTGACTCAAACTTAGCAGAGGCTGCTGATGACGCTGAACATCATGAGCTTTTGCGTCAGCTTGACGCTAAGTCCTTAATCTGTGTGCCAATGAAAGCACGAGGGCGAACCTTAGGTGCAATCAGCTTGATTTCAGCAGAATCTGGTCGCACCTACAATCAAACCGATCTGGCTTTGGCAGAAGAGCTGGGTCGTCGAGCGGGACTGGCAGTTGATAATGCCAGACTCTACCAAGAGGCAACAGACATCGGCGAAAATCTGCGTCAAGCCATCATTATTTTGGGTGAACAGCAGCAACAACTCCGGGCGCTACAGCGGATCTCCAACCTCCTAAACCAGCGATTGACTAACCTACCGAATCTACTGCAAGTCATGGTTGGGGCAGTCTGCGATGCGATAGGAGAAGCTCAATTCTGTTTGATCGAACTTCATAACCCCCAAACAAATCAACTAGATTTGACCGCTACAGCCGGAACTGGCATAGAAAAATTGCTGTCCCAAGATCCCCTTAATTCTAAAACCGGATTTTTAGCGCATGTGTTTTTAACTGGCAAATCTCAATTGTTCAAACAGGAAGGGAGTTCATCCTATCTCCCTAACATACCTGATATGCCAGCCTCGATGTACGCCGTAGCTATCGAGTCAGCACAAGCAGGACGGCTGGGAGTCCTGGCAATTGGGAATTGGGAAAATCCTAGAGCATTTGATGTGGAAGACCAAAACCTACTGATGGCGGTAGGCGAACAAGCTGCGATCGCGATTAACAATGCTCGACTGATCAACACATTAGAAGAACGAGAGGAACGCTTAGCCGTTCAAAACGAAACCCTAGCACGCCAAAATCATGACTTGGAATTGAATCGGCAACAGATCGAGCAGCAGAACCTGCAACTACTAGAAGCTGCTCGATTGAAGTCCCAGTTTCTTGCTACCATGTCCCATGAACTGCGCACACCAATGAATTCTATCATTGGCTTTGCTCAAGTTTTACTGCGTCAACGCCTTGCACCTTTAGGTTCTGCCCAGGTAGAAATGGTAGAACGTATTCTCAACAATGGTAAAAACCTATTGGCACTGATTAACGATATTCTTGACTTTTCTAAAATCGAAGCTAGACGCTTGTCCCTAAAAACCGAAGAGTTTAATCTAACTCAATTAATATCAACAACAATTGCAGAACTCCAGCCTCTAGCCGATCAAAAGTCCTTGGATTTGATCGTTGATGTATCTCTTGACAATTCACAAGTCGTCAACGATAGCAATCGTTTGCGGCAGGTGCTTGTCAACTTACTCTCCAACGCGATTAAGTTCACTGAATCTGGCAGTGTAGAAGTGAAAGTGAGAGAACTTACCCCGAATCGGCTATTGCTTATTGTCAAGGATACTGGCATTGGTATTGCAGCAGCCGAACTCAACCATATTTTTGAGGAATTTCGACAAGTCGACCAGACAACTACGCGTAAATATCCTGGAACTGGCTTGGGACTTGCGATCACTAAATCGTTAGTTCATATTATGAAAGGAACGATTACAGTTGAAAGTAAGTTAAATCAAGGCTCCACATTCCGCGTTGAGCTACCGCGTCGAGTAGAGGAAGTTGGAGAAAGCCAGAAAGAGTATGTAAGGTAGCAGAATGAAAGGTACCAGTCAATAACAATTCGCAATTCGCCGCAATTATAATCAGCGGGAGCTTGAACCCATCGCTGATTGAAGACGTTTCCTTAGCTTCGCGTGACTGCTGGGGCTTGTACCCATCAATTGCGAATCGTTTGGTCACGTAGAGTAGTTAGTTGATCCTCATTGCGATCCTTAGCTTGGCAGAGCGGGAGCGAGGATTTTGCTCTAGTTCATCTGCTTGCGGTGTTATTGGCTTTTTGGTTATCACTTGTAATATCGGTGAGGAGCGAAGTGCGTGCTTCACCAGTCGATCTTCAAGACTATGAAAACTGATAATCCCAATTCTACCACCAGGGGTTAAAGTGCTGGGCATCCGTGCCAGGAAGGTTTCTAGGGAGGTTAACTCATCGTTAACCACAATCCGTAGGGCTTGAAAGACACGAGTGGCAGGGTGAATTCTACCATAGCGGTACTGAGAGGGGACACAACGAGCGATCACATCGGCTAATTCTGTCGTTGTCTGGAATGGACGTTGCTCGACTATACGTCTTGCAATTCTCCGCGACAGTCTTTCCTCCCCATACTTGAAGAAGATATCTGCTAATTGTGCTTCATCCCAATGGTTTATCACCTCAGCAGCTGTTAGCGATTGCCGCTGATCCATTCGCATGTCCAATTTAGCTGAATGGCGAAAACTGAAACCTCGTTCAGGTGTATCCAGTTGGGCAGAATTGACACCTAAATCAGCGACTACGCCATCAAAAACCCTGTCTGGCTTATAGAGCGCAAAATTTTCTCTCACAAACTGGATGCGATCACCATAAACTGCTAATTGCTTTCTAGCAACCATAATTGCCTGTTCGTCCCGGTCAATTGCCGTTACCCGTACATCTGGTGCCGCTGCTAAGATGAGGCGGCTGTGACCACCGCCCCCCACTGTTGCATCTAAATAATGCCCACCAGGACGAACTGCTAACCCCTCAACTAACTCCCGGCTTAACACTGGCACATGCGCAAACGTTAGCCCTTCCGTCTGGTTGGGGATCGAAGTATTAGTATCTTTAACTTTCATGCTTAAATTATGACATTACACATTCTATTCCCCTTGTCCCCCCTGCCCCTTGTCCTCTTCTAGTCAGGGGTGAGATTACAATTGAAGCAATGCTACAAAACTAAAGATCGTCATGGCAAGAATCGAAACCAGAACGGAGCCCATGGTCCTCAATATGGGTCCCCACCACCCTTCCATGCATGGGGTCATGCGGCTCATTGTTACCTTAGATGGCGAAGATGTCATAGATTGCGAGCCAGTGATCGGATACTTGCACCGTGGCATGGAAAAAATCGCCGAAAATCGTACCAATATTATGTTTGTCCCTTATGTTAGTCGCTGGGACTATGCAGAGGGGATGTTTAATGAAGCTGTCACCGTCAATGCCCCAGAAAAACTAGCTGACATTCCAGTCCCCAAACGTGCCAGTTATATCCGGGTCATCATGTTGGAATTGAACCGGATTGCCAATCATCTGTTATGGCTAGGACCGTTTATGGCTGACGTTGGCGCTCAGACCCCCTTTTTCTACATCTTCCGCGAACGCGAGATGATTTATGATTTGTGGGAAGCTGCCTCGGGCTATCGCATGGTCAATAATAACTACTTCCGAATCGGGGGAGTAGCAGTAGATTTGCCCTATGGTTGGGTAGACAAATGTTCTGATTTTTGTGATTATTTCTTACCTAAGGTCGACGAGTACGAGCGCCTGATTACAAACAATCCCATCTTCCGACGACGGGTTGAAGGCGTTGGCACCATCAGCCGTGAGGAAGCCATCAACTGGGGGCTCTCTGGTCCCATGTTACGTGCCTCTGGGGTGAAGTGGGATCTCAGGAAGGTAGACCATTACGAGTGCTATGACGACTTCGACTGGGAAGTACACTGGGAAACTGCTGGAGATTGCTTTGCTCGATATATAGTGCGAATTCGGGAGATGCGCGAATCTGTCAAGATCATCCGCCAAGCAATCGAGGGACTTCCTGGTGGTCCTTATGAGAACCTAGAAGCCAAGCGTCTGGCAGCAGGTCCGAAATCTGAGTGGAGTGGGTTTGACTACCAGTACATTAGCAAGAAGGTTGCTCCTACCTTTAAAATTCCTAAAGGTGAACACTACGTTAGAGTTGAAAGCGGCAAAGGTGAACTGGGCATTTATCTGATCGGAGATGATAACGTTTTTCCCTGGCGCTGGAAGATTCGTGCAGCCGACTTTAACAACGTCCAGGTCTTACCTCAGTTGTTACGGGGCGTGAAAGTTGCCGATATTGTAACTATCTTGGGTAGTATTGACATTATCATGGGGTCGGTTGATCGCTAGTCACTCTCTTGCAGATGATTCTAATCCGGCACTATGTGGGGTGCTAGCTTGTCGTATTGCCGAGAGCCCTAATCAGCGCCTCACCTTTGCCGAGTATATGGATCTGGTACTGTATGAGCCTGAACACGGCTACTACGCTACCAGGGCTATCGATATTGGACCACAAGGGGACTTTTTTACCTCCCCTCACCTTGGGGCAGACTTCGGTGAACTGTTGGCAGAGCAATTTCTCCAGATGTGGGAGATTCTAGACCAACCGACGCCCTTTACATTATTAGAACTAGGAGCTGGTCAAGGGCTTCTAGCAGCTGACATTCTGAGATATTTATACCGCCACCACTCAGATTTCTACGCAGCACTAGACTACATGATTGTGGAACGGTCAGATGCTTTAAGGCATGAGCAGCAGCGGCTGTGGAGGAGAGAGCAGGGGGAGCAGGGGAGGCTGGGGAAGCTGGGGGAGAAAGAGAAAATCAAATGGGCAACGTTGGAGGAGATCCCGGTTGGCTCGATTGTTGGTTGCTGTTTTTCTAATGAGCTGGTGGACGCGCTGCCAGTCCATCAGATTATTATCGACCAGGGAAAGCTGCGAGAAGTTTATGTCACGACGGGTTTGGTTGAGGTTATCGACAAACTCTCTACCCAATGGCTGGCAGAGTACTTTGATTTAGTTGGAATAGAGCTGCCCTCTAGGGCGTACCCTTCTGGCTACCGTAGCGAAGTTAACTTGGCAGCATTGGACTGGCTGAAAGCAGTTGGAGAGCGGCTACAGCGCGGGTATCTGCTAACTATTGATTATGGCTATCCGTCTGCTCGTTACTACAGCCCTGCTAGGCTACGCGGAACACTACAGTGCTACTACCGCCATCAACATCATGACAACCCCTATATAAATATTGGGCGGCAAGATATTACCGCTCATGTAGACTTCACTGCCCTGGAGCTATGGGGTGAGCTGTGTGGGTTGCATAAGATCGGTTTTACACAGCAAGGGCTATTTCTGATGGCATTAGGACTGGGTGAACGCCTTGCCGCACTCTCTACTGGTGATGCAGTAAGTTCAAAACAAGGTCTCTCGTTCTTGCTGCGACAGCGTGAAGCGCTGCATCAGTTAATGAATCCTATGGGGCTGGGCGGCTTTGGTGTCCTAGTTCAGTGCCGAGGACTGACAGAGGCAGAGATAGCATACCCCCTTAAAGGTTTGAGTTTTCCAGGTAGCGGTAGGTAGGCAACTTACTCAGTATCTCTCGGCTCCCCAACCTAATCAAAGATTGTTAAAGTTGGAACAAGACATTAGGTAAGGTGATAGTAATGACCCCACATGACCTTTTGATGCTGATACTGCTGCTTGTCCCTGGGCTCTTGCTCTCAATTGTCATCATGGCAACATTTGCGGCTGGTGGCTAATTGTTCGAGAACGGGGCGTGGGAGAACGCAATTCTAGCGGCGTCTCTTTTAAGGTAGAGTGGGTGACGCGGGTGACCAGATTGCGTCATTCCTAGGCAGTAGACCCCTTGGTGATCGCTCAGTAGACGGCTAACTGTCTGACATCGTTGTAGATAGTGTCCATAATTTCCCCAAGCGACAACAATTTCCGGCGCTTGTTGACTCATGTCCAATATGTAACGGTCATTTTCAGAACCAATTGGGTCTGGGGTGAGACGGAGTTGAGATGGTTGGGTTGCTCTGTAGCCAAACAAATTTACTACCTCAATTGCGCCGTAGCCCCAGGACTGGGCAAAGTTTATACAGCGGCGAATAGTGGCATCATCGCTCGTAGCGTCAGCAGTACTAGGATTAAGCATCACAAAGCCGATGCGAGGAGCAATTGCATTCCACTCTCGCTCTAAGGTGTAGCGATAAAGTCCGCTAGGAGCAATAGTCGCCCTCATCCTGCTGTAGATTAGACTACGCATTGTGTTAACGAAATATCAATGGCAATGTGTTAATTGAACGCGATCAGTTAAAAAAGCCAGAATATCCAGTAGAATCGGCTATTGTAAGCAATAAGTTGTTACTCTCTATCTTGGAGTCGATGAAGCAGGACTTGAGATTAACTATGGTTGAACAGTAGCCAAAACCGTTCTCTATTACTGACTGGCGGTGCGAAGCGCCAGGGTATCGCCAAGTTAACAGTCCTAGGTTGTCATTCTTAAAATAACAACAGCAGAAACTATGGAATCCCAAATGCAACAACCACCAGAATACACCGGTACTACTTCCCCTGAGGCAATAAAGCCATCGGACTCAGCGCCCATAGCAAAGCTACCGCCTGCATCGCAATCCAATCAGCAATGGGAGCGGATTGGCGAACAAGTCTCTGTTTTTCTGGCACAACTGCCTGATTACATCTTCCAGTTTTATAACAAGTATAGACAGCCCCTGACCAGCATTGCTCTCATCATCGCCGCATTTATCGCAGTCAGGGTCGTCTTGGCAGTGCTAGATGCTCTAGATGACATTCCATTGCTCTCACCGACTTTCCAGTTGATTGGCATTGGTTACTCTGTTTGGTTCATCAGCCGCTATTTATTGAAAGCTTCAACCCGCAAAGAGTTAGCCGAGGAGTTTGAAGCATACAAGCAACAGGTTGTTGGTAGTCAAAGACTTCCAGAATAGAAGAGCAGAGGGCTCCCCTGCCCTCTTCAGAGTACCCTCAGCACGCTAGGAATGCTATCTACTGCTTCTAGGGTGCTAATTTCGTTGAGGGAAGAGCGGAAGTCGCCCTCACGTACATCATGAGTAACGACAACAATCTCTGCTAAATCTCCTTGGATACCAGTTTGTACAACAGATTCTAGACTGACGCCATGGCTACCAAAGCAGGTTCCCAACTTGCCGATGACGCCGGGATGATCTTGAGTGAGGAAGCGGGCGTAAAATCGAGTTACCAGATCTGCCATGGGGGCAACTCTACAGTAGTCTTGGTGAGAGCAGGTTAGAAGTGGATGGGCAGTAACATTTGTTGCCGAAGCCTGGGCACGAGTTTTTAAGTCAGCAACAATGTTTAAAATATCCGAAACAACTGCACTAGCAGTTGCACCAGCACCAGCACCGGGACCAAAGAACATCACCTGTCCAATTGGTTCCCCCTCAATGAGAATGGCATTGTAGACACCATTAACGCTAGCCAAGGGATGCGATTGAGGCACCAGGGTGGGATGAACCCTTACCTGTAGTTGATTGCTTGGATATGTTTGTTCTTGTCTGGCAATTGCCAATAATTTAATGACAAAGTTGAGCTTGCGGGCATAAGCAATATCTGCCTGACTCACCTGGCGAATCCCCTCACGGTAGACTTCTGGCAATTTGATCCGTCCGCCAAAGGCTAATGATGCTAATATGGCAATCTTATCAGCTGCGTCTAAGCCGTCTACATCAGCGGTTGGATCTGCTTCCGCATAACCCAGGCGTTGAGCATCTGCTAAAACATCGTTAAAAGCCCTATCAGCAGCGTGCATTGCTGTGAGGATAAAGTTAGTGGTGCCATTAACGATACCAGTAACAGCCTGAATGCGGTTGACACCTAAGGATTGCTTCAAGGGTTGAATAACTGGAATACCACCGCCTACAGCAGCTTCCAGCAAAACGTAGACCCTTGCTTGGTTTGCAGCAGTAAAGATTTCGTCACCATAGAGAGCAATGACAGCTTTGTTAGCAGTAACAATGTGCTTACCGTGGTTAATAGCTTTTAGGATGAGCGAACGCGCTGGTTCAAGTCCCCCCAAAACTTCTACCACAATATCAACCTCTGGATCAGAGACAATCGCCTCTAAGTCAGTTGTCAAAACTTGCAATGGGAGGGAGACAGCGCGGGTTTTGTTGAGTGATCGCACTCCCACCCGACGGATTACCAACTCCTGTAACAACGGGTGACGTCCACTCTTGTCGAGCAATAGTTGAACTGCTCCTGTACCCACAGTCCCTAACCCCAGCAAACCGATATTGAAAGCCACAAACCCTCCATGTGAGGAACAGAGGGGAGTAAGGAAGAGAGGGAGTAGGGGAATTAGAGCTTCCAACCTTCTCTATCCCTACTCCCCACTCCCTTTATACCCGAAGTTTCGCGCTTCTTGTCTTCCTTTGCTACTCCTCAATATGTTTCCACATGCCAACGACCAGCTTTTCTAATTTCCTTCTGGTAATCCGCCCAGTTTACGCCTTTAGCACTTGCTGCGGTAGAAAGAGCTTCATCAATCCCGCCTTCCATGCCCTTTAATCCGCATATATAGGTGTGGGTATTGTCTTTTTCAATCAAGTTCCACAGATCTTCTGCTAACTCTTCGCAGCGATGTTGGATATACATCCTACCGCCTTCTTTATTTTTCTGTTCGCGGCTTATGGCGTAGGTCAATCGGAAGTTATCGGGATACTGCTGCTGTAGTTCTTCTAGTTCTTGCTTATACAGAATATTGGGAGTTGTTGCTACACCAAAGATTAGCCAAGCAAAACCGTTGAACTTATAGTCTTCGTGAGTTTCTTTGAACATTCGCCATAGATAAGCCCGGAAGGGTGCAATTCCAGTACCTGTCGCCATCATGATGACATTAATGTTTGGATCTTCTGGCAGTAACATTTCCTTACCAGTTGGTCCGGTAATTTTCACCTCATCTCCAGGTTGGAGGTTACAAAGGTGGGTAGAGCAAACACCATAAACTGTCTCACCTGTATCAGGGTGTTTGTACTCAAGTTGTCGGACACATAATGAGACCGTTTTATCATTGAGATCGTCCCCATGACGGGTGGAGGCAATGGAGTACAATCTGAGTTTTTGCGGCTTACCGTTTTTGTCAGTTCCCGGTGGGATAATACCAATACTTTGGCCCTCCAGATACCTCAGTTCGCTACCAGAGAGATCAAACTTCAAATGGCGGCAAGTACCGATTCCACCCTCGCGCACCAACTCTTCATTGGATATGCACCGCCCAACAAAAGGAGCATTAGGACGGTAAATGTTAACTGGAATATCACTTTTGGCCTTGGCTTGAGTCATGGGCTTTTCTTCTAACTTCTTCGACTTTAGTTCTTCTGATGGAGCTGTAGAGGCATTCACGTTGCTTCCAGCAGTCGTGAGCATGGCTTTGCCATTTACTTCACTACCACCATTTAAGGGGCGGATGCTGACAATTTTGCCACCTAGGCGAGCGACTCGCTGCATTTCTTGATTCATGCGGCTGTAAGGCACTCTAATAAACACGCTGCCACTTTGCCTAATAGGGTAGCTCAGATTGTCAGCCTCTTCGTTCTGACGCAGACCTACAACCTCGTAAAGGAACACGCGGCTGCCAGATACTGTATTAGCAGCACGATCAGCGGTGCTTGAATTGTACATAGCTGTCATTTCTCCGAACCGAACTTCACTTGTAGCTGTGATATCATTGTTTACCACAGCTCCTGCTCTATCTCTACCGGATTTGTGGAGCTAGATACTAGAGCTAAGGCCAAGTAGCATTCGTAGCTTATGCCTTGCTTCGCTGACCCACTTTCATACAGGTGGCTCGTAAAAATCCAGCACCTGAGTCCTTACTACCCTACAGGTTAAAGCACCAGTAGAATGTCAAGAGCGAGTCAATTTCATTTTTTTTTAATAAAAATGCGCAACTAAACATTAGCATAAGTATTAAGCCAGACGATAACGCTCACCACCATGACTTGTATAGGGGATTCTATTCTGGTAGGATCTCCTGTAACAGTAGGATTAAATACTTACCAGCAACAGCTGAGGTTTTCTCCAAAGGGGAGCTGTTAAACTGCTGCATACCTGTACTGAATCTTGCCTTTGTACTAGGGTGACTTAACCTTAGTACAGACTGAAAGAGTAAACTCCGGGCTACAAATAAGCCAAGCCAACAAACTAAAAATTAACCCATCTTGTCGTTAGAGGATACCTATGAGCAGTAAGCCGGACCGCGTGGTTCTAATTGGCGTTGCCGGAGATTCCGGATGTGGTAAATCTACTTTTTTGCGTCGGTTGTCCGACTTGTTTGGAGAGGAATTAATCACCGTCATTTGTCTAGATGACTACCACAGTTTGGACCGCAAACAGCGCAAAGAAACAGGGATAACTGCACTTAACCCCAAAGCCAACAACTTTGACCTGATGTATGAGCAAATCAAAGCGCTCAAGAGCGGTCAGGCAATCGATAAGCCAATTTACAACCACGAAACCGGCATGATTGACCCGCCAGAGCGGATAGAGCCGAATCACATTATTGTTATAGAAGGGCTGCATCCTTTATATGACGAGCGGGTGCGATCGCTCTTAGACTTCAGTGTCTATCTCGACATTAGCGACGAAGTTAAGATTGCTTGGAAAATTCAGCGAGATATGGCAGAGCGGGGTCACCGCTACGAAGACGTGCTAGCAGCAATCAATTCGCGTCGCCCTGACTTCAATGCTTACATCGATCCACAGAAGGAATTTGCTGACATCGTTATTCAGGTGTTACCTACGCAGCTAATTAAAGAGGACAAGGAGCGTAGAGTGCTGCGAGTCCGGATGCTCCAGAAGGAGGACAAGGAAGGGTTAGAGCCAGTTTACCTATTCGATGAAGGTTCAACCATTCATTGGACGCCCTGTGGGCGCAAGCTAACCTGTTCCTACCCTGGGATGCAAATGTTCTATGGAGCAGATGTGTACTACGGTCGTTATGTATCCGTCCTAGAAGTGGATGGTCAGTTCGATAACCTAGAGGAAGTGATTTACATCGAGACGCATTTGAGTAAGACCTCTACCAAGTACCAGGGTGAGATGACGCATTTGTTGCTCCAACATCGAGAGTATCCGGGTTCTAATAATGGGACTGGGCTGTTCCAGGTGCTGACGGGGCTAAAGATGCGGGAAACTTATGAGCGGCTGACGGCTAAAGAGGCAAAGATTGCGGCTAGGGTGTAGAGCGAGTTTTTGTGAGTTTTTGGGGGCGCGTTAGGCGTCCTTTTTTTTGCCCCCTAGCCATGTGGCAAAATCGTAAATAACTCTGTCTTCAAATAGTTTTCCCTCCATGACCGCAACAATCCCAACATTGCCCAGCCTCTATGACCCCTTCACCACTGAAGCCAAGTGGCAAAAATACTGGGAAGAAAACCAAGTCTACCAAGCCCATCCCGATCGTGGCGGTGAACCCTATTGCATCGTCATTCCCCCGCCTAATGTCACGGGTAGCCTACATATGGGGCATGCTTTCGAGAGTACGCTGATTGACGTGCTGATCCGCTACCACAGGATGAAGGGGTGCAACACC
Source organism: Chroococcidiopsidaceae cyanobacterium CP_BM_ER_R8_30 (assembly GCA_019244235.1). Taxonomy (GTDB): domain Bacteria; phylum Cyanobacteriota; class Cyanobacteriia; order Cyanobacteriales; family Chroococcidiopsidaceae; genus JAFAVL01. The sequence goes on from JAFASY010000260.1 coordinate 27,580, forward strand.
CTATGGTTGCCAGGTACAGATCATGCTAGTATTGCCGTCCAAACCATCCTGGAAAAACAGCTCAAAACTGAGAGTAAAACCCGCTATGACTTGGGACGAGAGGCTTTTCTGACTAGAGCTTGGCAATGGAAGGCTGAATCTGGAGGTGCCATTGTTAATCAGCTCAGACGTTTAGGTGTCTCGGTGGATTGGTCGCGGGAGCGGTTCACGATGGATGAGGGATTGTCTAGGGCTGTACTGGAAGCCTTTATCCAACTCTATGAGGAGAGGCTAATCTATCGGGGTAAGTATTTGGTGAATTGGTGCCCAGCCTCTCAGTCGGCAGTTTCTGACTTGGAGGTGGACAAACAGGAGGTCAATGGGCATCTATGGCACTTCCGCTATCCCCTCACAGATGACTCTGGTTATGTAGAGGTGGCGACGACTCGACCAGAAACAATGCTGGGGGATACAGCTGTCGCGGTTAATCCTAACGATGACCGCTACCGACATTTGATTGGTAAGACGCTGAAGCTGCCAATTATGGGACGGGAAATCCCAGTGATTACAGATGAGTTGGTCGATCCAGCTTTTGGCACGGGTTGTGTGAAGGTGACACCAGCTCACGACCCCAATGATTTCGAGATGGGTCAGCGTCATCAACTGCCATTCATCAACATAATGAACAAGGATGGCTCTTTGAATGAAAATGCTGGACCGTTTCAAGGGCAAGACAGATTTGTGGCTCGAAAAAATGTGGTGCAGCAGCTAGCGGCAGACGGGTTCTTGGTGAAGGTGGAGGATTATAAGCATACAGTGCCATACAGTGAGCGCGGCAAAGTCCCGGTCGAACCCTTGCTCTCAACTCAGTGGTTTGTGAAAATTCGCCCTCTAGCCGAACGAGCACTGGAATTCTTAGATCGGCAGAATTCTCCAGAGTTTGTGCCTCAGCGTTGGACTAAGGTCTATCGAGACTGGTTGGTAAAATTGGAAGACTGGTGTATCTCACGGCAGCTCTGGTGGGGACATCAAATCCCTGCTTGGTATGCAGTTAGTGAAACAGGTGGAGAGATTACGGACGAGACGCCGTTTGTTGTTGCTTACAATGCAACCGAGGCACAAGAAAAAGCCAAAACACAATTCGGTTCTGCTGTCAAATTAGAGCAAGACCCAGATGTGTTGGATACCTGGTTTTCTTCTGGTCTTTGGCCTTTTTCGACTCTGGGTTGGCCTAACCAAACTGAAGATCTCAACCGCTACTACCCAACATCAACTCTAGTGACTGGGTTTGACATTATCTTCTTCTGGGTAGCTCGGATGACGATGATGGCGGGACACTTTACTGGTCAAATGCCTTTTAAAGACGTCTATATCCATGGGTTGGTACTGGATGAAAACGGCAAGAAGATGTCCAAGACAGCTGGCAATGGCATCGATCCGCTGTTGCTGATTGATAAGTACGGTACAGATGCTCTGCGCTACACGTTGGTGAAAGAAGTGGCTGGAGCAGGTCAGGATATTCGGCTGGAGTATAACCGCAAGACTGATGAATCGCCTTCAGTAGAAGCGTCCCGCAATTTTGCCAATAAACTTTGGAATGCAGCCAGGTTTGTGATGATGAATCTGGATGGCAAAACTCCACAACAGTTGGGTAAACCATCCGAACGCTTAGAAATGAGCGATCGCTGGATGCTCTCCCGCTTTCATCAGGTAGTGCGACAAACTCGTCACGATATTGATAACTATGGTTTGGGGGAAGCAGCGAAGGGACTCTACGATTTTATCTGGGGTGACTTCTGCGACTGGTACATTGAACTGGTGAAATCTCGTTTACAGCAAGGGGGATCTACTCCATTGCGGCTAGTAGCTCAACAAACCCTTGGCTATGTACTGGAAGGAACGCTGAAATTACTCCATCCTTTTATGCCGCACATTACAGAGGAAATTTGGCAAACGCTGACGCAAGCAGCAGGGCAGCAAACCTTGGCATTGCAATCCTACCCAGAAGTGGATACCGCACTGATTGACTTGGAGCTAGAGCAGCAGTTTGAGCTACTATTTAACACAATCCGCACAATTCGTAACCTACGGGCTGAGGCAGATATCAAATCTGGTGTCAAGGTGCCAGTTGTTTTGCAAACCCAAAGCGATCGCGAACACCAAATTCTCTCAATTGGGCAGTCTTACATTCAGGATCTAGCAAAAGTGGAGTCATTGAGGCTTACTGTTGCAGATAATGTGGAAGTTAAATCAGCGATTGCTGGTGTTGTGGGCACAATACAGGTCCTGATTCCACTTGCTGGTGTTGTGGATATAGAGGCACTACGGACCAAAGTACAGAAAGACTTAGGTAAAGTAGAAGCTGAAATTAAATCGCTCTCTGGACGACTGAATAATCCTAATTTTGTCAGCAAAGCTCCAGCTGAGGTGGTAGAAGTAACGCGAGCGGCTCTGGAAGAAGCTGAAAAACAGGTTCAAATCCTACAGCAACGCCTCCGTCGTTTAGCGTAACTATATAGTCTGGTCGCCGCCGTAAGTCCCCTACTCCCTAGTCACTCAACTAGGTAGATAACAAGAAGCTATGCTACATCTAGCTCAAGTCCAAAAGCAAATACACTCGGGCGAAGGGGTTTTACGCTTACTGGCGCGTCAGGAAGCTGAATATATCTGGGTAGTACTAGCTGAAGATGTGTTTGTTCCTACATCAATAGCACTTACATTAAGTAAGGATCTACTCGTGTTAGTAGAGATTTCTGCCACAGGTGAGGTTGAGCATTTTCAAGATGCTACTCCTTGGATTCTGGATTTGGTGCGAACCTACTTAACCCCCGGCATTACACCAACCTTTTTGCAACAGGAGGCTGAGCGGGCTGAGCAGTGGCGGCAAAGTCTGACCTTGCAAAACCAAGATCTAGCACGTCGCTCCCTAGAGTTAGAAGCTCGTCGGGAACAGATTCAAGCGCTAGAAGAAAACCTAAAAAGAGAGCAGGGGGAGAAGAGAGCAGGGGGAGCAGGGGAGGCAGGGGAGGCAGGGGGAGAAAGAGAGTACTAGTCCATTTTTTTGGTTTTTAGACAGAACTTCAGGAATCCCAATTTGAGGTCCTACCCTTCAATCCGGAATCAAGTTGAAACTTGACGAAAGCTCCCCTTTAACAGAATTAAGGAACAAAGTCAGTAGTAGTCAGTCTTCTCGCTCCCCCTGCCTCCCCTGCTTCCCCAGCTTCCCCAGCTCTCTTCTTCTCTCCGGGTGAATCGGCAATCATTTCTCGGATTAGCCGTGCGACGGTTCTCTGAGCAAAGCGACCAGCGAGTTGCTGACCTAAGCGCTGTACTTCTGGTTTTAGCAGCAACTGAGGAAGCTGAGGTGCTAGCTGCATGGGGTCAAAGCCAGGAGTTTCCTGTAAAATATCCCAGATGCGTTTGATATGGTCTAAGGTTTGCTGCTGCTCTACTGTCAAACTGGGAGTTTCATTAACTGTCAATCCCACGGACTGCTTCGAGGGAACAGCCAGGAAGCGTTGGCGTAATTTATGTGTGACGTTGTCTATTGTATTTCGACCCAAAGTATCAACATTTTTCACAATCTCATCGATTAAGTGATTGCGAATAAAAGCTCCCCGTTCAGAAGATAGGAAGTCTAGCGCTTGATCGAGAACTTGATTAAAGTCATAATCTTGGCTACTACGAGCATTTCGCAGTAGGTTTTCCAACCGATTCCAGCGGAAACGCCCATCCTTAAACAGGAGATCGCGCAACGACGCTCGTAATTCTGGAGATGGATCGGTCAACAGCCGCTTAGATATGTAAGGGTAGGCAGCAGTGAGAACTTTAAAGTTAGGATCGATATGGATCGCAATCCCTTCTAGCGTCACAAGGGAGCGGATGATTAAGGCATAGAAAGCTGGTACCCGAAAGGGATACTCATACATCAGCTCCGATAACTGATCGGTAATGCTTTTAATGTTGAGTTCTGCTACGCTTGCTCCTAAAGCATTACCAAAGACACGAGCGAAAGCCGGGATAATTGGGGTTAAGTCTGTGTCAGGTGTCAAAAATCCTAGCTTCACATAGTCATGTGCTAGACCTTCAAAGTCGCGATTGACCATGTGGACTACGGCTTCAATCAATCCGTACCGCTGATAAAGCTCGATCTCACTCATCATGCCAAAGTCCAGATATGCCAGTTTGCCATCTGGAGTTGCTAACAGATTACCTGGATGGGGGTCAGCATGAAAAAAACCATATTCCAGTAGCTGCCTAAGGGAACAGTGGACGCCAACTTCTATAATGTGACGAGCGTTAATGCCTTGGTCACGGAGTGCCTCTACCTGAGTTAGCTTGGTGCCATTGATCCACTCCATTGTCAGGACTCGGCGGTTTGTGTATTCCCAGTAGATACGTGGTACATAAACATCTGGAATATGACCGTAAAGTCGGGCAAATCGCTCAGCATTTTGCCCTTCCTGGATGTAGTCCATCTCTTCAAAAATACGGTAACCAAATTCATCCAAGATGGCTACTAAGTCACTTCGTATTTGCTTAAAAGTTTTCTGGACCCAGGCAGCAAGCCCACGCAAAACGTACAGGTCTACGGTGATACGTTCTCGTAAGTCTGGACGCTGAACTTTTACAGCAACTGTCTCCCCAGTTTTCAGCTTACCCTTGTACACTTGTCCCAAAGAAGCAGCAGCGATGGGCTGAGGCGATAGTTCAGCATAAATCTGGTCTGGGCGATCACCTAGTTCTTCTTCAATAAACTGGTAAGCAACTGCGTTAGGGAAGGGAGGTAGTTGGTCCTGCAGCTGGGTCAGTTCATTTAGGTAGAGAGAAGGCACTAGATCTGGTCTGGTGGATAGAGCCTGTCCAATCTTGATATAAGCTGGTCCCAAACTCGTTAACAATTCCCGTAACTGGATTGCTCGTTTTTGCTGATTTTGTGCAATCCGACCCTGTTGCTTATCCCACCACAGACCTAATCCGAAGCCGAAGGCTAGCCAGAGGACACCTACGATTCGTCTCAAAACTTGCAGCCTTCTACTGCGGTAATGAGCGGCGATTGCTATTGGGTCATAACGCAGTCCTTGAGTAGCTGCTAGTTCGGGAGTAATTGTAGTTGCTGTTGGTTGCTCTCTTACGAAGTTCCGAGCTTCCTGCGGAAGAGCTCTGCTAACGGAGGAAACCTCCGCGCTTGATTCGCGCTCTCTTACGAAGTTCCGAGCTTCCTGCGGAAGAGCTCTGCTAACGGAGGGAACCTCTCTTACGAAGTTCCGAGCTTCCTGCGAAAGAGCTCCGTTAGCGGAGTGTTCCTCTACTCCTAAATGCGGATCTGCTACCTTGACACCATTTGGTGGCAGAACTGGTGTCGTCTTCATATACGTTGCTTCAAACCGATTGGAGGCAGGGGGGACAGTCTTATCTTTCATGAATCTGGGACCGCATCGGAGTGATTATGTTAAGCATTGTAACAATTTATGATTTGATATATTCTTGTAGCCTGTTCAACGGCAGGTAGGATCATTAATGATGGCTAGTATCTACTAAGTTGGATGATTCTACATCTACCCTCACAGTAAACCTAGGTCCATGTTACTCTCCCTGCGCATCGAAAATTTTGCCTTAATTGATCGACTAGAGCTGGAATTTGGTGCAGGGCTCAATGTTTTGACGGGCGAAACTGGTGCTGGCAAATCCATTATCTTAGACGCAATTGATGCGGTGTTAGGAGGTAAAGTTACGAGCCGCTCAATTCGCGTTGGTACAGAACGGGCAGTTGTCGAAGCAAGTTTTGGTTTGAATCCAACCTTGATAACTTGGTTAGCCAAGCAGGAAATTGAGCTGATAGATGATACTTCGATAGTCTGTAGTCGGGAAGTGACAGCCTCCGGTGGCAACCTTCGTAGTCGGTCACGAGTCAACGGGGTGCTGGTCAATCGGCAACTGATGCATGACCTGCGAGAGCATCTGGTAGAAATTACAGCTCAAGGTCAAACTGTTCAAGTGGGGCAGTCAGCCCAAGTGCGCGACTGGCTCGATCTTTATGGTGGTCTAGCTCATGCTGAGCAACGGGAGACTGTTGCCGCTAACTATGCCTGCTACCAAGAGGCACGCCTAGCTCTAGAGAAACGGCGGCAATCTGAGCGCCACCGATTGCAGCAACTTGACTTACTAAAGTATCAAGTCCAAGAACTGCAAGCAGCGAATCTAAGCGATCCGGAAGAATTCTCCCAGCTTGAGCTTGAACGCCAGCGTCTAAGTCATGTTGTGGAGCTGCAACAACTGAGCTACAAAGTCTATCAAGCACTTTACCATAGCGATGCTGATGTACCAGCAGCAGCAGACTTATTAGGACAGGCAGAGGTGACTCTTAGTCAGATGGTTGCCTATGATGCTCAGTTGCAAAGCGTATGGGATTTAGTGAACGATGCGCTGGCTGCTGTCGTAGAAGCAGGACGGCAGATTGGTACTTATGGTGAAGGATTGGAAGCTGACCCCCAAAGGCTTGTGGGAGTAGAAGAGCGGATTCTAGAACTCAAGCAAGTTTGTCGCAAATATGGTCCCACCCTCTCAGACGTGATTGCCCACTACCAGCACAGTTCTGCAGAACTTGAAGAATTCAGCGCTGAAGAACAATCACTGGAAGCCCTAGAAGAGCAAGAGCAGAGGTGCCAAACCCTGCTCACTCAAGCTTGCTCTAAACTGACTCATTTACGTCGTACAGCTGCTGTACAGCTGGAAGCACGGTTGGTGGCAGAACTTAAACCCCTAGCAATGGAGAAAGTGCAATTTCAAGTTGATATTACACCTTCTTCGCCAACTCCAGCAGGTGCAGACCGGATCGTTTTTCTCTTTAGTCCTAACCCTGGAGAGCCGCTGCAACCTCTAGCAGCAATTGCCTCTGGTGGTGAGATGAGCCGTTTTCTCCTAGCGCTCAAAGCCTGTTTTGCCAAGACGGATGCAACCGCAACCCTGGTGTTTGATGAAATTGATGTTGGGGTTTCAGGGCGGGTAGCACAGGCGATCGCAGAGAAGTTACAACAGTTGAGTCGATACCATCAGGTGCTTTGTGTTACTCACCAACCCCTAGTTGCAGCTATGGCAGACCGCCACTTCCGGGTGGAAAAACAGGTTATTACCTACCCTAATGACACATCTAACGACCATTGTGCGGAACAGAGAACAGTTGTCCGGGTAACAACCCTCGACAACTTCACCACCCGTCGTGAAGAACTGGCTACCCTGGCTAGTGGCAAATCTGCTACAGACGCGATTGCCTTTGCTGAATCCCTCCTTGTGCAGGCTGACCAGAAGAAGAGAGCAGGGGAGGCAGGAGAAGCTGATAAGCCTAGAAAAAAGAAAGTTGCTCGTTAGGAAGATGAACTACCAACGGTTTTGCTGGTCCGCTGGATCTCCATAGGGATCTTCGCTAGCTGGACGGACGTTGCCGAACTGTTGGTCCGCTGGATCGCCATAAGGGTCTTCACTCGCGGGGCGGACGTTGCCGAACTGTTGGTCCGCTGGATCGCCATAAGGGTCTTCACTCGCGGGACGGACGTTGCCAAATTGGCCACCAAACTGCTGGTCTGCTGGGTCACCGTAAGGATCTTCGCTAGCTGGACGGACGTTGCCGAATTGCTGGTCTGCTGGGTCACCGTAAGGGTCTTCGCTCGCGGGACGGACGTTGCCGAATTGCTGGTCTGCTGGGTCACCGTAAGGGTCTTCACTCGCGGGACGGACGTTGCCGAATTGCTGGTCCTGTGGCTCGTCAGTTGGTCCTAAGATAATATCCTTTGCTTTGCGTAAAAAATCATCTACCATATCTACTCTCCTTTTTGTGTCTGTATTGAAACTGAAGGAAAGACGCAAAAGCCGAACTTCTCTTTACCTGTAACGAACGGTCTTGATTGCGTCTAAAAACCATAAAGGCTTCCTAGCTTAATATGCTCCTTCACCCAACCTGCGACCCGTATTTCTACCGTTATAACCTTCGTATTGACTCAACTGTTGTGCTTCGGACGCGGGGACTTGAACCTGTATAGGCTGGCTTGGAGGTTTCACATAGACAGGGCGGCCTTGAGCGTCACGATAGTAGATACCACCATTTTTAGATTGGTAGTACTGCCCATTTTTTCCTGTCCCCTGCTTGTTCTGATGCTGCCTGTAAAGGTAGTAAAGTGCTGCAGCTCCGGCTAGGGTGATTGCTACCTTTTGCTTGTTATTCAAGCCCGACTTAGCCTGAGTGTGGTTAGCAGAAGTGTTAGAAATTGTTCCACCGCCAGTGTTGCCAGGTGCCTGATCGCTCGTCCTCGAACCACCACCACAGCCCGCAAACAGTGGCACTGATAGAAGTGCTGTAAGTAACCACGCCGCCATTGACTTATTCAACGCAGCTTTTGGGGGTTTCCTCAAGAAGAACCTTGACTGCATACGTCTTTCTGGTCTTGGGTATATCATGCTCATTCTTGATCTCCTCTCCACCTATAAGTTGTAGAGCAACATTCTAGTTAATTAATTTACCAGAGGTAGGCTTATGCTTAACCTGGGACAGGTATTCCAAAGTTTCTATTTAACTACTGTCTCTGGAGAACAGGGAGATTTCAATCTATCTAGGTGTAGAGAAAACGGCTCCGGTCTTTTGCTTAGGGGAGTCCAAAAGGGAAACCAAATGGTCCTCCACCTTCATCGTAGAACTGAAGCCGACCATACCCTAAGAATTGACCGTGGGATTTTTCTCCGGCAGGAAATGCGGTGACACCAAATAGGTAAACACCAGAAAATTCGGGATTTTGATCGGGGTGTAGACCAATCGTGATTGTTCTTCCAGGGGAGACTGGTGGATCAAACGTAATAGAGATTGTGGATGTGTTTTTATCTCTCGTGACTCCAAGCAGCGAAAGTGGCTGCTGTTTATTCCCTTCTGTCCCTACGAAAGCAGTGGTGCGTTTTAAGTCAAATCTGATTTGCTGCGTTCCATTCTTCTGAGTAATTTCTACCCTCTGGAGAGGTTCTCCTGCATTTTCTGGAATGTCGAGCGTGAAGTAGTAAGTTGCGTCCCATGCATTTACTGCTTTGAAAGTCGTCCTTGCCGTGATGAGTGTGGGAGGTTCGGCAAAGTAGACAGTGCCATCTGCTAGTTGAACAGCTAGGGTAGACTTGGCTGCAATTATAACTAAGGTTAGGATTGTAGCCAGTACAGTTGAAACACGCATTCTGATTCACGCTTCTGTAGGCTCTACAGTAATTATTTTCTGTGCTGAGGCGTTTAGCACCATCTCTCTCTGGCTTGACTACTCATGCATATGCTTTAAAATGCTTAACAGCAAAGATTTCCTAATAATCCAAGACGCCAAAATTCAACTAAGGCATAAAAATAGCTAATAGAAGAATAAGCAATTTTACTTACCAGTAGATATAACATTGTTCTCTTTACAATTCTTAGTAAAAGCCATACTGTTGGTAACAACATTTGCTCTAATTTCAGGTGTTTTTAAAACATATTTCATATTTGCTGCCAGACAAATTCGTTAAGCTAAGAATTAGGAATAAGTCCAGAGGAACATATATGACTGCTGCTTCTAGCATTCAATTAAAGCGACCAATTTGGTCAACCATTGTTATGTTGGCTGTGAGCTTCTGGCTCAGTGGCAGCCTGATTCTAGATGGGGTAATTATACCTAGTCTTTATGTTTCAGGCATGATGACCCAATCTGGATTTGCGACAGCAGGCTATCTACTCTTTTGGAATTTCAATCGCATTGAATTAATAGCTGCCGCCTTGGTGGTGGCAGGAGTTTTAGCCGTCAGCACGCAAATGGGCAGAGTTCAATGGCGTCGAGGCGCTGTTATTTTGTCTCTGTTGTTGCTAGGTGTATCTCTAACCGAGACCTATCTCTTAACACCACAAATGTGTGCTACTGGACTTCACCTCAATCTGTTTGAGTCTGCTGTTGAGGTGCCTACTACAATGAACCAGTTACACATAGCTTATTGGTTGCTGGAAGTCTTCAAGTTTGTTGCAGGCGGTATGCTGTTGAGCTGGTGCTTTAGACAACAAACTGCTAACTGAATGGAAGAGGATGGGGGGACGACTTGGGGAATTTTATTCAAGCCTTTCTAGATTTTGCTCTCGTCTCTCCCTTCTTCTATGCCCCAAGGTCGTCCCCCCATCTCCTTGTCCCCTTGCCCTCCTCTCCTCCGGCCATAGAAGACGAACAGCAAGTATGGCAAATCCTACAGCGGCGATCGCCTTCACTAGGCGAACAGGTAATAGTGCAGATGCCCATCCTCCTGCTAAGGCACCCAGTAAACTCGTTAATAGGAGTGCTCCAGCTGCGCCCAAAAATACCACGCGGGGAGATTGAGAACGACCACTTAGAGTGATCGCAGCGAGTTGGCTTTTGTCGCCTACTTCCGACAAGAAAACGGTGATAAAGCTCAATCCTAAAAGATGCCAGTTCATAATCCCTAAAGCTGTACTACATCCCACAACAGCATCACTGATATCAGTAGCAAGCTTGCCCCAGCAGCTGTTTCCATAGTTCTCGGAGTGAGTTTTGTTGCTAACCACCGACCTAAGAGCACGCCTAGTAGGCTGGTGGCTATAAGTGCAGCAGCCGAGCCTAAAAATACCACCCAAGGTGACTGAGACTCTGCACTCATCAGTAGAGTTGATAGCTGGGTTTTGTCACCAAACTCTGCTAGAAAGATGGTTAAAAACGTAGAGCCAAACACCTCCGCTACTCCTTTTTTGGGCTGTTGAGCAGGACGCAAGCTGGAAAAAACTAATTCCTCCTGTGATTGCTGCCATTGACTGGCGGCAAGAATATTCCGAACCTGCTCATGTTCCATAGCAGACACAGGATTGATATCTTCTAGCTCTGACTCACTCGGTTGGCAATTCACCAAGAAGTGAGAAGAGTCTAGGGTAGGAGGGCTCGGATGTACGACAGAAAGTTTCATAGTCACAGGATTCTCATATTCTTTTCATTTTGTCAGATTCCTGTTACAACTATCAACCCTTTCCTGTATCAATTTTTTATATAGTACAGAGCTAAGTACTTCTACTTACCACTACTGATGGAAATGGCTCTATTGAAGCGCTGCATTTCCAGACTGAGATTGCCATATACTCCGGCAATCTGCTGCTGACAACACTTAACTGCAAAGTCATTTAGATCGTTAGACTCAATCCCGTATAGATCCTGAAAAACCTCTGGCTCAACTCGACAGAAACGAGGTCGGCTAGAATAAATTTGGCATTCTCGTGTCAGGTGGTTAAAATTAATACACCAGCCATCCTCCCCAACTAAGCCAAGATATAGCTCTAATTCTTCTGGTGTTAAATACTCTGCCAAATCTGGACGCTCAGTAGGGTCAAGATGACAGCAAGCTCCACATTGCTTTACACAGTGCCAATTCGCCATAGTTCAAAACAGAGGTGCTAATTACGCTACCTTTGAGCTTAGCGATTTTTTCTAAAGAGCAGAGAGTCAATAGACTTTATAGTTAGATATACTTTATTTATATTTTTGTTAAGTTCATTAAAATGAACAGATGATTGCTAGGTATGATGAAGTGCGGATTTACCGGACGTATCATCTAATTGGTTGGGTCAATTTGGGAGGAAAGATGGAATTTCTATCAGGAATTTTTGATGGGTTAGGCAACATCAACTGGGTAGTCATCGGTCAGCTAGTCTCTGTCAGTCTAATTATGCTCGCTGGACCTGTAGTCATCTTTGTCCTAGCGTTTCGCAACGGTGACCTTTAGCCTAGTTGCAAAATTCACTAATCCTTGAGGAAGGGGGAGGGGTAAACAAGTGCTACCATCCCCCGTTAATCTAATGTCCTTAGCTGTTTTAGAGATGCTGTAACACACCTCGCGTCGTTTTCCCATCAACTATTAGTGACCACAGCAACTTAAACTGCCAGAGATACATAGGCTCAGAGTGGGCTGCTTGATTGCGCAGAAATCTGATGCGGTCGATTATGAAGAATAGAGTTTCACTATTCCCAAAGCACTGAGAGCAGCTTGAACTATGTTACAGAAGTCTGGTTGAGCAAGATCGACCTCTATCGCTTCTTCCCGCTTGCTGCCCAAAAGCCCAGTCGTTTGTCCTAGCTTAAAAGCAAGGACTTTACCTTCGGAGTTTTTGATCCTTAATTCTAGTAAAGAATCTACTTCAAAAATGCCGCAGATATATTGACGCTGTCCATAACAGAAAGTAGCTTTTGAGCAGGTAGACGAAGAGGATAAATTCTCCCTTCCTTTCCCCCCTCCTCCCTGCCCCCTAATCCCCAAAGGGGACCACGCCAGTCCGCTCAAGTCGGGGGACCCGCCCACGCGGCTGGCTCCCGAGTTCCCCCTCTCCTCCCCTCCTCTTTGAGTAGGAAGTCTAACGCCCACCAGCTCTAGCTCTAGAGTAACGTTGCCGTTCCAGATATTTTCTCGCAGTTTGTAAGCGATGTCGATTCGTGGTGGTAACGGTAAGTATTCGCGCCATCGCCAAGCGATCGCTTTGAGCTTGCAGGAAGACGTTGTCGGCAGGACCGTATGCATTCCGCTAAGTTTGAAGGGCTGCACCCAGCTATCTTGAAGCGTCAGCTTGAGGTGATCTTTACCAACAATCTGTTGCTCAACAACCTGAACATTAGGTGTCCAAAATATCGGATCTGGGTTCTCAATTCCGCAGGGGTGAAGAGCATCTACCTGAGTGTAGAGTTGATAATTTATTTGATTCAGATTTGTCTGAGCATCAATTTTTAGCAGTGGCTTAAGGTGTTCTACTTCAAGGCACTGGTGAGCAAAGCCGCTAAGACGCGATCGCAGAGCTGCTAAATTTGTGGCTAGCAGTGAAAACCCTCCAGCTGCTTTGTGTCCGCCAAATTTCTCTAATATTTCCCGACAGAACTCCAAAGCTTCAAACACATGAAACTCTGGAATACCACGTGCTGAACCGCGAATCAAATGCTCATCTTCGTAAGTACCGATAAACACAGGTACACCGTAGCGCTCCACCAAGCGGGAAGCAACAATGCCAATGACGCCATGATGCCAATTGGGTTGGACAATCACCAGGACACGCTCTTGCTCTAAATCCAGTTGACTTTGTTCCACCCAAGCGATAGCTTCTCGTTCAATCTGCTCGCAGAGTTGCTGACGGCGTTGGTTGATTTGTTCGCACTGCATTGCCCGTTCTAGTGCTAGCCCTATATCATCTGTAGTCAGCAATTCAATCACAATTTGGGGGTCAGCAATCCGACCAACAGCATTAATCCGTGGACCAAGACGAAACCCAATATCCTCTGGCTTCAAAGATTTTGGATTGTTCTCCTGCCCCCCCACCTCTCTTCCCCGCACCCCTGCCACCTGAATTAGCGCCTGTATCCCAGGCAACTCTGAGTGGGGTAACTGCCGCAAGCCACGTTTGACCCAACGCCGATTCACTCCTGTCAAGGGAGCTAAATCGGCAATAGTTCCCAACGTAAATAGTTCTAGCAATGGCTTTACTATGCCTTGAGCTTGACCTAGTTGTTGAGCGAGGGAAACAGCAAGGATATAAGCGACTCCCACACCAGCAAGACTGTAGTAAGGTGATGTTTTGGAAATTAGTTTAGGGTTGAGGATAGCGTCAGCTTCTGGCAGTTTTTGCGGGAGTTCGTGGTGATCTGTAACTATCACCTTTAGACCTAACTGTTTCGCTCTGGCGATCGGTTCTAGGGCTGAAATGCCATTATCCACAGTTAAAATCAGCTGGACGCCTTCTCGGTGAAACTCTTCAACAATCCTAATATTGATACCGTAGCCATCCTTCATTCGGCTAGGAATGGCGTAATCAATATCTGCGCCTAACCAACGGAACGCTCGCAGTAAGAGAGCAGTACTGGTCATGCCATCAGCATCGTAGTCGCCACAAATAGCAATCTTCTGCCTGCTTGTAATCGCTTCAGCTAACAACTCCAAACTGATTGCTAGATCGGGAAATTCCTCCAAGGGTGATGGTAAGACTTGGGACTCAGGATCTAAAAATGTTTGTGCTTGTTCTAGCGTTTCGATCCCACGATTGACCAGCAGTTGGCTAACTATAGGCGAGAGCTGGGTGATTTGTGCTAGTTGAGTCGCCCATTCTGCTTTAGCTGGGAAAATCTGCCATCGATGATTGGGCAACCGCATTAGAGGTAATATCTCACAGTGGTTACAACTCGGCTTTTCTTAGCACGCAAGGCTCTCTTTAAGAAAAAGGCTGTTTGGTTGTGCAATAGACCCTCCCACCAGTTGCGCGTTACGAAAGCAGGAATAATGATTGTTGACAAAACACCTGGGTGATCCGCTTCGAACTGACTGACAAATCTACAAATTGGAGCTATCAAAGAGCGATAGGGGGAGTCCAAAATTACCAGAGGAATATCCTGCTCTAACTCTTGCCACTGTTGCTGTAGCCTCTCTTTATCCGTCAGACCAATATCAACATGGATAGCAACAATCTCATCGGCAATGC
>JAFASY010000215.1 GCA_019244235.1 Chroococcidiopsidaceae cyanobacterium CP_BM_ER_R8_30
TCCGTAGTTCTGGCTCTCGCTCTCTGTGGTCTCACGTACTAAGCTGGAGGTCACTAAGGAACCGTGCATGGCACTGAATAGTGCTCCGCCAAACACTCCTGCTACTCCCAACTGGTGGAATGGGTGCATCAGGATGTTGTGCTCCGCTTGGAACACGAACATGAAGTTAAATGTTCCAGAGATTCCCAGGGGCATGCCATCACTGAATGAACCTTGTCCTAGGGGGTAGATTAGGAATACTGCTGTCGCTGCTGCTACTGGCGCGCTGTATGCTACTGCTATCCAAGGACGCATTCCTAGGCGGTAGCTCAGTTCCCATTCCCTTCCCATGTAGCAGAATATGCCAATCAAGAAGTGCAGCACGATGAGCTGGTAAGGGCCACCATTGTAAAGCCACTCATCAAGAGAAGCGGCTTCCCAGATGGGGTAGAAGTGCAAACCGATCGCATTACTGGAAGGAACAACGGCACCGGAGATGATGTTGTTACCGTACAGCAGGGAACCAGCAACGGGTTCACGGATGCCATCAATGTCAACGGGTGGTGCTGCGATGAAGGCGATTAGAAAACAGGTGGTGGCAGTCAGTAGGGTGGGAATCATCAACACGCCGAACCAACCAACATAGAGGCGGTTGTCGGTGCTGGTAACCCAGTTGCAAAACTGACTCCATAGACTTGCGCTTTCGCGCTGCTGTAGAACGGTTGTCATAGTTTTTATGATTGCAGTAAAGGCTTGATGTATGAATCAGCTAATTCCTTAGATGTGAACTTAATGTAACAAGTCTATTAAGAAATGTAAAGAGGTTTAATAAAATTTCTCTTATTGCCGATATAACTGAGTCTTATTAGAATCCGTGGTATCTTAGAATTGGTTCCCTGTCTTCAGCACTTCTCAGGTAGTTAAGCAGCCCCTATCATTACAGAACTAGGTTCTATTGCAACCGCTCGTAAAAGCGTTGCATTTTTGTAAAGAATATTTTATTTTATATTTACATAAGTTTACAAAAGGTTGCGCTGTCCTGGGTTTCACCAACAGAGGGCAGAACTAACTGATAAAGGTCGTAAAGCCATCCATGGATACACTATTCCAGATTGATTGGCAACAATTCTTCTTGCCTCAAATCTCCATTATTGAATTGGTCCTGCGCGGATCGCTCGTTTACTTAATGCTTTTGGGAATCTTGCGCTTCCTGCCAAGTCGCCAGGTGGGAGGGTTAGGAATTTCCGACCTGCTTGTAATCGTGCTCGTCGCGACTGCTGTTCAGGATGCAATGGCAACCAAAGATTCGTCAATCATCGGTGGTTTGATTCTCGCAACCACAATTGTTTGCTGGAGCTACCTTTTCACCTGGTTGAGCCACAAGTTTCCAGCCTGGCAACGCTTTCTCAGCCCACCCCCTCTGCTACTAGTAAAAGATGGTGAAATCCTCCAACAAAACATGCAAAGAGGGCTAATCAGTAAGCGCGAGTTGATGAGCCAGTTGCGTCAGCAGGGAGTACACAGTCTGAACAAGGTGAAGAAGGCATACATAGAAGGGGATGGACGGATCAGCATCTTCACTAGGGACTCAAACAACGGTGATACACCGGATCGGCAATTTCCTGCCCCGGTTACCCCAGAAGAGATTAACTGACATTGCTCACCTGTTGTGAGAGAAAAATCAAGAGCGAATTACAAGCTATCAGAAATGTCGAGTCTCGAAAAGGATGGGTTCTTGGCAGCTTTTGATACCGTTGGCGAAACATCGCTTAATAATTGAATCCTTCAAAACTCAGCCTTTCCGGGCTATAAGGTTTGGCTCTTTATGGAATGGATTCCAGGGATATGCATGAGGAAGTATATCAAAGAAACGCAGGAGACAACTTAAGAAAGGAAACGCGAAGTGACGATCCTTAAGTTCGTTCGAGCTTTGTAACTTATACCAAAAATGTCAGTACTTATAGCCCGCTTCAAGTCACAAATTGGTAGCAAGGGCTCATATATCAAGAAACCTATCTTTGCCTATCTATCAACAACTGTTCTGAACAATGAAGCAAAAGGCTAGAATTGAAGGCGTAAAGAGGTTTTCCATAGTAGAGGATAAAAATCCAACGAATTCCCAAGATTTCAGCTGTTAACGCTAAGTTTTTAGCTTGCTCTTGCCCAAGCTCTCTAACATCCGGTAGAGAATAACAGTCAATGAAGAGGGCTGAATCGTCTGCCCGCGTCAACCCTGTTGACAACTGGCATTGGTTTAGCAGCTTTCTTAACGGCGCTTGAGATAGTTTTAGAAATTGCAACATTAATTGGAATGGAAACTCAGCTTGGATATGATTTTCAGTCATCTTTTCTCAACGTTACTTCATTAGCCTCTTGAGAAGAATAAGACAAAATAAACAATTGCGAAACTCGAATACCTGTTTCTATTTTTGTAAAATATACAACATACAATCTAAATAAATTACCAAGGTAGACGGCTACCATCCCAGGAGAAAAACTGCCCACTATCATCCGAGCCCAATCCCTCAATAACCGATAGTAACTGACTTACGGTCTGTTCGACAGAAAACAATTTGTTTGAGGGAACACTGCGTTGAAAGGGTTGAGATAGATGTGTGTCTGTAGTACCAGGATGGAGTACAACCACGAGAGTTTTGGGACTTTTGCGACTGTATTCAATTGCAACCGTTCGCATAAACATGTTTAATGCTGCCTTAGAGGCACGGTAGCCATACCAACCGCCTAGTTGATTATCGCCGATGCTACCAACCTTGGCGGAAATACTGGCAAACACGCTGTGATCGCCATGCTTAAGCAACGGCAGCACATGTTTGGCAAGTAGTACAGCACCAATACTGTTAACCTCGAAGTAACGCAGCAAGTGGTCAGCACGAAGCTGCTGTAAGCTTTTCTCTGGCTGAATATTGCCTTCATGCAAAAAACCGACGCAATAGAGCACAAGATGTAGCTTATCAATTTTGCATCGAAGTTGAGCTATGCCTTGGGCAATCTGCTCTTCATCAGTGATATCCATAGAAATTAGAATCAGGCGGTCTGGATATTGTGCCGAGAGTGCGGATAAATCCTTTGATTGTTGCCTATCCCGATAGGTGGCATAGATTTGCCCTATGCGTTCTTTGCATAAGAGGTGTCGCACGAACCCCAGTCCGATTCCTTGGCTGGCACCTACAACCAGTACGTTGATTGATTCAATGCCTTCAAATATAAGCATATCTACAGGCGATTCTTATCAGCTTTTTAAGCATGTGTGGCAGAGAGTTAGGTAAGACTCCATATCCTATCACCTGAACAAACTGGGAGGATGAATCGCACAATTGACTACAGAACTGATTTTTATTCTCTGGGTGTTACTTTTTATTTTGCATTGGCGTTAGCTTCCTCCCGTAACACGCTTGCTGCTTCTACCCTGCTGCGGACAGCGCGAAACATTCCGAATCGGCAAAGTCCTGTGCCAAATGCCAACCGCATCAGCAGAAGGGTGGGCACTTCCCGCAGAGATTTAATCAAACCCGCTAGACCAAACCGCACCAGTCCACTTGGTCGAGCAATTCCCTGCCAGATAGAATCGAGCCAGGAAGGAAGGGTTGGTTCTGTCCAGTCTGCGGTTGTCACTTCTCCCTCAATGAATCCCGTTGCCTCCAAAAGCTCGGCGAAACCTTCAATGCTGGCAAACGCGGGATGAGACCACTGATCGAGCAATTGCTGCATCACGGGTCTTTCCCAAAAATTGAGCGAATTTTGGCGATCGTCCCGTTGGTTCCAATCGGCAACAACTAGCACGCCACCGGGCTTAAGCACTCGCATCAACTCTTTAGCAAAGATGGCTTTGTCGGGCATGTGAGGACCAGCTTCAATCGACCAGACTACATCAAAACTCCCATCTGGAAACGAAATTGCCATTGCATCATCCACTAGAAACCGCACGTTCAGCTCCTCTGGAGTAAGCTGCTGGGCCCGTTTAACCTGCTGGGGACTGATAGTAATTCCGGTGACAGCAAACCCATAATCCTGTGCCAGAATCCGGCTGCTTCCCCCAATTCCACAGCCAACATCTAAGACAGTTGTGCCAGGAGGTAGCTGATCTAAACCACCCCAATGCACCATTTCATGCACAAAGTCAGATTTAGCTTTCAGGAAGTTCTTCTGCTGTGGCGGTGAACCATAATGCCCCAAGTGAATGTGTTCGCCCCAGTAAAACTCTAAAATACCATCTTCCGTCCATTGGTCATAAGAGTGGGCGACGGAATCAGACGATTGATAACGGCGAGCAGTGAGTAGGTAGAGTGCGATGCCTACAGTCAGTAGTGTGAGGAGAATTCCAAGTACGAAAAATAAATTCATGAGGATGAAGCTTAATTCAATGGCTTGATCAGCATACAACCTCCCAAACCTCAGCTGCTACTGAGCAGCTAGATGCGAGTATTGGTCTGTAGAGCGAGTTCTCTTGATATCTAATGTTTTCCAGTCATTGGTACGAAACGAACCGGGAGGGTTTTCTCTTTGAGCAGACCATCCTCTGTTTTCGTAAGCACCATCAATTCTTGATACCAAGTGCCAACTGGAATTATCATCCTCCCTCCCATGCTTAGCTGATTAACCAATGCTTCAGGAATATTATCTGGAGCGGCAGTAACGAGAATTGCATCATATGGTGCCTGTTTTGCCCAACCTTCAAATCCATTACCAGTTTTCACATGAACATTCTCGTACCCTAATCTGTTAAGGGTTTGGCGTGCGCTTTCGGCTAGCTCTGGTATGATTTCGACAGTGTAGACTTCTTCTGCCAGCTCCCCCAACACAGCTGCCTGATAGCCAGAGCCTGTCCCAATTTCCAGTACCCTGTCATTGGGAGAAATCTTCGCAGCTTCGGTCATATAAGCGACAATGTACGGTTGAGAAATAGTCTGATTGTAAGCAAGCGGTAGGGGAGAATCTTGGTACGCTGCATTAGAGAGTCCGGGGTCAACAAAGCGATGACGTGGCACCTCTGAGATAGCTTTGAGAACCCCCTTGTCTTGAATTCCGCGTACTGTCAGTTGTTCCACCATTTGCTGCCACTGGGTTTGAAATGTATCTACAGAACTGCTCAAAACTTGAGCTTGAATGCCATTTGAAGCATGGGATTGTTCAGCTGCCCAAGCAGGAAAGCATAGCAGCCAGAGGCTCAACAGTAATACGATGATGGGCACACACATACAACAGCCTTAAAAGTGCTGCTCTTCCTCATACAGGAAAGCTTCTGCCATTATCGTCAAGCTGACAAGCAAAAGAAAGCAGCAAACCGAAAGCCAACAGATTCCGGGCATCACTACCACCTCCAACCAGGCTTCTATTCAAGAAAAAACAGCACCAGTATGACAGCAAGAATGACAAAAGGTGTTACAGCTAAAATCAGCAGCATTGGAGTTGTCACTCTAGGGTTATTCATCACCAAGTCGAGAGGCGCTTGGACGTATTTATCCTGTGAACCTCGGATGAGAATTTGGCTCAACCATCTTTTTTTCTATTTTTAGGTTAAGGGGGCTTATCTTCAAGTTATCGAAGTTTTTATGCAGTTACTGATTTGTCGAAACAAAGTGTAAAGTAACGATCAAATCCCCTAATTACACACAAGCTCTTTCTATGTCAACGTTAGGATTCAGGCACGGCTTGGAGGAAGAATAAATAACAATTTATTACAGAGGTTACTAAGCAGTTGTCTCGTGGAGGGACCTGCTCTAGACTCCCCCTCCTCTGGACAATAGCTCCCCTACTTTTTGTTTGACCCCTGACCTCTTGTGTTTTAGTACATTTGTACTATACTAATGAAGTAACAATCAGTCAATAGGCGAACGTTGGACGGGGAACTGCTCAGCGGTATAAACCGACTGGTTACTTGACTTGGGTGATGATGCCATCTGTTTTTACTGCTATATCCGATTCGGTTTACGGTACCGCTGCCAATGAAATTTTTCATGGGGCTAAAGGCTACTACCAGGACGGAGATTACACCTTTTGGGAACCAACTGATCCTACTGACTTGGAGCCTGAGACCTGCAACCATGGTCCTGGTGCTATGAAGCTAGGAGAAATTGATGACTATGACGGCTCAGACTGCGAAGAGTTCTAGCAAAAACAGCAGAAAAACCTGTTTTGCGCTTTAGACGACATTCAAATGAGGTAGCGATCGTGAACGATAAAGCTAAGCTATGCCAAAAAATTCTAGCGGTACAGAAAGTGCTTGCACCTCTAGAAAAAACTGGGTGGAATGACTTTCAAAAGTATAATTACAGCTCAGCTTATGACGTACTGTTGCCAGTTCAACATGCCTGCAATGAACAAGGTTTAATTGTTGTCGCTGACTGTATTGATTCCAAAATTGAGCCAGGGCGAGCATCATGTAACGTCCGCCTGACTATTGCTGACAGTGAAACGGGTGAATCTTTAAGCGTTACTGCCCCCGGCTATGCCGAAGATTTCAGTTATAAGGAAAATCGACCGAATGGTGACAAAGCAATCTATAAAGCTATCACTGGTGCAACTAAATACGCTGTCCGTTCTTTCTTTTGCCTACCTTCTGAGGATGACCCAGAGCGTACGCCTAATAAGCTATCTGTTAGACTAGCTGCCGATCGCAGTAGACTAGATTCACAGTTAATCGAGCAAACAACAACAGAACTCAAGCGGCTAGGTTGGTCAAACCAGCAAGGACGTTCATACCTGGAAAATACCTTTGGAAAATCAAGCCGCCAGCAGTTGACTAAGCCAGAGTTGCAGCAATTTCTGCAACACTTGCGATCGCTGCCATTACCCGAACCTCAACGGCTAAAGAGCGTTGTAGAAGCGAATGCACCACTGCTCTCTTAAAGGAGACTTTTCTTGCATGACTGAGCCATCTGCTTTTCTCCCTGTCAATCCATCACCTCCTGAACCCCAGCCCCGTTCACTCTTTCAAATTAGTGACGACCTAGAACGTCTCAATACTTTATTAGATGATGCAGGCGACGACACTCAGCAACAAGAGTTGCTTGCTGGGTGGTTTGAACAGCTAGGGACAGAACGCGATCGCAAGTTGGACGGTTACGCTGCCTTGATTACAGAAATGCAGGCACGAGCAGAGGTGAGGAAAGCAGAAGCCAAGCGGCTGATGGCATTGGCAACGGCTGATGAGCAACGAGCGAAACTGCTTAAAGAGCGACTGAAGTGGTTCTTCGAGACTCACCGTCTCAAGACTGTAGAGACACCGCGTTATCGACTGTCTCTAGCCAAAAATGGCGGTAAAGCACCCTTGATCTTAAAAGAAGGGATAGAACCCGAAGAACTACCGGAACGTTTTCAGGAAGTTTCGGTAGCTCCTAACACAGCGGTCATCCGTGCAGCATTGGAAGCTGGGGAGGTACTAGATTTTGCTCAACTAGGAGACAGAGGAACGAGTTTAAAAATTAAATAAACTCAGTGCCAGAAAGCTCCATAGAATTCAGAGGGGCTACTCACCGCTCCTTCTTTGGTCAATTTGTTTCCTTTACACCCGTTGCTGAGCAGTTAAAAACTGACGCAAACTCAGCAAACTTAGCGTTTGCCCTAAATTTAGCGGCAACATTGATATTCCTTCTAGACGGGACTGCACCCAGCCTTCTCCCCAATACCATTCGTGAAATCCATCAATTCCCTGACTGAGTAACAGACGCAAGCAGTTAGGTGTTGCCACATCAACTTGGTGATGAATGGCGATTGGTCCAGTCCAGGTTGTGAAGGCTAGCCCTTGATGTAGTTGCTCTGGCATCCCAGCAGCAAAGCGCTGAGCCCAAAGCCATTGTTGTAGCTTTTCGGGACGGAGGATACTGTCTTTAATAGCAGCTTGGGATGCTTCAACCTCAATTCTAAGTTGGCTTTGTTGAAAAGTACCTAACATAACGATCTAAAGAGTAAACAATTGAGCGTTGGCGTAAAAATCACTTTCATACGTCTTCTCACATGCTAGCGGCTTATTAGGTTGAGCAAAGGCTTTCCCTACCCCCTGCTGCTACCGCTAAGTATTGTCCAAACACGTTGAATCAATTCTTCCAAGTGCTGTTCGCAGAAATTCTCTGCTGCTTCTAGTGGCATTCCTCTAGCAATGGCATACGCCTCAAAGGCGTTGTAAATCATCGCTTCGGCAATTTCCTTTTCCTCTTGTCCAATTGCCCATCGGAGTTCAATAGATCCCCGAATAATCAAATTAACTAACCGACTCTCTTGCTTTAGATCGGAAACAAGCTGTTCTACGATGCTTTGAGAAGGAGATTCACTCATCATCGGCAGTTACCCTCATTAGTCCAACATTGCCACCACCATAAACGAGCGTCAAACCTTGCTGAACCAATGCTTCGCCTAGTTGGTGAGCAGCTAGCTTGTAAGCAGGGCGTAGACCCAGGCTAGACCCACAAAATACACAAACCGATTTCACGTCATGAATTCCTCTTGTACTGCCTAGGAAACGCTAGCATATCACCGCACATGCATGAGGTTATCCTTGAACTAAGCACCTCTTTACGAAAGTTCCCTCAATCATTAGCTGGATGTCATTCTCAAGACTGAGGTGACTGCTGTACAGATTTGTAACTATAGTGACTTAATTTGCCAAGTAAAACTGTTGAGCAATAGACAATTTCTTAGCGATTCTGAAGCCTTACTGGGAGGAAGAAGGGTTGACTACTGGTGTTTGGGTTCTCGGCGACCAGCTTTGGGCTGGACAGTCAGCGCTGCAAAGTTGTGCCAACCAGCACAAGCAGACCCCTGTCATCTTTATTGAGTCGCTTAGTCACGCTCAAGAACTACCATACCACCTACAGAAACTCGTACTAGTTTGGTCAGCAATGCGCCATTTCGCTGAAGAGTTGCGCGACTGCGGTTGGTCGATAACATACACTCAGGCAGAGAACTTTAAAACCCCATTGATTGATTGGATTCAGCAACATCAGATTACGCAACTGTGTGTCATGACTCCAACCGATCGCCCCTTTTACAAGTTAATTCAAAAGTTAGATCTTCCTTGCAAAGTAACTTTCACACCCAGCAACCGCTTTGTCTGGAGCGATGAGGAGTTTAAACAATGGGCAAGTTCTCGCAAGCGCCTGATGATGGAGGACTTCTATCGGGAAGGACGACGGCGCTTTGACATCTTAATGGTAGGTAAGCAGCCTGCCGGGGGGAAATGGAACTTTGACCAGCAGAATCGCAAACCACCTAAAGGCAAACTCACGCTACCAGAAGCGCTCTGGTTTGAACCCGATCAAATCACACAGGATGTGATCAACTGGGTAAAGCAGTCTACGGCGTTCAAAGATAGCCAGGAATACTGGCAAGTTGAGCCGTTTCGGTGGGGAGTTACCCGCAAGCAAGCGCTACAGGTACTTGAGTTCTTCATTCAAACCCGCCTATCTAACTTCGGTCCCTACCAAGATGCCATGGTGACAGGAGAGCAAACGATGTGGCACGCCATGCTCTCGCCCTACCTCAACCTAGGATTACTTCATCCACTAGAAGTACTACGAGCAGCAGAACAAGCTTATTACGAGAATCAGAGTGAGTGGGAGCTTAATAGCGTTGAGGGGTTTATTCGTCAAATCCTCGGCTGGCGCGAGTACATGCACGGCATCTATATTCACATGGGCGAAGAGTATCCAAACCATAACTGGTTTAACCACACTCATCCCTTACCTGCTTTTTACTGGACAGGCGAAACACAGATGAACTGCCTGCACCAAGTACTTAGCCAGGTGAAAGAGATTGGCTACGCTCACCATATTCAGCGCTTGATGGTGTTGAACAACTTTGCTCTGATTGCAGGTATTTCACCCCAAGAACTTGAGGACTGGTTTCATGCCGCCTTTATTGATGCCTACGATTGGGTGATGCAGACGAATGTGATTGGTATGGGGCAATTTGCTGATGGAGGGATGATGTCATCCAAGCCTTATGCTGCCTCTGCAAATTACATCAATAATATGAGCGACTACTGCAAGCATTGTGTCTACAATCCACATAGGCGGACTGGAGAACAAGCCTGTCCCTTTAACTTCTTTTACTGGGACTTTCTCGCTCGTCACTACAACCGATTGAAGAACCAGCAGCGCATGTCTCTAAGCCTGCGGAACCTAGAGCGGATTCCGTCGGAAGAAATGCAAACCATACGTCAACTTGCATCTGACTGGCACGCTAGACATACAGCAACCGAGTATCCTTTACCTTCCACTCCACATCATGGACAGGTTGATCCAACTGCGAAATAGGTATCTGGAATTAACCAACCAAGTGTTGCCTGAACTGGCTCGGCAACGAAATTTTCCAATCAAATACAATCATTGCTTTGGGCGAATTATTTTGGATAACTTGTTTGGTTGCTGCTGGTACAAGGTGCTGAATCGAAAGGATGGACCAGCATATAAACAACTAACACCTGAGCAGTTAGAAAAGGCGATCACCATAGCAGAATCGATGATAACTCAACCTGATGAATATACCCATCGACTGAACTACAATAGCTTACGCTGGCGGAAAAAAGTATAAGCTAGCAGTCGTATATTTGGGTGTAAACAGTTAGCAGGAGGTAGACAGTGACCAGCAGTAGTAGCACTCAGCTCAACCAACTCTTAGAGCAGAAACGGGAAAATATTCTAGCACTGGCAGCAAAGTATGGAGCAAGGAACGTGCGGATTTCTGGTTCAGTAGCGCGAGGGGAAGCTGGACCAGATAGCGATGTTGATTTTTTAGTCGAGTTAGAGCCGGAACGCAGTCTGCTGGATCAAGTGGCATTGATCCAGGAATTATCAGATTTGTTGGGTTGCCAGGTAGATGTAGCAACAGAAAGGGGACTGCGGGAGCCAATGCGTCAACGCATTCTGCATGACGCAGTGCCGCTGTGACTGATGATCGACTGTACTTGAAGCATATGCCATC
Source organism: Chroococcidiopsidaceae cyanobacterium CP_BM_ER_R8_30 (assembly GCA_019244235.1). Taxonomy (GTDB): domain Bacteria; phylum Cyanobacteriota; class Cyanobacteriia; order Cyanobacteriales; family Chroococcidiopsidaceae; genus JAFAVL01. Next base: position 10,918 of record JAFASY010000215.1, read on the forward strand.
CTTACAATGAGGAAGCTGAGGAAGCTGAGGAAGCAGAGCGGATGAAGTCATCAAAAGTAGTAGTTGTTTTGGGGGTGGGTCCAGGATTGGGAGCGGCAATCGTCCATCGGTTTGCCCAGGAGCATTTTTCCGTTGCATTGATGGCAAGAAATATTGATAAACTAGCTCCCATTCAGACAGAAGTTGAAACGTCCGGTGCAAGAGCGTTATCGATAGCAGTGGACGCAACCGATCCTGGCTCAGTTAAGGCAGCCTTTGAGCAGGTGCGCTCTCAACTTGGTCATGTTGATGTGTTTGTTTACAATGCCGGAGCTTTTCAAATGGCAGGTATTCTAGAACTCACACCAGAACAGTTTGAAACGAATTGGAAAATTAATTGTTTTGGAGCCTTTCTGGGTTCGCAGCAGGTTTTGCCAGCAATGGTGGAGCGGGGACAAGGCACGATTTTACTGACAGGTGCAACAGCAGCCCTTAAAGGCTCTGCCCGGTTTGCAGGGTTAGCTGTTGGTAAGTTTGGTTTGAGGGCGCTGGCACAATCCTTAGCACGAGAGTTTGGTCCACAGGGAATTCATGTCGCTCATATTGTTGTAGATGGCATGATTAACACGCCAAGAGTGCGAACGATGGCACCAAACAAGGAGGAACATACTATGCTCAATCCGGAAGCGATTGCTGAAATGTACTGGCAACTCCACAAACAAGACAAAACGGCATGGACATTAGAACTCGATTTGCGACCTGCCGTAGAAAAGTTCTAAATTCAAGATTCTATAATTCAGTGGCTTAGCTCCAATGAGACCGAAGTTGGAGCATCTGTGTTGTAAGCACACTGAGCTTGGGTCCAACCGCTGTACGTAGGCGGGGAAAGTCAACGTTTTCCTCCTGCGCCACGTGAGAGAGTAGCGCATTCTGAAACGTCGTGAAGAGGTTGCCCCAGTCTGGATCGCTCTTGGGCAGTTGGTTGAGTTCGAAGACGAGAACTTTCGTTTGATCCTGCTCCTGGTAAAGCGTTGTCGCGTCGCCCGGAAGATTGGCGATATCTCGTATTGCTGGGTAGACCAAGTTCTCTTCGCTAAAGTTGTGGACCGTTAATAGATCAATCAACTGCTGCAGCAACTGTGAACGTTGCGTTGGGTCGCTAGCAGGCGTTTGTGCGATCTGGTTCATCAATGCTTCGATCCTGCGATGGTCATCCACCAGGATGCTGATGGCATCGGTATCAGTGGCGGGTGCATTTGTCTGTGCTACCGATGCGAGATTTTCTGTCGCAATGCCAAGGAGCGCACTAGTACCAAGGAGCGTGCAGAATCGACGCCTTGTTGTGTGGTTGAAGTTGCTTAACATATTTTCTTTCTTGAATGAGTAAGACCGAGGGTGTTGGAAACTGTTTATCAACTAGGAGCTACTTAATATTCACGTTTGGTTAATATTCATATTTAGTCTGCGCTTTAACAAGACACCTATAGCTATCACTCCCACGCTCACTACACCTCCAAGCACTGAAGGTTCAGGCACTACTGTTGCGGGTTGGATAGGTTGAGGAGTCAAAGAGAAGTTGACAGCAAAAGCACCACTATTAGACAGCTCATTGTATTCACTTATGTTGTGGAAAACGTTATAATCTTGCCCTCCTGCTGAGTAAGAGAACCCACCATAGCCTAAAACAGGACTTCCTGCTATTAAGAGATTATCATTCAAATATCCACCTGAAGGAATTAGTGAGTCAATAGTAATTCCATTTCTTGTGCCAATGATACCTGTAATTGGGTAAGCATTTGTTGTCGGATCGTAAGCGTCAGTCATCAATTCCCCACTAGCAGTAATAGCATTACTGCTACTAGTCACACTAGAGTAAGAAAAAGTAAATTCTGGATCGGATGTAACAGCCGCCGCTTTAGTAGAAGTAGATACTATAGTTAGAAAAACACCAAAAGCACTAACAGATGAAACCATTAATTTCTGGTAAAGCTTCATTTTCTCTGACACTCCTCTTTGCATAAATCGAAAAGTTTTGCATTTTGCAGTCTTGTTTAAAACTAATTAATCTTGGTAAACCACCGGCTCTGCCGGGGGACTGGCACAGTTTGACAGTTCCGGAAATCTAGGGAAGAGTCTCTGACACATGAACAAATGAGGTTCATGCAAGGAGACTCAAAATGAAAGATATCGGCAGTTTAAGTCAT
>JAFASY010000229.1 GCA_019244235.1 Chroococcidiopsidaceae cyanobacterium CP_BM_ER_R8_30
TTACTGCTGGGGTACCAACCGCAGGTGGCACTGGTAGATGGCTTACTGCAGGAATGGCAATGGATTCAGTCTCTATACACCTAAGAGAGTAGTAAAGCAGTTCATAAAAGTTAATGTTAAGCTATTTACGAAGTATAAGCCCTCATCCCTAACCTCTAGCTGGAGTGGGGGTTTCGCTTCCAAGTCATTGAAGAATAGTGTGGGGGGTTGGGGCTCGAAGAGTCATGAAAATTTTAGTACTCACCTGGGAATTTCCGCCGCGCGTGGTTGGGGGCATTGCTCGTCATGTTGCGGAGTTGTATCCAGAGCTAGTCAAGCTAGGGCATGAAATTCACCTGGTAACAGTAGAGTTTGGGGAAGCGCCTAGATATGAGGTTGTAGAAGGAGTGCAAGTTCATCGAGTATCGGTGAATGGGAGCGATAACTTTTTTCACTGGGTGGTGAACCTGAACGAGAGCATGGGTAACCATGGGGCCAAGCTGATGTTGGAAGAGGGCCCGTTTGATATCATTCATGCTCATGACTGGCTAGTGGGAGATGCGGCGATCGCTCTTAAACACAACTTCAAAGTCCCTTTAATTGCCACGATTCACGCAACAGAATTTGGTCGCCACAATGGTATTCATGATAATAATCAGTATTACATCAGCGGTAAGGAAAAGCAGCTAGCTTATAACGCTTGGCGGATTATTGTTTGTACTGATTACATGCGACGTGAAGTGGAACAAGCACTGGAAAGTCCATGGGATAAAATTGACACAATCTACAACGGTATTCGTGCTGAGAAAAAGCAACACCGCCCCGACTTAGATATTAGGAATTTCCGCCGCCATTTTGCCGAAGATCGAGAGAAAATAGTCTATTATGTCGGTCGTATGACCTACGAAAAGGGCGTAACCGTGCTACTAAATGCGGCACCCAAGGTTTTGTGGGAAATGGGAGGCAATGCCAAGTTTGTTTTCATTGGTGGTGGCAACACTGAACAACTGAAGCGTCAAGCCTGGGATTTAGGGATTTGGGATAAGTGCTATTTCACGGGCTTTATATCTGATGAATATCTGGATATATTTCAAACCATTGCTGATTGCGCAGTTTTTCCCAGTTTTTATGAACCTTTTGGGATTGTGGCTTTAGAAAGTTTTGCTGCTCGAGTGCCTGTTGTTGTCTCAGATACTGGTGGATTGCCGGAAGTGGTTCAACACACCAAAACAGGCATTGTCACTTGGACCAATAATGCTGATTCCCTAGCTTGGGGAATTCTAGAGGTGTTGAAGAACCCTGGCTATAGACAATGGTTGATTGACAATGCCTACGAAGATCTTCAAAGACGGTTTAGCTGGTTTAAGTTAGCCAAGCAGACTGAAGCAGTTTATCAGCGAGTGGTGCAAGAGCGCTCTCAAACGGTTTGGTAACGGCGTGAAGGTATCTGCCATCGCAGACTCGCGATCGTTGCCACAATATATTGTCCTACCTTGTCGATTTCATCTGCTGTGTTGTAGCGTCCGATCCCGAACCTTAAGGAGGCGTAAGCCAATTGTTCTGAGTGTCCGAGTGCTATCAAGACATGCGAAGGAGCAATTGTTGTTGATGAACAAGCTGAACCAGAAGAGACTGCCATGACTGGCTGTAAGCCCAGCAGCAATGCTGCTCCATCAATAGCTTCTACGCTGATATTGAGGTTATTGGGGAGACGCTGGGTTGGATGTCCATTAAGATGAATACCATCTACTTGACTCAGATGTTGCCATAATTGCTGCCTCAGCTGGGTCAACCGGACTGTTTCTTCTGGTTGTTCTGCTAGTGCTATTTCCACTGCTTTAGCAAACCCAACAATTTGAGGTGTATATAAAGTGCCAGAGCGCATTCCCCGCTCATGCCCGCCACCATGCAGTTGGGGAGCAAGTTGCACTTTAGGCTGGCGTCTTCTCGCATAGAGTGCGCCAATCCCCTTAGGACCGTAGACTTTATGAGCAGTCATGGATAGGAGATCGATTTTCATTGCCTCTACATCCAAGGGAATTTTGCCAATGGCTTGAGCCGCATCAGTGTGGAAGAGAACGCGGCGATCACGGCAAATTGTCCCAATTTCTGCCAAAGGTTGCAGCACTCCAATTTCGTTATTAGCTGCCATCACTGAAACTAAAATTGTGTCAGGACGTAAAGCTTGTTCAAGCTGGGTTAGATCGATTAGCCCATCGCTTTGAACTGGGAGCAGCGTGAGTTCGAAACCGAGTGATTGCAAATATCGGCAGGGGTCAAGAACTGCACTATGCTCGGTTTGGACTGTGATAATATGACGTCCTTTCTGGCAATAGGCTTCAGCAACACCTTTGATGGCTAAATTATTCGCCTCTGTTGCCCCACTGGTGAAGATGACTTCTTCTGGTGTAGCGTGAATTGTTGTTGCCAAAAGCTCTCTAGCTTGTTTGACAGCAGCTTCCGCTTCCCATCCATAAAGATGGTTGAGACTCGATGAGTTTCCAAAGTGTTCAGTGAAGTAGGGCAGCATGGCTGCTAGCACTCTTTCATCAACGGGGGTTGTGGCGTGGCAGTCGAGGTAGATGGGGCGATTACTCAATATTTTTCTCCCAGGAAGTGTTCTTTCATTTTGCCAAATAAACTTATTGCGCTTATCACATTTTCCTCAACCCTTTGCTGTAGTAGTCAGTCATCCAAAAATGGGCGCGTCTTACCACTACCAAGTCTTAAGGTTTTTCCGTGTTAGTACGGAACCTTATTTCTGTTCTCTTAAAAAGACTGTAAATATTCTGAGGCATTGAGGATAATGCTTAGCTTAATCTCAAAGAGGAAATCTCACATAACTTACAGCAGAAATAGGAACAATGGTCGAAGGTGGCGAAATTACTGGTTATAGCTTGAAGGATTGCCAAGCATCAGAAGATAAATTAGATTGGATAGGTTTAGTGTTTGCCATTGCTTATATTTCAATA
>JAFASY010000273.1 GCA_019244235.1 Chroococcidiopsidaceae cyanobacterium CP_BM_ER_R8_30
TTTCCAGGTTCACATCATTAACTACTAGACCCAAGACGTTCTGACCCAAGCACTCTAACGTACGTTTAGCAGTAGCAGCGCTAGTAAAATCAACCACCCCAAGTCGTGCCAGCAGCAAGACACCATCCGTCATTTTGCCTAAAGTAAGAGCATCGGCCACTGTCAGCGGAGGCGCATCGAGCGCGACAAAATCATAAGTCTTGGCAAAATTCTCAATCAATGAAGCCATCCGCTTAGAGTCAAGGAGAGCCAAGGGGCTAGGAGGAATTCCTCCAGAGGGAAGGACATCCAAGTTAGCCATAACTTCTTTCACTGCCACCTCAAATTCACACTGACCAATAATGACATCGCTCAAACCCACAGCATTGGTTAATCCCCAGATGTGATGTTGAGTTGGATGTCGCATATCTGCATCTACAAGCAAAACCCGACGCCCCAGTTGAGCCATGGTTGCGACCAAGTTAGCAGAGACTTTAGACTTACCTTCGTTGGGAACAGAACTCGTTACTACAATGACTTTTAGTGCTTTATCTGAACTAAGGAACTTTAGATTAGCCTGAAGCATCCGGTAAGCTTCACAAATCGGCAAGTGAGGAGTGTCCCTGACGGGAAGTTCTGGAACTGTCCATTCTGTAGCCTTACCGCGATGAGTAGCTTTCTTTTTCAAGGAAGGAATAACTCCTACAAGAGTATACCCAAATAGCTCCCTCGCCTGTTCAAGGGTTTTAATGGATGTATCAGTGACTTCTAAAATGGCGACAGTAGCTCCAGAAAGCAGAATACCCAGCATACACCCTAAGCCTAGAATTAGGATTTTGTTACGAATCGAGGCTTTCTCAGGAACCAGAGCTGACTCGATAATACGGGCATTTCCCATATTTTGATTTTCCGCGACCCGTACTTCTTGAAGCTTTTTCAAAAGAGTTTCATAAGTAGATTGGGCTGCTTCTACTTGACGCTTTAGTTCCCTCTGCTCCTGTTCCAATTTAGGTAGGATATTTACTCGTTGCTTGTAGATAGATTGAGCTTCATATAGCTTTGCCAACCGGCTAACCAAACTTGAGCGGTCTGATTCCGATATAACTAAGTTATCGAGCAGTTTTTGTTTGCTTTCTCCAATCTGTAAATCTTCACTGGGTATTGGTCGCGCGGGACCAGCATCCCGTTCTACCCGATTTTGCAATAAAGCTCTTAGAGCTGTTTCCTTAAGCCTGAGGTCAACTATTGTTGGATAGTCTTCTTGAAAGCGGGTGCGCTGCAATGCTAACTCGCTTTCTACTCGTTGAAATTCTTCAAGTACCTTCTGCACGCCAGCAGACTGGTTGAGGGAATTGATAGTTATAGCCTGCTGGGAAGCCCTACCCACTTTGTTCTGGAGATCTGCTAACTTGGCATTTGCACCTGCTAGCTCGACCTGAGTTTGATTAATTTGGGTTTGTAGTTCCTGAATAACCGCTACTGCTGATTTGGATTCCTCGTCCAGGTCGATAACATGGTTTTGTTCTTTGAATAGGCGTAGAGCCAATTCTGCTTGACGAACCGTAGTCTCCGTCTCAGGCAGTTGGTTGTTAATAAACCTGGCAGCTGCAACAGCCTCAGCTCTATTAGTGAGTACATTATTTTCTATATAGATGTTCATGAGAGTGTTAACTACTGCTGCAGCTTCCCTGGGGTTAGTGCTTTTATACGAGGTCTGTAGTACATCAGCTTCCGGAAGCTGTTTTACCTTTAGCTGTTGTGCCAGTTTCTCAGGTTTGAGAAGTTTACCCTTTTTATCTTTAAGGTTAAGTAAGTTTATCGTCTCTTGTAAAAGGGGTGTGGAAACAAGTACCTCTGCCTCTGTCTTCAGAGGGTCACTTTTTTCTAAATTTACACCATTTAACTGTCCTATTTTTTCTCCTAGCCCTGTCAAGGCAGAAGTCTGATCTACCTTTTTGAGTAAAAGCTTTCCTTGCGCTTGATAGACTGGCTTTTGCAACAAGTCAGCTATGATAGCAATTGCTAAAACCGTGCTAAATACGCTTATAGCGGGTAGCCAACGCCTTTTAAGGAGCGCCCAGAGGTTTTGAAAATCTAAATCTATAGTTTCTGCAGATCTCATAGATGGCTCCTAGAACAACAACAAGTTATGCAAAACAAACATTATTTTCTTCTTGTTAATAAGCACCTTTTTTACTAAATAAAACTACAATGGTCTGTATCAAAATTTGTAAATCCAACTGAAGTGACCAGTTTTCAACATAAAACATGTCTAGACGCATTACCTGTTCGAAACTAGTAATATCCGAGCGACCAGAAACTTGCCAAAGACCTGTTATTCCAGGCAAAACTTCATGACGAATAAAGTAGTGGTCATTAGCAAAGTTGCTTACATCTCTGAGAGGTAAAGGACGAGGACCAACTAAACTCATCTCCCTAAAAAGAACGTTAAATAACTGCGGTAACTCGTCTAAGCTATAACGCCGCAGAAATCTTCCAACCTTGGTAATACGAGGATCTGATTTTATTTTAAAGAGGACACCATCTTTCATTTCATTAAGCGCCTCTAACTCTTTTTGGAGCTTGTCTGCATTAGCAACCATAGTACGAAACTTCCATACCTTAAACTGTTTTCCATGTAAACCAACGCGATTTTGCTTATAAAAAACTGGTCCTGGGGAATCTAGTTTAATGAGCAAAGCAATAGATAAAAGTATTGGTGCTGTTACAAGTAGTAATAAGGCTGAGATAACAACGTCAAAACACTGTTTTATCCGAAAATCGCTTCCAGTAATTATTGGAGAAGAAAACCTGATAAAAGGTTGTCCACAGACAATGTTTAACTCATAATTTCGATAAGTTTTCTCTAAGCTATCGGGTAATATATACAATGCTATTCCCGTATTTCTAAGGCTCCAGTAAAGCAAAATTCTATTCTTTATGGAACACCAAGAACACACAAAAACTTCAGATACCCCCAATTTATATATCTTTTCAACCACAACTTCAATTTCAGAGCTATTTAAAGATGCAATATCATAATATCCTGCTATGTTGTAACAGTTGTCTTGGCCTAGTAACTCGATAACTTTTTCAATTTCCTTAGAATGACAAATCAAGAAAATAGAAGAGCGACCTATACCTTGCTTATGAATGTACCGAACAGTAAAATCTAGACAAAATCTGCCAAAGCAGGTAAAAATTATACTTAAAAGCCAAGATAGTATAAAGATTAACCGCGAGACAAAACGATTCGGTTGATAGAAAAAGGAGATGAGTAGCAGCAAGATATTGGCGAAGGTAAGTGTTTGAATAAGACTAAGATAGTCACGACGCTTTTCTCCAGATTTATAAAGTCCTTGTACTGCAATTAGTCCAATCTCGATGGCAAGGATTGGAAATAGTGAAAGTGGGTTAGATTCTGTGTTCCAATAAGAATTTATGGGAGTACCATAAGTTGCAGCTACTTGCCATGCAAGAAATAAAAACGTGATATCCATTAAGACCAGTGTAATGACTCGAAATGAGCCTGCATAAACACGCTTGCGTAGCCTTGTAAAAACAGGTTCGCGCAGATCTAGCCTTGGATTTAAGAAAATAGAAAAAATCATGATCCCTCTGATAAATCTAAAATTTCTAGTGGTTTCAAGCTCTTTGCTGGAATAATGTTAAAGGTTAAGGAAACAAAGTGAAAATCTTGTGGAAGAGAAAATTATGTAGAATCATATCTGATTTGCTCATCATTTTCTAGGCGTCAATTCACCTGATTTTTCCCTTGTTTGAGTGATATTAATGCCTGTGAGACTTGCTATAAAGCTTCAGCCATTGCTTTAGTACTAGCCAAATAAAAAGGGGATTACCAATGATGTAACGCTTCCATAAGCGATGTGGCTCAACCATCAGGCGAAAAAACCACTCTAAGCCTATTTTTTGCATCCAGATTGGTGCTCGTTTCACTATGTTGGCTACCAGCTCAAAGCTGACCCCAATGCCAACTGAAATTGGTACCCCTAACTCTTGATGATTGGCATATATCCAATATTCCTGCTTAGGCGCGCCTAGTCCAACAAAGAGAATATCTGGAACAGCTGCTTTAATTTTGAAATTAATCTGTGCGAGTTCTGCTGGCTTTGACTCAAACCCATAAGATGGACAATAAGTTCCAACAATTTTGAGACCCGGATACCGCTCTTGGAGATTTTCCCTTGCTTTCTCAGCTGCACCGGGACGACCGCCCAACAAAAATACTCTCAGTCTTTTTTCTGCCGCAACGCGACAGAGCCTCTCAAACAGCTCCGTACCATTAACCCGACCTTTTAGGGGCATCTGCAAAAACTTTGCTGCCCAAAGAAGTGAAACACCATCTGGCACTACTAAAAAAGCTTTGCTATAAATCTCTTGAAAGTGAGCATCCTTCTGCAGTATTAGAATGTGATGCGCATTGGGTGTTACTACATATTCTGGAGCCGCGGCTAAAAGTGCATGCTCCGCGATTCGTTCAACGACTTCATCAATGCTGAATCTATCTATGTTTATGCCACCGATGTTTGTCCTCATGCAACACCTCATTTCTCATTTGACTCCAGAACTGAGCCATAAACATCTGATAAGCGATAGCAATATGTCTTCACATCAAAGGGCGCAACGGTTTCCCTGGCAGCGCTTCCTAAGGACAGCCTTAAAGTCTCGTTTTCAATCAACAACTGCATTGCCGCAGATAACTGTTGAATATCCCCTGGAGTAACTAACAAACCATTCTTGTTTGATGTCACTAAATCAGGAATGCCTCCTACTGGCGTTGCAATTGTGGGCAAGCCCCAACCCATTGCTTCAAGGAGGGCCATCGGTAAGCCTTCGTTGTAGGACGGCAAGACAAACACATCCGCTTTGGAGAGCAGCTCATCCCTAGCACTTGCGTCTATCCAGCCAAGAAACGTGACGTGTTCTGTGAGATTAAGACTCTCAACCAACTTGCGCCCTTGTTTGAGTTCCCCGTCTCCAGCCAGAATTAGCTGGGAGTCGTTTTTTTGCTTAACTGGCAAGTTAGCAAACGCTCTAATTAAATCGAACGCTCCCTTACGTTGACCAATGCGCCCACAAAAAACCAGGCTTACTTTAGTGACATTTGTACGATGTATAACTTGAGCAGGTAGCTCTGTAGGGTTAGGTAGGACAAAAACTTGTTTCGCGTTTAAGCCTAGGTTGGAAATATAGAAATCTTCCCAGGTCTTTGAAAGGACAATAAAACCATCACATTGACGTAATATCCCACCCAATACTTGCTGCGCTATTTTAGGTAACCCAAAGTAAGTTGAATGGAATTCAGCCCCATGAGCGTGCATTACTACAGGCTTACGAAACATAAAAGCTACGATCGTCAGAATAGCTTTTCGTAAAATGCTACCCCCATCTGAGAGATGAATATGTATGAGGTCGGTTTTTCTACTTAAGAGTCTCCAAAGCAACGTCACCAAGGCTCGCTCGAATACGATTAATCTATACAGAATAGAACCCTCATCATGACTACTAATGTGCTGAATTTCAATATCAGAGGGAACATGTTTTAGGATAAGTTTCTCAACAGTCGCTATTCCTCCATTCTGGTTTAGGCAAGCACCTACCATTACAATATTTAGTCCATTCGCTAGCGCGCGCGGATTCGCTTTTGAGTTTAAGGAAATAGAAAAATTCATGGTTCAAATTAGATAAAAAGCCCCGGTTGCTTCAATCGATAAATAGGATTGCTTTTGAAGCTTAAGGAAATAAAGTGAAGGTTTTGTGAAGCGGGAAAAAAGTTAATTCCAGAATACAAGCTTCGTGAGTGAATATCGTCAGTATTTATACCAACATTTTTGTTTGTTGTTCGGGCAGTGTGAGTACTGAGAATGCTACTGCCACATAAAGTACCCAAAAGAGTTCGTTCCTAGAGACTAGTAGTGAACTCTCAGTTAGATTTGCTAGCACAAGGTTTGTCATAAACATCAATGGCCAAAAACTATAAGAATTTCTATTTAGACGCACCCAACCTAGTCCCCTAACTAAACTTGTTCCAAACCCAAGCAAAAATAGTGCTATTCCTAATACTCCCAAATCAAGACCGAGATCTAATAAGCCATTATGAGCGTGTGGCACTGCCCACCCAGTTTCAGACCAGACCTCAGCAGAATTACCATACCTGCCCAACCAGAATCCACTTAATCCATAACCTAGCCAAGGACGTTTCTCAATCATCTCCAATACAACCGACCATAAATCTGAACGACCAGAAAGTTCTGAATTCTTACCAAATAAACTCCGCAGAATAATATCCGCGTTAGCCGTAAAGCATAGGCATAAGCTTCCACCTATGATCATTACGGCTAAAAAAGCAGGAATCATCAACTTATACCGCCATCGCAAAGTTCTCAAGACCAAGAATAATGCTATAAGAATCACAACGTTGATCGCGGATGAAGAAGATCTTGAAAGTAGTATTAAGGTTAGCGACAAACTAAAGCCACACCATAAAAGCCAACGATTTTTTTGCTTATCAATAGCAAGTAGTAAAAAGATAATGGTACTTACCACCATATGTTTACCGAGAGAATTTTTATGTGTGTAGATTCCTCTCCAATCACCTGCATGAATCCCACCCATAATCCCGTACTGGGGTAATGCTAAAGCAAACACTAGACTTAACACTATTGATATACCAAACATCCAACCCAGTAACTGCACCTGCTGTTTCATGCTGTAGCGTGTGGCGAAGTAAACTCCGAACATACTTGACCCAATGAGGCAGATACCACTGCGTAAGGTTGTACCTGGTATAGAAGACCATAAGACGGAGACTACAGCAAACCCCACAAATATCCAAATAAACCTATCTTTACTGAGTAGGTAAATCACCTTTTTCCACCGTAAGAGAAGTAGGAGAAAGGTCACCAGATAGATTAACCTGAATAAAAGCTGATTCAATAAGAGATCGTATTCCTCTCCTGCCTCGCCCTCATTTATGCCTCCTGAAAGAATGAGAGTTAGTAGCGCCCCTGAATAGAGCAGCAAGGACACAACCGTGAACCCTTGTTCGGTAAATCCTAGAAATTTTTTCATGACCTGCTTTTAGGTAACATCAGTTACAACAACACACTACTTAATTCTTTGGCTAGCTGTGATGAAAAGATTTCTAAGTTATATTTCACTTCACATAAATGACGAGCACGCTTTCCCATTTTTTGAGTTTCATTGGGGTGTTCTAATAAAAAATCAATTGCCTCCTCCCATCCTTTTACATCACCTGCTTCAACCCAAATACCAATTCCTTCTTTTTCAATATCAATATTCACTTGCCTATGCTTTGTCATTATTGTGGCTTTTCCCATAGCCATAGCGTCTAGGAGGCTTGTAAGTCCATACAGAGGAGTAGTATTCACTCTGTTCTGAGGGATGTACAAAGGAATGGCGATCGCATATGCTCTTTCGTACTCTGCCACAAGTTCTTTCCAAGAAAGAGCTGACGGCATTATCGGATGTTTGTATTGAACTTTGACGTTTGGGGTAAGAGAAGTAGTAGGCGCAGACGCTTCTGAGCAATAGATTCGTAGCTGAAAACTAATTTCACTAAAAGCTTTTGCAAGAGTGTTATAGTCTCGGCTCATATTACCTGCACTCATGATGAACGCAGTTTCACTACTGTTAATGTCATTCTTCTCTCTTTCATAAGATGGTAAATCAGGTCCCCAATTTAACAAAGCCAGTTTCTTTTCAGAAATACCAAATTCATTCTTAAGTTGATCTTCAACTCTACTACTCAAACACAATAGTTTATCATGTCCTTTTGCAAATAATCTAAGCAGCATTTTACTAAATAGACCGTTTTTAAAGGGACGTTCTAATTTAACAACAATCGGTTTCGGCAATATGCCTAAAATTCGAAGCAGTGAAAGTAAAATTGTACTCGTTTGGCAGGTTGAATATAAAAGATCGTACTGAGAAAGATTGAAAATCACTCTCAATTGTTGCTCTAAGTCTCCTAGCTTAAACTTTTTACCTATTTTTTTTATAACTACATATTTTTCATATGGTAATACCTCAACATCAATACCGTACTTGTGCAAGTGTGTAATTCCCCACAAGTGATGTTCAGGGCTCTCTCTTTCTTCCTTATTTTTCCATCGGTTCCAATTACGTTCTGCTACAGAATAATCAAAAAGACACAAGACTTTCATTTATTTACCTCTCAGCAATAAACGTCCTTTTCAAAAAACCTATTGTTTACAATGAAATACTGATCGAGAACGGGGTGTCGAGAGATAAACTTTATATCCACACCCTACACGCTGTTCCTTACAAGACTGCAGAGTCAATCGCCTGCCTGATATAGGCAGTAATTTCTGTGAAGGCAGGGTCTGCTCCACGGCAAAACATGGGAAAGCTTAGAAAACCATGAACCATACCTGCATAATCGGTGACTTGAACTGCAATCCCAGCTTCACGTAGCCGTTGTGCGTAAGCCTGTCCCTCATCGTGTAAGGGATCGTACTGCGCCGTAATTACCAAGGCTGGTGCTAGATTGCTCAGATTATGGGCGAACAACGGTGAGAAATAGGGTTCGTATTTGTCAGACTCCGTACGAGCGTAATGTTGAATGGAGTACTGTATCATGTCGCTGGTGAGTACGGGCGCATGAGCATAGCGCTCGATTGAAGGCTGGCTCATTGAACCATCTAGTATTGGGTAGAGAAGAATCTGTCGCGAGATCTTAGGTCCTGATAGGTCGCGAGCCATGAGACTCATAGCTGCTGTCAAATTACCACCTGCACTATCGCCCATGACGATGAGTGAGCTTGCATCGGCACCAAGCTTTTGTGCATTTTGCACAACCCATGTAAGTGCATCATAGCAATCTTCCAATGCTGTCGGATACTTGTGCTTTGGTGCCAGCCGATATCCAACCGCGACCACGAGTGCTCCCGAAATATGGGCAATGCGCCGACACATGACATCGTGAGTCTCAAAGTTTCCTGAAACCCAGCCACCTCCATGAATAAAGATCAGCAACGCCAAGTTAGTTTGTGTGGCCGGATAGTAGAGCTGCAAGGGAATATCACCGTGCCTACCGCCAATCGTCTGAGTAACAACTTTAGGCAATGCAATCGCTCTTCCTGATATGAAACGCACTTTCAGAGGTTCGATTTTTGTCTTGAGGTATGCTTTCAGAGGATGGATTTTTACCTGAGTAAGTTGCCGAAGTTTTTCTGGCATCATCTGATGAATTGATTTGCCGCCGCTGACTAACCAATCCAGAAGCTGAATTCTAAAATCAACGTTGATGGAGTTCATTTCAAGAGTTCGTCATGGTTTTTTGTCGCAAATGAGTTAATTCTTTATTCTGTCTTGGTTTCAATGAGCTTATCATCGCATCAGAACAAATAATAAAATCTTCTGAACCTTTGTAACTAATTATTTTGGCCGGTACACCAACAGCTACAGCATTATCTGGTAAATCTTTCGTTACAACTGCATTCGCTCCTATTGCCACATTGTTACCGATAGCGATCGGACCAAAAATCCGGGCTCCTGGACCTACAAAGACCCGGTTGCCAAGCTTAGGACAACCTCGCTTTTCCCCTCGCCCGCCAACCCCTATAGTGACATCCTGACTTAGATTGCAGTATTCACCGATCTTCGCATCACTATTAATGAAGATTCCACTAGCATGGGGTAGGTAAAGACCTTTGCCAATTTCAGCTTTGCTTGGGAATTCACAGCAAGTACTAATTTCAACTAGCTTTCGCCAAATACCACTAAACAGTTTTAAAATCTCTCGAATTACGGGGACGTAAACCGTATTATTAACCCAACGGCTGAATCTATAATGAGCCGTTATCCATAGCCCTTGCTTAGTTAAAACCAAGAAAAGCCAGGGATAGTTATCCATCACTGCATACCGCTCAACATCGGCTTTAAAGTCATTGAACATAAGTGCAAAGTCCTTTCCAAGTTCAGTTATGTACTAGTGTAAAAGTCAAGGAAGACGAAGTCAGGGTTAACCCACTTGCAATACCTGTGAGTATTGCTCTAAAGACCTCTCTAGCGAAAACTCATTAACCCGTTTCCGTGATATCGCAGGGTCTGGAGGCTCCTTTAAAGTGCTAGTGATCGCCTCCGCTATACCATTGACATCTCCCACGGCCACGAGCTTTCCGTACTGCCCGTTTTTCAAAATCTCTGCTGGTCCACTTTTGCAATTGGTTGAGACTACAGGAGTTCCAGCAGCCATTGCTTCAATGAGTACAGTGGGCAACCCTTCAAACAGCGAGGAGAGAACGAAAATTGCCGATCGAGCCATGTAGGTGTGGGGGTTTGCCACGAACCCAGGCAAAGCAACGTCTTCCGTCAGACCAAGTTCTTGCACCAGAGCTTCAAGGTAGGGTCGCTCCTTTCCCTCGCCTAGGATCATCAACCGAACCGAGAGCTGTTGCTTCACTTGAGCGAAAGCCCGAATCAGAGTAGGAAAGTCCTTCTGCTTTTCAAGGCGTCCCACACCTAAAATCACTGGAGGCTGACCAGGCGAAAACCAAGAGTGAGCCAAGGGTTCCTGAATTTTTTGAAAAAACTCTGGGGTAATTACTGGATTAGGAATCACCTTAATGCACTCGGATGGCAAACCTAGACGCACCAGATCTTCAGCCACTCCCTGAGAAACAGAAACAATTGCATCAGCCCAAGGGTAGAACCATCGTACCAACTGGGGTGTCAATCGCCTTTTGATCTCGGTTGCATTTTGGGACTGCTGGGAAAGGGTGTTTTGCACATTCACGACTATTCGGGTGGATACCCCTGCTAGCCGATTTGCCCAGAGAGCCACAATGTTAGTGTCTTCTAAACTAGAGAGCAGGGTCCGAGGCCGCTCCCGTTGCAGGTAGCGTACCAAGGCAGCGATACTTAGCAGTAGTCGTTTACCCTCTAAATTTACTACTCGCACTTCTGGCGATACTAAAGATAGGTAGGGTCCTTCCAGCTTCATTAAAACTAAGTCTACATCCAGACCCTGCTTAACAAAACCACAAGCCAGATTGACCATTGCTCTCTCGGCTCCACCACCATCAAGGGAGGTCAGGAAAATTGCCAGACTAGACATCTTAGAATCCTCGTTTTTGTTTTAAACATAGAAGAGCAAAATCATCAATCATTTCAGGAATATCCAGAATGCTATTATATTTTCGCTTTAGATAGTAATAAACGAATCGCAATCTAATCTTGAATCTTTCAGCAAAGTTGGCTAACGACAGATAATTTTTAATTAATTCCTTGTATTCTGCCTCAACACCACCATTATTATCCCAATAAAGCCCCATACCTACTCCCAGTAAATTGTTGGTAAACTTGGACAAAAACGGAAACTTAATCCGTATCCAATAAGCTAGAAGGACATGCATCCTAGCTTGCATCTTCTGCTTATCATTCCTGAGGGTATATGCATTATTACCATGTATCCTCTGAAGCACCAACTCCTTGTCCATGACAAAACCTGTACTTAGTGCTAAGGCAATACATTGCAAGTAACTATCACTGATTATCCTGATGGCCTCAGGCATTGGTAGAATTAGCTTTAAAAGCGAACTTCTAAAGCATAGACCAGAGGTAGGAGGAATAATAAATGTTAGATTACTCTCCAGTTTGCCGCTTTTAATTTGTTCTCTTAAATCGCACTCATGAGCTACACTGTTAGCTCTCTTCTTAATACATACTTGAGCATTGGCTGACACAAGTTTTGTGGGATGAAAACACCAGCCAATAGTTTTGTATTGCTCAAACACATCTATCACCTCTGCTACTTTGTTAGGCAAAAAAATATCGTCAGCATCCAGAAGTAATATGATTTCGCCCCGACTTGCAGCAAAACCTGCATTAAATGCTGAAGCTTGCCCGCCATTTTTCTTAAATAGTGGAATAATTTTATCCCCATAATTTTCAATCACCTCCCGTGAATTATCGGTGGAGCCGTCATCTACTACAACGATCTCAGTATTAGAATATGTCTGGTTCAAGGCACTGTTGATTGCTTCTGCTAAAAAGCGCCCGTAGTTGTAGTTATTGATCAAAATGCTAACTAGGGGGTGATTACTCAAGCTTCACGACTCCTTAAGCTCTTAAAGTAACTAAAAATTCTTTGGTGTGTATTTGGCAATAAAACAATTGTTACTAATCCCAAGGCAGCCCACCAGCCCAACTGATAAATAAATAAAGCTGCCACAAACGCTCCCCACCATAGTCCTACTAGTCGGTAGTCGGGGCTGCCAATACTTCGCGTAACATAGAAGTGAATAATGATGTAACTGCATAAAGCTAAGATCTCAGCCCAGCCATACCCTACTAAACCCAATCGAGGCACGAACATGAACACTGCCCCACCAAAAAGAGCAATGTGCGCCAAATGAAAGACCGTAATTTCCCAATTTCGTTGCAGCACGTAGAGAGCAGAGGAATGCAGATTGAACATTGCGTTACTGAGGTAGCTCACAGCAATAAAAGGATAGATCTCTATCACCGGTCGCCAACGGGAACCAAATAACAGAGGAATCAGCCAAGGCCCAACCCAACTAAACCCTACTAGGAGAGGTCCCAAAGCTAAGATTTGCAGACCCATGCCCTCCGTCACAGCCTTTTTTAACCGAGCTGTGTCTCTTTGTAGGCGACCTAGAGTGGCGATCGCTAGCCGCCAGGTCGCAGTCTTCACAAAACTCAGCACCTCCACTATGCGGATGGCTAAGGCCACATATCCCACTGCCTCTGCCCCAGCATAGCGGCCTATAACTAGGGGGTTGACCAAGATGCGGAGTTGCCAGACCCAGAACGAGGCCGAGAAGCCCACGCTGTAACTGAGCATCTGCTTGACTAAACCCAGATCCCAGTAGAATCGGGGACGGTAGCTTGACATCCAGTAAAGGAGTCCTAGAGTCTGGAGCTGCTGAGTCCACCACCCGGCCACTGGAGCCCAGACTCCCAAGCCCTGAAAGGCTAAGGGCAATGTCACTATAAAGAAGACTATCTGACCGCTAAGCTCAACCATAGCCACCCGCCGATAGTCTAGGTGACGCTCTAACCGGGCCAAAGGTACTTGACTCAAGAGAACCACTGGCAGCCCCAGAAACATGACCTGAGCCACAGCACCAAATCCTTCTAGGCGCACCCACCCATTTAATAGAGGCAGTCCCAAGAGGGAGAGGAGCATTCCCCCCAATCCTAGAAACAGCAGCAGAGTGAAAGCTTGGTGGTATGTTTCTGAGTTTTCCTCCCCTTCCCGCCGCACTATATAGACCTCAATCCCCAACTGGCTGATGGTCTGGAGATACCAAAAGATGTTGTATGTTGCTATGTAAAGGCCGTATTTCTCTGGACCAATAGTACGGGTAAGCAGCAAAACGCCTCCAAGGCTGATGATTACCCCCAGACCCTGACGCAGAACCAGGAAGGTTCCTCCACGCATGACTTGAGTCCGCAGGCTCATTTTTGCCTCCCAAAATGGCTGTTAGATTGTAATCTATACTTGAATAAATTCGACATGGACATGATGATTTGGTGTTGAACGTCGAAGTCTGGGGAATAGGGATAGGCAAAAACCGTTGCATCTAAGACAGAAAACTCTGATCGCTTCAAATATCACTTTGCTGAAACGATTCTGAAGTTAGGGAAACAAAGTGAAGATTTTGTGGAAGACGGAGAAATGGCTAAATAAAGTTTTTCTGTTGGACACAAAGTAGAGCTAGCAAGTTAGCATTAACTTTGTGTCTTGGACAGTCTATCTCCCAACTCCTAAATAATAGAAACCAGCCTGTTGCAGTTCTTCCCGCTCAAGAAAGTTACGTCCATCAATTATCACGGGGTTGTTCATTAGCCTCGCCATCCGACTGTAGTCTAGATTTCGGAACTGCTGCCATTCTGTCACCAGTACCAGGGCATCGCAGCCATCCGCGAGTCGCTCTGGATCAGTTTCCACTTGCACCCCACAAAGTCCATGACGTATACCGGTTTGGGAAACAACTGGGTCGTAGGCTTTAACTTTCGTTCCCAGCCGATTCAGATGCTCGATCAAGTTGAGGGCTGGAGCGTCGCGCATATCGTCCGTATCGGGCTTAAAGGTCAGCCCCAGTAGTCCCACTGTTTTGCCTTTGAGGATTTTGAGTACCTGCTGCAGTTTTTCAATGGCAATCAGCCGTTGACGTTGGTTGACACTGACAGCAGCTTTAAGCAAATGAGCCTCGTAGCCGTAGTCATCAGCAGTATGAATTAGAGCGGAGACATCCTTTGGGAAGCAGGAGCCACCCCAACCGACCCCTGCTTGCAAGAACCTGCTACCGATCCGGGAGTCTAGCCCAATTCCCTTAGCAACTTGCGAGATGTCAGCTCCAACCCGATCGCAAATGTTAGCAACCTCATTAATAAAACTGATTTTTGTTGCTAAAAATGCATTAGCGGCATACTTGATCATCTCTGCTGAGTTGATGTCAGTCATAACTACCGGTACTGGCGGTAAAAATGGGTCAGTAGCATACTGGCGCTTAACAATTGGGGCATAAAGTTCCTGCATCATTGCCAGCGCCCTGGGACTATTACTTCCCAGCACGATCCGATCCGGGTTAAAAGTGTCGTAAACTGCTGAACCTTCGCGCAAGAACTCCGGATTGCTGACAACATCAAACTTGGCTTCAATCTCAAACACCCTCTGACTGGTTGTCCCCCCACCAGCAGTTACTAAAGGTTTTTGGCGTTCGGTAATGCCATCAAGTACGATCATTCGCACCCAGTCCCCTGACCCTATCGGCACCGTTGATTTATTTACGATCACCTTATAGCCACCGTTTAGATGTGCTCCAATTTCTCGCGCCACTGCTTCGACATAGCGCATATCGCTTTCACCCGTGGGCAAAGATGGTGTCCCTACCGCAATGAAGAGAATTTCTCCGTGGGCTACTCCCGCAGCTATATCCGTCGTAAACTCAATCTGCTCGTTTTGAATCGCAAACTGCATAATTTCCGAGAGCCCCGGCTCGAAAATCGGCGACTGCCCAGCCTTCATTAACTTAACTTTCTCTTCATTGTTGTCTACGCAGATCACTTGATGCCCAATATGAGCAAGGCAAGCACCAGTAACCAAGCCAACGTACCCGGTACCAATGACGCAAACACGCATATGTGACTCCTTAAAACTAGGGGGTGGGTGTTGAGGATAGGTGATTCTTCGGACTAGACACTAATAAGCGTTCGCGGAAATCCTCTACTGTCAGCTTTAGCCCCTGTTGTAGGGGAACTGTAGGTTGCCAAGAGAGCCAAGTTAAGGCTTTGGTGGTGTCTGGACGGCGGCGGCGTGGGTCGTCCTCCGGTAGCGGCGCAAACTCAATCTTCACCTTAGGATTCACCAGCTTTTGCACGACAGTTGCCAGCTCTAAAATTGTGTATTCATCTGGATTGCCCAGATTCACTGGACCTATGTAGGCACGATTCATCAACCGCATCAGCCCTTCGACTAGATCGGACACGTAGCAGAAACTGCGGGTTTGTGACCCATCGCCATACACTGTTAAAGGGATATCCTGCAAGGCTTGTATTACAAAGTTGCTAACTACCCGACCATCGTTTTCCAACATCCTTGGACCATAGGTGTTGAAGATTCTGGCCACCCGAATGTCTACAGAGTTTTGCCGATGATAGTCAAATGTCAGGGTTTCCGCAATCCGCTTACCTTCGTCGTAACAACTACGAATCCCAATCGGATTGACATTACCCCGGTAGTCTTCTCTCTGGGGATGGACCGTGGGATCTCCGTACACCTCTGATGTTGAGGCAAGTAGGAAGCGTGCATGAACCCGCTTTGCCAGCCCCAGCATATTCAGCGTCCCCATTACGTTTATTTTTACGGTTTTGATTGGGTCGTACTGGTAATGCACCGGGGAAGCGGGACAGGCCATGTGATAAATTTGCTCGACTTCCAATCGAATCGGATCTGTAATATCGTGATGGATGAGTTCAAAACGGGGATGATTTAGCCATCTCAGAATATTGCGCTTGTGACCAGTGTAAAAGTTGTCCAAGCAGATAACTTCATGCCCATCCGTCATCAATCGGTCGATGAGATGGGAACCAACAAAACCAGCACCACCTGTGACTAAAATTCTCATAGCTTGCTATGCCTACTACCATCATTGGAAAAGACTAGAAAATATTATTCCTGCGACCTTAATAAGGAAAAAAATCTAGCAATTAACCAGTTCGCTGGATGACTTCAATGTTTAAGAAAACAAAGTGAAGATTTCGTGAAATCAAAAAATAGGTATATAAACTTTTGGGCTACCAAGTCACACTGCAACCTCTGCTATCTTCTTCCTGGCTGCTATCTTTTTTGTTTTCAAGGCAGATCTAGTGCTTTT
>JAFASY010000080.1 GCA_019244235.1 Chroococcidiopsidaceae cyanobacterium CP_BM_ER_R8_30
TCAAGGTGGGTCTGGAGATCCCACACCTCAAGCAGACAAGACCAGCGTTGCCTGTTTGTTCGTAAAGTTTGATCCAGCGAAGCCGCTGCTTAATTTCAATGTTCATTCCTGATATTAAACATTGAAACGATGTCTACAGATCGCACAGACGTTGAAATTCGTGACATCGTTACGCAGCTTTCCTCATGTTCGCCTTACGCTGCATCCTCTGTATTATGTGCATTGAAAGCTTGCTGCAAACTTTCTGTACCACCCCACGCATCGAGCGCAGCCATCGGGTTCGCGTAGTCGCGGTAAAGAATGATCTGTCCTTCCCTCGTTTCAACTTCAACACATAATCTTGTTGATAGGGGCGACCTGTAGCAACTGCAACAGCTTTCCCATGAAACTCAGCCCACACAAGATTTGGGTTTGTCGTTGGGTAGACTCGAATATTGCTAAATCTCAAGTTCTGCATCTGCACTAGCGCGTTTTTGATGAAGCTGCAAACGGCTGCTTTACCTTCTAATCGTCCTGGTGTACGGGGAGCATACGGGGATTCAAAGACTACATCTTCGGCAAACCAGTCTTCCCAGGTTTGAGCATTCTGATTCACGAGTGACAGAAGCTCGGTCAGTACCTGAGCCGCAGATGGCTATTCTACATTCGGTGCTAGCTGCATTGGATTCTCCTTGTCTTATTTAACTTGAGTGTAATGAGTTCCAACGCTCAACTTCTTTCAGCTTCTTACAACGATTTATCAGATTCTTATGCTAAAGAGCGAACCTGCTTTGGTGTCATTCCAGTGAGGCGTTTAAAGCGTTGAGTACTGGTTCCCACCAACTGGTTTTGACCGCACCCGGATGATACTTGCATTTCGGACTTCTATGGTTGTTTCTCCTGAATTTGGTTGGAAGAGGATGCTTGTTTGAAGCGGTAGCTTGTATCAATGACTGTTTGATGCTCAAACTGTTCCATTGAATTCTCGATCTCTAGCAGTGAAGGCATTCATATCACGTTGGAACTGCGATCGGATGCAGCAGTTTTATTTGGCTTGTTCTGTTGTAGTCATATTCTTCTAGTACATCTTTGTAGTCAGAACACTGGTATCTGTCAAAAACCTCCGCAACAATATTGGGCATTTTTCTATAGGGCGAAACCTCTAAATCTCGCAGCAAGATGTCGATGTATTGCTGGTAACGGACGTTCACCCCAGAACCGCGCGAAGGTTCAAACTGAATATGTTCGTTCTTCCATTGGCGGACTTGTTCGATGTCTTGCTTCATCTGTTCGAGCGAGGGCAATTCAAGCTCACCTTCGAGCGCAGCACAAAGCCAGAGTGTGCCAATTTCGACAGCGGGGACATGTAAAAACCCAGTATTGAAACCGACAAAGCCAAGTTTAGGGATGCTTGGGTGAATTAAGTGTCGGTATAGCTGTACTCCATCTTTGTGCGCCTCTAGTAGATGTCGATACGTTTCGGGAAGAAAGGGAAATACTGGAGCCTGTGAACCTAAAGATAAGACCACAACATCACATTGGATTTTCTCGCCCTGCTCTAGCTTGAGCGTGTCCTGAGAGAAACCGAACACTTCTGCATGATGGGGTTGTATTCGACCTTCAGCCACAAATCGATAGTAATCATTTGGTGCGACCGCAATTGCCGATCGCAAGTCAGATACTAAAGAGTGCGTTGGTTGTACAATTTTTAATCGAGCAACAGCCGCATGGTTTCTCCCAAACCCGATCCATTGAATCTGCAACCGCAAAACAAACTCAACTAGCTTCCAGAAACTGGAAACGATGAAATTGAGACGACGATGGAGGAAGCGCTCTGCTGCCGTGGGATACGCCCAGCTTGGAACCATCATAGAATTGATCCGACTGAATAAGATACGAGTATAGTGAAGACCTAAAATCCGTTGTGGAATCAACCATCGGGGTTGACGAAAGACGTGGTGAACTTGCTGACCGTGTTGCGCTGCTAGAACCGCCGTATCGAGCGCACTCTTGCCAAATCCAACAACTGCAACCCGCTTGTGATTAAAAATGTCGAGGGATTTAATCTCTCGTTCTGTTACAACTTTACCCGTGAAGTTCATTTCTCCTGGAAATGTTGGGTGATATTTCTGAATATATTGACCTGTGGCAACCAAAACATAGTCAAATGTGTCTTCGTAACACCCCGCTTGATTTTGGAATTGCACTTGCCAACCCGCTTCTAGTTCTTCGAGTGCAAGCACTTCATAACCGAGGCGAACATCAATCTGAAAGTGATCGACTGCTGCCTTCAAGTATTGTCGAATTTGAAGTTGTGTAGGATGTAAATCCGGTGTAAAAGTCCAAGGAAAGTCGGATAAGTGATATTGTGAACTGATGTTTTGCAGGCGAACTTCCGGATATGCGACTGCCCATACACCGCCAATTTCTGTAGACTTCTCAAAAATAATCGCCTCGTATCCTTGCTTTTTGAGTACGTTTGCTGCTGCAATTCCTGAAATGCCAGCACCGATCACTGCAATTCGCTTGTTTTTCTGAGGAATCATGATTGTTCTCCACTCTGCTTTTAGAGTCGTAATGAATTTACAAAACATTGGATCGCGTTAGTGATAACGCTACGGGTTTACAGCATCAGCGTTTTTTATCTACCATGAACGTATTTCCTAAAACTGCTGAGAGATTGTAGCGCTGTTGTTTGATGCGGCTAGTCGCGCCCTGCCACAATAATCTTCTCTGCTAAACCAACCGGGTTAGACAACATCACCTCATGACCACCGGACATTTGCACAAGCTGAAATCGCCCCAAGCGGTTAGACATTCTCGGATGCCATCCCCACTCGCCTTGAGGAAGGGAGTAGTCTTCTGTACAATAGAGGTAACTTTTGGGAATCGGCAGCGAGTAAACTGTTGCAAGTCCAACTTCTCAATCGACGGTTGATACGGTTCAGGCGATAATTGCGCGTAACTCGATCGAGCCAGTTCGAGGTCAGCATCATTGACGAATGCGTCTCGCCAAAGCTCAAATGGCATCATTATCGTGTTATCGTCCGATGCTCTCGCTATGTTGTTGAACACCGCTTGATAGTCGGGTGGAACATTATCGATGAGGCTCTCCCCATCACGCGGGACAAAGGCAGCGAAGAAGATGAGCCGTCGAATGCGACCGCTGATGGCTTCAGCAACTTTCGCAATAATTGTCCTGCCGAAGCTATGTCCTAAGAGGACGATATCGGTTAAGTCTTTATCAACAATGTAATCGACGATCGATTGCGTGCATTGAGCATGGTTGACATTTTTATTCACGCCCTTACCATGGCCAGCGATTGTAGGAGCAAAAGCTCGGTGCCCTTTCGCTTCTAGATGTTGATGACCGCGTTCCAAGCAGAACCATCGTGCCATGAGCCGTGAACCAAGACAAACGTTGACATAGAATCGCTCCTTTGGATGTGGGATGAAAATCAAGTTGGTATCTGTTGAAATGGGCGCAGTGAGTACTCTGTCGTTCATTACCCTGAAGGTGTCGTAAGTACCTGAACCTTCATCGGTTACTTGTTCACCGAATGCAATCTCAAAGAGATATCTGCCTTGACAGATTGGGGATTAGTTCGCTGTGATGCGTCCGCCATCGATTTCCAAGTGTTTTCCCGTGATGTAGCTGGCAGCATCAGAACACAGAAAAACCACCGCTTGAGCAACTTCTGTTGGCTGACCGATCCGTTCCATTGGAACCGCAGCCGCGAGAACATCAAGCCCCACCCCATAGCCAGCGAGCATCTGAGTGTCGATCGTTCCAGGAGTGACGGCATTAATCCGAATCCCCTGCTTGGCATAGTCGAACGCCGCCGCTCGCGTTAGTCCCATGACCGCGTGTTTGCTGGCAATGTAAGAAGCTGACCCTGGATACCCAATCAAACCACCCAATGATGAAGTGTTGACGATCGCACCTGAGCCTTGGTTCAGCATCTGTTGGAGTTCATATTTCATGCACAAGAACAGTCCCCGCGCATTAATCGCCATCAGTTTGTCAAAGTCTTCAACCGATTGTTTGTGTAGTGGTTTGGGTGGAAGATCGATCGCTGCATTGTTGAATGCACAATCGAGTCTGCCGTAGGTTGCGATTGTTTTCTCGACTAAAGCTTGTACCTCTGCTTCACTGGATACGTCCGATCGCACGAACAAGCACTCTGCTCCCGTTTCGCGAATCAGTGCCGCAGTTTCTTCACCTTCTGTCTCCCGTCTCCCTGAAAACACCACTTTTGCACCAGCTTGCCCGAACGCAACTGCAGTTGCTCGACCAATGCCTGATGTTCCTCCCGTCACTAAAGCCACCTTATCTTTCAGCATCATGATGTCAACTTTCTCCAAACGCAGCAATCGTGGACATCGGATTCTCATAGATGCAGTAGGGATTGAGCCGAGATAGATGTAATTTAGTGCCACTTCTCCTAAGATCCTTGTTGTGCTTTTGTTCTGGCTGTACTACATAAAACTCTAATAGCAAAAATGAACTTGGAAGCCGATCAGAGCAGGGCTTTTAATCTTTTTTCTTGCTCTAGAACTTGGCGGAAAGCATCTATGAACAACGATGAAAGTAGACTTCTGAACATTAGCAGACATAGAAATTTGGGGTTTGAGCGAACGTTAGCAGACATCAACCCCCATTTTTTAACCAAATGATATCTGCTATGACTAATTAGCAGATATCAGCCCGACAAAAAGTAGTACGACTAAAACATACATTTAGTAGTCGTTTCCAGCGAAGTGGCACTAAATTACATCTATACTCGGCTCAATCCCATGATTAGTTGCAATTGTTCGCGCGATCGATTAGTGTGTTTGAGGGCAAGTTCGGATCGATCGCCTTACGCGCACTTTCAACGCCCACAATGGGCAGCGTACCAGGATCGAGCAAGCCGAGTTGAACCAATACACTTGCTTGATCCCAGTAGATGTGTTCGTGAGCTAGCTTGCCATCGCAGAACTGGACAATTGCTACCATTGCCACTTCAACCCGTTTCCCTGTCGGAGCAATGCCAGGTAGTATCCAGTCCATCTGGATGGTATGAGTGAACTTAATCAGCATTTCATCGACGAGCCGATCTGTTCCGATAGTGCGCGAGATCTGAGTTAGTTCCATGTCCGGCGGCATTTGTGGAATGAAGTATTTGGAATAAAACTCGCGCAGTGCTGGTTTCCCTACTCCCCCAGTCATGACCGGAATGTGGTTAACGTAAGCATTCTCAACCATCGTGGCGAGGGTATCTTCAGTGTTGTGAGTGCCAAACTCGTGCTGCACATGCTCTTCCCAGAGTTCTTGCAAAAACTTCTGGGCTGGTGTCAGGTCGGCGATCACCTGCACATTTGCTCGATCGTTTACAGTTTGCTCTGTGACCATGTTGGATTCTCCTGGCTCTATCTATCTAAACTTTATTGATTCCAATGCTCAACTTCTTTCAGATTCTTACAACGCTTTGTCAGATTCTTATGAGATTAGCGAACTTGCTTTAGTGTCATACTGGTTAGCCCGGACTTCTCCTCAGCCTAAGCCATTTTAGGAGCTAGAGGCATTAAACACTCATAGCGCTCTAAACGACACGGTAAAATGACAAACTGTTTTTTGAAGATTTCCCTACAAGCTTCGCTACACATGCTTTACAAGCCATTTCAGAAAAGTGTAGTGAGAAATCCGGGTAGCCTCCGAAGTGAATCAACTCTAATATACTGAAGTTTTGACTAAAGCTCTTTTTATGGAGGTTACACTATCACTGTATGTTTGCTAGTTTTAAATCTGAAGAACGGATATGTACGGTATTGTTGTTGCAAACAGATTCTTCAAGAGCTAATTTGTAGCTACGATTTACGGTTCAGTCATTCACCTTATATGGTAAACTCAATAATGCTGCGATAGTAAAAACTACTAAGTTTTGGTAAAATAAAAAGTTATTGTTGGAATAAATTAATCGCAAAAAAAAGTAGATATGACTGATTTTTGGCAAGAGGAATTGACTGAACAGGAAGGTTATTTTTTGCAACCTTTTGTAACTAACTTAGAGCGGTCTGTCTTTGCTCTACGAAATTTACCTGAAGTAGTGAAAGGTGCGTTATTCTCGCGCTATAGCCGCAGTGATAAGAGTTTGCGTCGTATACTTCTTGATGAGTTTATTAAAGCCCCGGAGGCTAGTTTTGCTGATATTGTTGGCAAAATAGCTAGCAATAACACAGACCAGCTGGTAGCGATTCAACAAGCGGAGGCATTTTACAATCGTGTTTTAATAGGCTATGGCGATGACTCAGTAGCGGAACTTGGAGGCGCACATATTGCCTGTGAAGGAATTAGTAACATAGCAGCAAAAGCTCTGGAAGATAGTCGATTAGGGATTTCTCCGCTAGAAAAGTCAACAAGATATGTCCCGTTTAACCGAAAAATTAACGGACACTATCGCTACTATCGGGAACCGTCAATTATGGCGTCAAGCCATGCGGAGCGTTATGAGGCAACACTAGATGATTTATTTGACACTTACACTACATTAATTGAGCCTCTATCAAATTGGGTTCAGACTCGCATCCCTAAAGATATAAATACTTCTGAACGAGCCTATAGCAATGCCATAAGAGCAAAAACTTTGGACTTATTACGAGGGTTGTTACCAATGGCGACTCTAACTAATGTTGGTTTATTTGGCAACGGACGTGCATTTGAATATTTGCTGGTCAAGCTTGCTGCTTCACCACACAAAGAAGTTCGAGTACTAGGAACTTCCATACAACAAGAATTAGAGCAAACTATACCTTCATTTGTTAAGCGGGCAAAAACTGAACGAGGTGCCCAATATGCGCATTACTTATCAACGAGTTGTGAACGCACAAAACTGCTGACACAAAAACTTTTAGGGCAGAAGTCTAGTCTTCAGGAGGATTTATTGCTAGAAGAAATTAGCTATTCAGCATCAACAGCAACCGTTCAACTGGTTGAGTACGACCAAGATGCAGAGGTAAAGGTTGTTGCGTCTATTCTATATCCTCATAGTGATTTGACATTTGAGCAGATCGAAGCATATGTCATTGGCTTATCAACTACAGAGCGAGTAGAGATTCTTAGTACCTATGTAGGCGATCGCGACTCGCGATTCCATCGACCCGGACGCGCTTTTGAAGCAACATACTACACATTTGACTTGCTAGCCGATCTTGGTGCATATCGCGATCTGCATCGACACCGTGTTATGACACAGGAACGCCAACACTACACTGTTAATCACGGATATGCAGTTCCCAGAGAACTAGAAGCATCAAACCTGGCAGAATTTTACCGTAAAGCTTTAGACCGGGCGGCTGAAACAACTGCGTTAATTGGTAAAGATTTGACTGATGCAGCTCAATATGTTGTACCCTTTGCTTATCGGATACGCTGGCGGATGAAGCTCAACCTTCGCGAAGCCTATCACCTCATTGAATTACGAAGTCAAAGGCAAGGGCATCCTTCCTACCGCCAAATTGCGCAGGAAATGTATCGACAAATCAAAGCTGTTCACCCAGCATTGGTAGCTTACATGCATTTTGTTGACCTTAATGACTATGATTTAGAACGATTAGCGGCAGAGCAAAGAATTGATGCTATTAGCAGCAGAGCAAAGAATTAATGCTACTTGCTCAACTAGGTGCAGCAGACTCAAGGCTCTGTGAGGCTTGCCACGGGGAGTAATTCATTGAGCTTTAGTTGTTGAAGTGAGTTGTTGGTGATATCTGTCCTGCCTGAACAGCAAGAATTTGAGAAGCTTTTAACCACTGGGAATCGAAGGAACCAAGGTGAGTTGTCGTAATCAGAGTTTGAAATCGATCTTGAATTGCCTCAAGTAGTTGATTTTGCCGATTAGGATCTAGCTCGGCTAAAACGTCATCCAGCAGTAATAGCGGTGGCTCCCCAACAACTTCTTCAATCAACTTTAGCTCTGCCAATTTCAATGCCAAGACTAAGGTGCGCTGCTGACCTTGCGAACCGTATTGACGAGCAGGTGTCTGATCGATCTTTAACTCAATTTCATCTCGATGAGGACCTACCAAAGTAGTGCCTTGATGCTGTTCAGCAACAGCTCTTTGAGCAATTTTTTCTAAGAAAGCTTGCTGTATCCCTTCTGGATCGTCTTGCTCCATTGGAACGTTGGGTGCATACCTGATTTGTAATATCTCTTTCCCACCGCTGATGCTGGCGTGCCATGCTTGAGCAATAGGGAATAGCCGCTCTATAGCTCTGGAACGACGCCTAATGACCCGCGTGCCTGTCGTTGCCAGTTGAGCATCCCACAATGCCAGTTCTGTATTCTGACTGCCTAATCCTGAATCCTGAATCCTTCTTAAGAAGGCGTTGCGCTGCCGCAATACTTGGTTATACTGTTGCAAAATGTAGGCGTAGACAGGTTCAAGCTGGATTAGCAGTGTGTCTAGCCAGTTCCGCCGTTGTTCTGGTCCTCCTCGCACTAGCTCTAAATCCAGGCTAGAAAACTGTACGGCATTGAGAACGCCAAGAAAATCTAGTTGGCGACGGAGAGATTCACTATTGAGGGCAACTGTGCGGCGACCATTATGACGTAGCGTTAAGGAGAGTTCACTGAGTCCGGTTTGTCGCTCAAGCGTGCCATGAATCTGGCATATAGGCTCTCCTTCTCGTACTATGTCCCGATCGCGCGTCATGCGATGCGATCGCAGTGTAGCCAACAACTCCACTGCCTCCAGAAGATTTGACTTCCCCTGAGCGTTATCGCCTACCAAAATTGTTTTAGCAGCTTGAAATTCAACCTGCTGTTCTTGGTAGTTACGAAACTGTCTCAAATGGAGCGTTTTGAGGTACATAATTGAGAGCAAAAGGAAACGCCTATAGTTATTGGATCAAATGGACATTACTAGGCTATAGCTTCGTCTACAATCTAAACTCAGCTTTCTTCACGATCCCACCGTCCCCTACTACATTATTTATTGTGCAGCTATGACTTCCGCTTCGTCGGTCCCACCTAGCCAGTTGTCCCAGCGACGAACCATCAGACCTATTGGTGCTGCTGCCATGTACGGCATTGCATTTAGAGGAAATCACCTCATTGCCATTGACAGTGTTAAAGGGCATCTGCTGCAGATTGACCCAATCGGTGACAATACTAAAATTCTGAACCCGCGGCAGGTGACAGACTTTGTAGATGCAACGGGTTTAGCGATTTGGGGAGATACCCTCTGGTTTACAAAGGAAGATAGTGTTTACTTCTGTGAATTGGGAAGTTTAACTCCTGAGCTATTTGTCACCTTGTCTTACCCAATCAATGGAGTAGCCGTCTGGGAATCAACAATTTATGTTGCCTGCCAAAAGGCAGGGTACATCCTGATTTTTGACCGCACTACCAAGCGGCAAATCACGAAGTTTTACGCTCCAGGGGTCGGAGTAGAAAACATTGCAGTGCAGGGAGAGGAACTTTGGGTCTGCGATCAGATTGAACAAACCGTGTACTGCCTCGATCGGGCGACTGGCAAAATTCAATTTAGCGTTTTGACCCCGTTTGATTCTCCTACAGGCTTAGCAATACTTCCCGCATCCGCAAACGATCGGGCAACTCTCTATGTCGCATATGCTAGTGAGGAACCTTATATCCGAGACAACCCAAATGCCGAACCGTCGCATGAGCTGACTTACCGTGATCGCACCTTTATTCATCCGCTTGACTGCCATTACGATTTTGTTGGACGCTATGCCCTTTCCAATGGCTACTTAATTGAAATGTCTTATGCTGAGGAACTTTTTCCGCTAGAAGAGGTGGAGTTAGAACAGGTGGAGTGGCAGATTGCGCTACCAGCTGAGACAGCTCGGCAAAAAGTGAGACATGTTGAACCCATTGGTTTACCCTTTACAGAAATAGAGAAAGATGGACAGCGTGTGGCAGTGTTTAAGTTTGACACACTTAAACCAGATGAACGGCACATCTTTGGCTGGAAAGCGCTTTTAGAAGTGCGAAGCATCAAGCACCAACTCACTCCCGTAGACGTAGAGAGAATTCCCCCACTGTCCCCAGAGTTTCAGGCACGCTACCTTGTAGATGATGACGAATTGGCAATGGACACCGCCATTGTCCGCCGTGCTGCTCGAGAAGCCATTGGGACGGAAACCAATCTCTTGCGAAAAATTTTCAAAATTCGTAATTATGTATATGACAAGCTGTCCTACGGCATTAAACCCCACATTGATACGCCAGATGTGGTTTTAGACCGGGGCATTGGCTCTTGTGGCGAGTACGTAGGTGTTTTACTAGCTCTGGCGCGTTTGAATGGCATTGCCTGTCGCACTATTGGTCGCTACAAATGCCCGACTTATGCCGAGCAGCAAGGAGTTCCACTACAGCCGGATTACAATCATGTTTGGCTTGAGTTCTACGTGCCAGGGTTTGGCTGGTTGCCTATGGAATCTAATCCTGATGATTTGGTAGACAATGGTCCTTATCCATCACGGTTTTTTATGGGATTAGCCTGGTACCATATTGAAATTGGCAAAGGCATTTCGTTTGAGACTGTGACCAGCAAAGGTCAACCCTTACCAGAAGAGATGTCGATTGGTGAACTGGCGCTGAATCATATTCGGTTTACAATTCTTGAAGAATTGCCAATCTAAGTAGAATGTCATAGGTGTAATGCTAGTTTACCAGGGGTTGCGGCAAGAATTTTATGTTAGAGTATCTGCCGGGAGTCAGATTCGGTTGAGGGCTTTGTTTTTTGCTACAGAACCTATTTTTCTGTGCCGACGGGCATATCTCCGAACTGGAGCTTTACACTATTGATTTGATCTTTGGAGATATTCCATGTCGATTTATGTAGGTAATTTGTCTTACCAAGTTACCCAGGAGGATGTTTTTGCTGTATTTGAGGAATACGGAACTGTAAAACAGGTCCAAGTTCCTACCGATCGCGAGACTGGGCGTCCACGCGGCTTTTGTTTTGTGGAAATGGAAACCGAGGAGGAAGAAACTGCTGCCATTGATGCTCTAGATGGAGCTGAATGGATGGGTCGTAGCCTCAAAGTGAATAAAGCAAAACCTCGTGAAGAGCGAGGTGGCCGCCCAGGAGGTAGCAGGGGTGGTGGTAACGGAAAGTTCTCGCCAAGACGAAGTTATTGATCTGCTGCTGTTCGCCGCCGGAGCTTTCAAAAGGTTTACCTGACGGACAGTGAAGGGGAGGGGTGATGTGGGAACGCGTTCCCCATTCCCTTTAAAGTTCGTTCCCGTGTCGATGAATTGACCATAACGTCCTCAGGTTTGGTTACGATTCGGATTGTTCATTTAAGGTTCGATAAGAGCTTGGACTGCCTAATCATGCTAGACTTCACCTCAATCGGGAATAGGGAAGTTTTGGTATAATGCTAGGCAGTCTTCTATTTAATCAACCATTTTAGGAAAGAAGTAGGAAGGAAGCAGCAAGAATGACCCAAGTGGTTCTAGGCGAGAACGAAGGCATTGACTCAGCTCTACGTCGGTTCAAACGTCAAGTTTCTAAGGCGGGAATATTAGCTGATGTGAAATATCATCGGCACTTTGAAACCCCTTTAGAGAAGCGTAAACGCAAAGCAGTTGCTGCCCGACGCAAGAGACGCATGAGGTAAGAACCTCCTACGGCAAATCAGATAGATTATGCCGTAGGCTTCCAAACATTACTGTTTTAACCCCCTTTATAAAGACCATTAGTTATAGCGATTCATTGCCTTTTCTACCCCCTGTTTCAGGCTCAGTTCCACTGCCTCAACTACAAGAGAAAGAACTTGAGGTATATGGTGAACTTCATCGGAAGAAAATTGTCCTAGCACGTAGGAAACGGTACTTGAAAAACCTTGAGGTTTGCCAATACCAATCCGTAGGCGAGGAAAGTTTTGGGTACCAAGATGCGCGATCGCACTTTTCATGCCATTATGTCCCCCAGCTGAACCAGACAGGCGCAGGCGAATTTTACCTACAGGCAAATCCATGTCATCGTAAATCACCAACACCGATCCTGAAGGGATCTTAAACCAATCTGTCACAGCTCGAATAGCTTGCCCTGACTGATTCATATATGTTAAAGGCTTCAACAGACGGATCTTATCTGCTTGTGGTCCTCGCCCTTCCCCAAATTCTGCCTGAAACTTGCGGTTTTCTGATAAAGGAATTTGCCAGGAGTTTGCTAAGGCATCAACAGCAGCAAAGCCAATATTGTGGCGCGTACGATCGTACTTTGGTTCTGGATTCCCAAGACCAACAATCAGCCGAGGAATTACCAAGGCAGGAGGTGTAGCGGTAGCTTCTGTCATTGCATCACATAAGAAGCAAGTAAGAGAGCAGCTATCAGCTCTGTGAGGACGTAGCAGCATGCTCCTCAGATGACTCAGCTGCTTTTATTTGCTTGGGTTCAAGCTCAGCTGTTGTTTGGACAGCTTGCTCCAGTTGTTCTGCTTCGCGTTTAAATTCAGTCTCGAATTCCCTAGAAGCGTCCTGAAAGCTACGCATTGCCTTGCCCAAACTCCGACCAATCTCTGGTAACTTTTTGGGACCAAAAATTAGAAGAGCTAAAATCATGATCACAGCCATTTCTGGCAGCCCAATACCAAAGATGTTCAACTCACTTCCTCCTGCAACTTTTGCCAACCGAGTTTTATATTGCCCTTAACCCCTAGTATAAGATGCCCAAAAAAACCCGGTTGAACCGGGGGAGCTAACACAATGCTTAAGCTTTGTCTTTAAAGACAGTTAGCGGCTTAAACTGCCCCAATCGGGAGATATATCCATTCTCTCGAATAATAATGAGGAGTTGTAGATTTGAAGAATAATCAGCAAGAAAACGAAAAATAGCAGCATGAAGACAGCCATCAGTGGGGTTGTGCCCCAACCTGGAGCGACTTTACCATACTCAGAGTTCAGCGGTCTGAGGAGTTCTCCTAGTCGAGTGCGTTGTGCCATATGTCACCTAGTAGTGAGTTGCAACAGCATTTTTTAATGTTCTGTAATATTCTATAGTAATAGCTCTCATAAATTTATCCGCTTTATGGAACCCGCAACAGTTCTTAGCATTTCTGTCTGTGCTGTAGTCATTGCAATTACTGGCTTAGCGATATACACTTCTTTTGGTCCCCCTTCTAAAGAATTGAGTGACCCGTTCGAAGACCACGAAGATTAGAGCAGGCTTCCCCACTTCAAGTTGTACTGTGTTGTTGCTGGATAGTCTGTTCCAGTCGCAGCAAGCACAACAAATTACTTGCTATTGCCCAAACACTATGATAGTGACACCCCAAAATCGGCATGAATAACTTCGATCGTATCCTTGAGCCAATCTAAATACAGCTGCTCCCTACGGCTGAGTAAATCCAACACCAGTTGATGCATCACTTGGTCACGCGAAGCCGCAGGATCATCTAAAGGTGAACGGGAAATTGCTTCACACTGTGCTAACTTTTCCCGATGCGCTTCGAGTGCTTGTTCTAGCAGATAAATGATCGCTTCATTTGGCAATTGAGCCGCAAAGTAAAGCTGAACGAGCAGTGGTTCTCGCACGATTGGTAGCACCTGAGACGTCTGAAGCCATCGCAATAGTTCTGCTTTGCCTGCTTCGGTCACGCTGTAGAGTTTGCGATTGGGGCGATCGTGCTGGATCTTCACTGTGCAGCTAGTCCAGCCTTGTTCCTCAAGCTTGTCTAAGGTGCGATAAATCTGTGCTTGGTCGGCTTGCCATAAGTGAGCAATACAATCATCAAAGCAGCCTGTTTTGAGGTCGTAGCCAGTTCTCTCCTGCTGCTGGAGAAGACCGAGAATGACATGTGCGAGAGACATAGAGCAGTTTTCCGTACTAAGAGTTGGAGAAACCCAACGGCTGAATTACCATATATTCTTATGCTATTATAAGATTAATCATATATAAGACACATAAAGAGCTGAATGGTGGCATTGAAGTGTGTTCTGGGAGAAACGTACCGAAGCCGAGATTGTGCAAGCGGTTAACAATTAACGTAATGGAAGGATGGGAATGATTAATGCTTAACATGCTTCAACAACGTATCAACCAACATCAACTGCTTAATGGATTACGGATTAAACTGTTGCGTTTGCACAAAGTCTTGCTAGAGATGGAACGCGTCAACTATGAACAAGTATGGGGACAAGTCTCACGAGGCGAGTTGTTGCAACTGGTGATTCAGCATGACCAATTTGCCTGGTTACATCAACTCTCAGAACTGATTGTGCAAATTGATGATTTGCTACAAGCGGATGAACCTGTCACAGCCGATGTGATTAAGGCTCTAATGACGGATATCCGCACTCTACTAACACCGGATGAGTTGGGCGATACTTTCGCAATGAAATATGATGCAGCGTTTCAACGTAACCCAGATGCAGTACTAGCACATGCAGACGTTGTTGCGTTGCTTGCTTCTGACACTTAGCAATCAGCCGATTGACATCCTTCCCCCGCTAATTCGGTACTCCGAATATGGCGGGGGACTCATCCCTGACGAAGTCAACGCAGCTTCTGCCGTG
>JAFASY010000106.1 GCA_019244235.1 Chroococcidiopsidaceae cyanobacterium CP_BM_ER_R8_30
GCTCAAATAAATCTCGTTTTACCTAATCCTCGCTCTAAGACCTCTGCTCCGGCTGTAACATTATCAAAAAGATACACGGGTTTAGACACAGGGGATCTAGCTACTTTGACTAAATCCCAAAAGGTCTTTTAAAGTGGTGAAATCCGGTTAAGGCGGCGAAATAATTTCACCACCTCCTTTACTGGTATTGATCGTCCAGCAATTGCTCTACTTAATATATTGGTATGGTTAAGGACAAGCCATATCGTGTTGGATATTGGCAAGTGACATCAGCGTTCAGCTTCCAGTCTAAGACTTAGTGGATTTGAGCTAGTAACTAGATTCATTTGCTGGTCTACCTCAATCAGTTTCTGTTTAAGGTCTCGTACAATTTGTTGACAACTTTAGAATAGTGTATTAGACTTTTAATGCATAGCAAGGTCAAGCTTGCTTAATAATAATGTGGAGACTCCAATTAAATTAAATGCTTCTAGGGCTATCTCAGGCGTCTGCACAGCTCTGACGAGGAACAAAAATGACAGTATATGGTTACTACTACAAAATGTAGGGCTGTTTCATGAAAGACAAAAATTTATCTATGCCTGTTGTAGCCATCGATAAGGTCAAAGTTGGCACTAATAGACGCCCACTACAGCAAGAGAAAGTGGATAAGCTAATGGAGTCAATCAAGGCGAATGGGCTACTGAATCCTATAACTGTAGACCAGAATTTTAACTTAATCGCCGGACTGCATCGTTTGACAGCCTGTCAGTTGCTAGGGTTTGAGCGGATTGAGTGTAAGATTGTCACCTACAACGATACTGACCGAATGCGGTTAGCAGAAATAGATGAGAATCTTATTCGCAGTGAACTCAGCGCTCTTGAACGCGGCGAGTTATGGCTGGAGCGCGACAAAATCATGAAACGGTTGAAACTTAGAGCCCAGTCAGGAGACAACCAATACAGCCGCAGAGGGGGTGAAATGATTTCGCCACCAGTCAAGACGACGTTGGAGTTAGCGAAAGAAGTTGGATACACCGAACGTACCTTTCAGCAGGGTAAGCAGATTGCAAAAAGTATTGACCCAGAAGTCAAAGAGATGATCAAGGACACGTCGCTAGCTAAAAGTCCAACAGCATTGTTGGCAGTAGCACGGGCAGGTAGCGAAGCACGGGAACGAGCTGAACAAGCCGAAAAGGCTGCTAGAGAAGCTGAACTCAGACATGAGCTAGCAGAGACAGAGCGGCAATCTAGAATAGCAGCAGCAGCTAGGGTCCGGCAACGAGAGTTACAGTTATTAGCTGTTCAGCAAGTGTCTGCCCAACGAACTGCGAAGCGGGAAGTCAAACAAGTTCAACGCCAAACACAGCCAGAAACAGCAACCGTTTCCACTGGGATATTAAGTACCACGCCAGGTGACTGCTGGCTATTGGAAAGACACATGGTCTATTGTGGCGATACCTCTAGCCCAAAATTCATTAATTACCTACCATCTAATGCGGCTCTAGCAGTTACTACCTACTTACCGCAGTGGCATCACGATTACTTGGTAGATGAAGCGAGAGTAGTCGCAGTACTGAACACAGAAGGTCATATTCATCAATTCTGCACTCATCATCAGATGCCATTTAGATTTGAGTTATTGGTTGGCAAGCTCTACGTAGCTATATTCTCCCGCCATTCAATTCCAGAACCGCACAGACCAATCCAAATCGAAGGGGTAGAGGGGATTATTGCCTACTTAGTCAGCCTATATACGCAACAAGGGAATTTTGTGATTGTTCCCTTTTTAGGATATGGTGAAGCACTCATAGTGTGTGAAAGAATGGGGCGGATTTGTTTCGCGGGTGATTCGCGAGAGGAATTAGTGAGTAAATCAATCAACCGCTGGCAACAGTTGACTGGAAAGCGGGCGGTAAAAACGGTTGAAACCTGAATTGCGGTCTATCCAGTAGCAGAGCTAGAGGTTTGCCTAGGGTTAAGTGTATGTACCTAGAACTCGCTAGTTTTTCCTAAAGCTATTGTGTTTCATAAAAGTATTCATATTGACACCTCCTTGGGGAAACTCTATTTAAGTAGAGCCAGCAATACGCTGCCGATAAAAATTTATGCTAATCCTGTAGAAAGCTTTGCTAAATAGAGCTTTAAGGGTACAGTTGCGCTCCTTGAACACAAGGTGTGCATTTTTTTTATCGAAAGCAATATGCGAGATTTGGAGGCCAAAATCCTCATAGCTTGAGCTTTTCAGCTTCAGCTAGTATACCTATATCATTACAGGCTATTAGTAAGGTAGAGATGTTACTGCTGTATAACAGCTACTAATAGCACTATAGGATGCTTTTTCTGAGCATTGTCTAAAATACTAGGATTCCACTTGACAAAAAAATGATTTTATTAGTATATTAAAGCAGGTTGGGAATCAAAAGGAATGAAGCACCATTTGCTATTGATTGCTAATCCTTAAAGTTTTTTAGCGTCATCACTGTAATTGCTGGAAGCTATGTCAGGTGACCAAGCTTGCTATTGCTGCAGGTGATGAATGTGGATATAACAGAGCATTGATGAAATCTTGACTTGAATCAAGTGGAGTTTGTGCCCTGTGCTGTTTAAGACGACACCTAGAGTGAACTTTAGCGGCACTGTGTAAGGGGTTAAGTCTGTTTTAGGTAAAGCGACTAAGTGTCGCTATTAACTTAAATGCCTTTCCTCACATTTACCCAGGCGGGAACAAAATCAGATAGTGCAATGTCGAGACTTTCAGTCGGCATGTACTTCCTTCAAAACAGTGACCGCGGAAGGCGGTGAACGCAAGCACTGCCGTTTCAAGGGCTTTGTACCGTTCACTTCAGAGCTAGTCACTAGCATTACACGCTCTAGCAAGAGAGATCCAAAGCTCAAGCTTTTTGCAGAAACAACTACTTCCTAAAGAGGTTTTCTATGCCTGGAAAGCGTAGTAAGCGTAACAAGGTCCAGCACTTTTACTGTCCCTATTGTGAACATCGGTTGTGGCGTCTAGGTAGCCCAAAGCATTTCCTATTTTACTTAGGAGCAGCAGAAATTAAACAAAACGTTGGTATGTCAAGTAAGAGTGCGGCTTTATTAGCTGCTAGAGGTGATTACCTAGATAATAACTCGTGGATCGAAGATTTTTTCTGTAGAGATCATGGTAAGTTATGGATGAAAATCACCAGGAAGGATGGTGGGAAGCTAGTTTCAGCTATGGCAACTAGTATAGATTGGCGACAAACTACCCGTACAATCATGCCACACTCTCCCAACCCTTCAGTTAGTGAATTTACCTACCGCATGAGTCGCCAGAGTGGCGTTAGGTACTATGAAAAGTAACATGTATTGTTGGCGGGCTTGCTGGTTGATCCTTAGTAAGACACTTGAAGTGCCAGTTAGACTCAAGAATTCGTGCCTTCCGCTTCGGCGGGACAGATAGTGGAGGGGGTAGCTCCTAGGCTAAGCCCAGAGCTAGCTCAAAAAGAAAATTTGTTCTAATCTCTTTAAAAAAGTAGCTTAGAATACAGAATTTTAATATGTGAGTAGACTAAAATGCGCCCTATAGCGTTTAAAGTTCTGCCATACATTGAATACCTTTGCAATTAATTTCATGGCTTTAAGCATCCTTTAACCAGTGCTACAAGCGCTGCAATCTGTTAAAGAAGACACCCAGAGTGAACTTTAGCAGTTTTAGAGAAGTGGAATCATCTACTTTTTTTGCAGATTTTCAGCATCATTGAACCTGTCTGGCAAATTGCTAGTGATCCATAACTTAGCAACATAGTCTAGCTTGTAGCTAGGAAGACAGTTACGCCTGGTAGAGATGTTGGCTCAGCTTCCTCCTTTAAGAAGCTTAACTATGTTCGGTGTCATAACCGAACAACTTATTGCCTCCTTCTTCTATAGAATGGGCAAGAAACGCAAATCAGTATACCCAAAATTATCATTTGGAGAAGGCTCTTGAAGCAACAGAAAGAATGGATTACTTTTAGAGTTTCATTGCAAGAAATGAGAGCGATTGAAGCTTACTGCTTACAAACTAAAAGAACCAAAACAGATGTGATCAGGGAGCTAATCCGTAGATTACCTACTTACACTGCCGATTTAGTGACTGAGATGTACCCAGTACAGTCTTTGGATTGATGAATTAGTGAAGCGAAACACCGACAAGGATTCTACATCCACATATGTAATCTACTGGATAAGAGTTAGCACAAAAATCTTGCAAGAGATGGTGAGTAATATCTTGGAATTCTCATACAGTAAGTGTTGCTAATTCTTGAGCAAGTGACTTTTACGATTCACTTGACAAACATTGAGTATTTAAAGTAAGGTGTAGAAAAGTTCTGAACTAAAGAATTCAGAGCTGTGCTATACTTTTTCTGTCACTAAACCATTCATAACTACTAGTTAGACCCAGGCAGCGATTTGAAGGCTGTGGGCTGTTAGAGAATACACCAAGAGTGAACTTTAACCTCCCTAGTTAGAGAGGTAAGAGTGTCTAAAATTATTACTTTAAGTCAGTTAAAGAATTGACTGACCCCAAGATGCGGCAGTGGCAGTGCCGATAAGAGAAGCAGACAAGCAGTTTAAGGAATATAGGAGGTGATGCCATGAAAGCTGTAATACTAGCAGGTGGATTTGGGACACGCTTAAGCGAAGAAACTAACATAAAGCCGAAGCCGATGGTAGAAATTGGTGGTCGCCCCATTCTCTG
>JAFASY010000136.1 GCA_019244235.1 Chroococcidiopsidaceae cyanobacterium CP_BM_ER_R8_30
TGCACTGGCACTGCTGTTAGCAAAGTTGTTGTTTTGAGGCACATTGTTGAAGCTAGTACCACCTTGCAGAGCTTCTTGCTCGTTAGCGTTGAGTTGAGTGAATAAAGTGCTTTCCATGATTTACCTCTCTTGTCTAGTTAGAATGTGTTCTGTTGAAACAATTGAAACTATAGAGTTGAAGGAAGTTTGCGAGGAGTGCTACTAGCACTAGTAAAGTTAGGCTAGCTGACAGCTACTTATACTTAGCCAGACTACATCCGCAAGCAAATCTTTCTGACTCTTCAAAGCAATCTGCGTTACTTAAAAGCCTAGGGTTTTTGTAAGACCTCCTATAAGGCTTTGCCCCTGCTGCTGCTGGTTCTGAGCCTGAGACACGCTGGCAGAGCTGTTGGCATAGTTGTTGTTCTGAGGCACGTTGTTGAATTCGTCGTTGGACGTGTAATAGCCACCACCTTGTAGGGTTTCTTGCTCGTTAGCGTTGAGTTCGACAAAACGAATGTCTTTCATAATTAACCTCAATCGTGATTAGTAGTTGTTGTTAGAACTAGAGATATAGTTACAGTTGCAGATATCACCGTGAAGATTGCAGCTATCGAAGTAGCTTCCACTTCTACGCAGAATTCCCTGCTGAATCAGGATAAGTTCAGTAAAGCAAATGCTTTTGACTATCTACGTAATCGAAAAATACGATT
The DNA here is from genome assembly GCA_019244235.1 of Chroococcidiopsidaceae cyanobacterium CP_BM_ER_R8_30. GTDB lineage: Bacteria > Cyanobacteriota > Cyanobacteriia > Cyanobacteriales > Chroococcidiopsidaceae > JAFAVL01. The sequence goes on from JAFASY010000136.1 coordinate 693, forward strand.
CGGTGAGCAACTTGGTAGTAATCTAATTCTTCTAGCTCACACTGGATAACTTAACAGTTGCATTGGCAAATGGCAACCCGCAATCAAGATCTATTTAAACGCGTAATAACTTATTTTCTTAACATTAAGCAATCCTAATTATCAACCATTTGAAAATCTTCTGTATTCCTCTTGATCAAATCATAAGAATGATATATGTGTTCATATTCTATTACGTAAAGATGATAGTTTTGAGGATTGAAAATTTAAGCATTACCAGAAAAGATTGAGATTAAAATATCTATCTTGCGACAGATATAAAGAGAGTTTACTAATAGAATAAAGCCTTAAATGTCTAGCCAATCTTTCTCTTTATAAAGAAAGATATTGCTGTCTCTTACTACTTATTACTCAAGGGTTCGCCGGAGGAAGCCTCCGGCGACTTCCTTGAGCAAGCTCAAGTACAACATCATATTGAGATGGCAAGAAAGCAGCAGCCGGAGTAGAACTCCGGCTGACCTTCGAGGTAAACGATAATTAACTGCGCCACTATAGCTACGCTTGCCTCTCTAAGGGGCATATTTGAAAAGTTATTTTGTTAAGTTTGAATGAGTAGAATTGGAAAAACGCAGAAAAAGCAAACGTTTTGCCAACTGTCCAAATGAGTTTTAGGATATTAGCAATTAAGGCATTGCATGTTTGGTCATAACTCAGAGCGAAGTTTCAAGCTTCAAACTGCCAAATTGCATATTGATTGTGCAATGCCATAAAGAATAGTTGTCATTGTCAGTTCAAAAATGATGCCTGAATTTAATCAAACTAATTTGGAAACCCTTGTAGAAGACGCTAGAAACCGAGTCTCCCTGGTTAGGGAAACCATTAACGAAACAAGTGGCTTTAATGCACAAGTGCCAATTGGCACTTACGAAAAATCACCACCAGTTAATCAAGACTCACCGAAGCTGGACGTGCTGCCGCCAGTGATGACTGAGGCTGAAGCGCGTCAGTGCCTGAGTGAAATTAAGGGACATTGGACTAGCATCCGGGCTTTAGTGCTTGAATTGAAAGAACGAAGAGGATGGGAAGCGCTGGGATATCCTAACCTGACTGCTTGCTTGGAAGCGGAATTCTCCGATTCCCGTACCAAGTTAGTACGAGAACTCAGAGCAGCAGAAGTCGAAAAATACGTTCTACAAGTGCCAATTGGCACTTGGCCTGCTTCTCACTTTCGTCCTTTAGGTCAACTCAACCCAGAACAGTACAAATTGGCTCTAGACAAAGCTCGCGAATTAGCCGGGGATAATATGTTGACGGCAGTTCATATCACTAAAGCTGTCAAACAAATAGCTGAATCTACTCGATCCCTCAAGCAAGCTAAGTTGCCAAAGTTTCAACCCGGAGAGCTAGTCAGGATTAAATGTAAAACTGAGGCACTCCCAGCACAAAAAATGTGGAATGACTGCTGGGGCATCGTAAAGTTAGCTAGTTCAAATGTGCAAGTCCTAGTTGGTGGCAAGGAAGTTGTATATGCAGTTGATGATTTGGAAAGGGATAATAATTGTGATGCTCGGTTCCGCGAGACCTGCGATCGCATATTGTCACTCTGGCAGACCGAACTTGAACCCATTGAGCAGGTGACACTGAAAGAGCTACAGCACCGCCAATTTTTCACTGACTTGGAAACACAGATAGTTAGCTGTATGGAGACCAAGCACTCTAACTTATGTTGCAGAAATTAATGCTTCTGCAAGCTAGGGTTAATAGAAAAATTAGGCGTTTCTCCTGCTCAATTGCTCTACCAAAAGTATTACTTTTCTCCAGTCAACGCAGCTTTCATCCCCTTGCAAGGGGGTGAAGGTTGCACATGACCCCTTCCGGGGTTAACAACAGCACTAATAATGCAATTAAAATATGACGTATTGAATTACAAATATGGGTTGATTATTGCAAGTTTTGACTGCTATAGTATGTAATGCAACTAAACAATACTAGGTTGCTAGTTAAATTCAACTTTCTAATTATTCAGGCTAAATGGATAAACAAGAAGAACTGTTTATTTACTCCAAGCCTTTAATAAGCTTTTCGGGATTGAGCAATTGCGCTCCTCGACACTCTAGCGAAGCGTAGCCTTGGGCGAAGCCGTTATTGCAAAGTGGAGCCCAGCGACTTGACTACTTTTTTCGCATTGGTAATAGCAACTCAAACCATTCATCAAGGACATATTATGGAAAAACCTCTTTTCGCCGAACTTACTGTTAGCGAGCAAGAAGCCTTGTGTGGCGGGTCCTCTAGTAACAACAGCTCGAATAACAACAATAGCAGCAGTAGCAGCAGTAGCAGCAGCAGCAATCAATACGTTGTTAACAATTATTATTTGATCGGTTGGAATGCCCCACTCTTGAGCGGTCCAATCATTACACTCTGATGATGAAGAAGTATCAAGTTGTTCGACAGCACAGCGAGGAAGATTGCGGAGCTGCCTGTCTAGCCACTGTTGTTAAACATTATGAGCGGACTTTTGCACTCAACCGCATCCGGGAAGCCATAGGTACTGGGCAACTGGGAACAACCTTGCTGGGACTGAGGCAGGGAGCCGAGGTTCTAGGGTTCAATGCTCGTGCTGTCAAAGCTAACTTGGAAATCCTCGATCGGATGCAGGAAGCGCCCCTGCCCGCAATTATTCACTGGCAAGGTCGCCATTGGGTTGTTCTGTACGGTCGGCGGGGCAAGAAATATGTCATCGCCGATCCAGCAATGGAAATCCGCTATCTCTCCCGCAAAGAGTTAATGGAGGGTTGGCAAAACTGGGTCATGCTGTTACTACAGCCCGACCCGATTCGTTTTGACGCTCAACCTGATGATAGGGTTGATGGATTCGGGCGCTTTCTGAAGCGTGTCTGGCCTTATCGCAGCATTGTCTTCCAAGCCTTACTCTGCGGTCAAATCATCGGTCTGTTGTCGTTGGCTTCCCCATTTCTCCTCCAGATCCTTACAGATGATGTGCTGGTGCGGGGCGATAGTAAGCTGCTCCTGGATGTGGCGATTACCGTCATCGTGATGAACTTAATCAGCGGTAGTCTCACACTTGTGGTTAATAACTTAGTCGCTCATTTTGCCCAACGACTACAGTTAGGGTTAGTCCTGGAATTCGGGCGACAAATCCTGCGCTTACCGCTGACTTACTACGAAAATCGTCGCAGCGGCGAAATTGTCAGCCGTTTGGATGATATTCAGCAGATTAATCAACTCGTCTCGCAAACGGTCGTGAGTTTACCGAGTCAGTCGTTTTCCGCGTTGATTTCGCTGGGTTTAATGCTGTTTTACAGCATTAAACTGACGCTGGTTGCTGTCGTCATCTCCGTGATCATGACGCTATCTACCCTTGTTTTCTTGCCGACTCTCCAGCAAAAAGTTCGCAGCTTATTGGTATTAGAAGCCGAGAACCAAGGCGTGCTGGTGGAAAGTTTTAAGGGGGCACTAACACTGAAAACGACAACTGCCGCACCTCAGTTTTGGGAAGAGTTTCAAAGTCGCTTCGGTCGCTTAGCAAGCCTCAGCTTCCGCACGATTCAAATTGACATTATCAACGGCACATTCTCGAATTTAGTATCGGGAATCGGTAGTGTGACCTTGCTGTGGTTCGGCGGGACTTTAACGATTGACCACGAACTAAGTATTGGTCAATTGCTTGCCTTCAACGCCATGAATAGTAATTTTCTGGCTTTTATCGGGACGGTAGTGACATTTGTTGATAGATTTACTCGCATTCAAACGGCAACTCGGCGTCTCATCGAAGTTATAGATGCAACACCCGAAGTCTCAAACAATAGTAAACCTTTGGCTGTGATTCCAGACAATGCAGATATCATTTGCACGCATGTCAACTTCCACTATCCCGGTAGAATTGAGTTACTTGAAGATTTTTCTCTGACAATTCCTGGAGGTCAAGTAGTCGCCTTAATGGGTCGCTCAGGCTGTGGCAAAAGTACCTTGGTTAAGGTGATTGCTGGTTTGTACACGCCGCAGTCGGGAAATATTAGAGCTGGTATTTATAACCTACTGGATCTCTCCCTCGATGCGCTGCGACATCAGATCGTACTCGTGCCTCAAGAAGCTCATTTTTGGAGCCGCTCAATTGTGGAGAACTTCCGCTTAGGCGCTCCTTACGTGACATTCGAGCAGATCGTCAGGGCTTGCCAGATTACTGGTGCTGACGATTTTATTAGTAAACTCCCTGATAAATACCAGACTGTCTTAGGTGAATTTGGTGCCAATATTTCCGGAGGGCAACGCCAACGACTGGCGATCGCCAGAGCCATAGTGACTAATCCACCAGTCCTGATTATGGACGAATCAACTGGTGGACTTGATCCACAGAGTGAAGCACAGGTTTTAGATAAGCTACTTTTTCATCGGCAGGGCAAAACCACCATTCTCATTAGCCATCGCCCCCGGGTGATCGAGCGAGCTGATTGGCTCATGTTACTAGAGGAAGGTCAATTGAAACTTCAGGGAACCCTAGCGGATTTGCGTTCCATACCGGGTGACCACTTAGACTTTCTCACTCCTTAAATCATGTACTGTCAATAGAAACTATGTACGAAGACTTGAATACAGACTCGCTACCCCCAGTGCAAAGTGACGAATTCCTTCCTCCCGTCAGTCTTTGGACAACATTAGGGGGAATGCTAATGGTCACCATAGTTGGCGTAGCTCTGACGTTAGCCTCCATCATTAAGTACAACGTCACCGTCAAAGCTTCTGCGATCGTTCGTCCTACCGGAGAATTGCGAATCGTACAGGCAAAAGCCGCAGGGACGGTAACAAGAATACTGACAAAAGAGAATCAGGTTGTCAAACAGGGAGATCCAATTGCATACATAGACAACTCCATCCTCCGGTCTCGCAGGAGTCAGCTGCAAGAAAATATCCGCAATGAACATCTACAACTGAAGCGAGTTGCAGATCAAATACAAGCCATAGATGCTGAGAAACTCGACGAGACTGATGTGATGCAGCGCACTATTGCCTCAGCTCAAGCCGACCTCAGCGGCAAGCAGCGGGATTATAAAGATACACAAGTCACCACTATAACAGCAACAAAAGAAGCAGAGGCAGCTCTCGATCTCGCTCGAACCGAGATGAACCAATATCATCAGTTAGCTTCCAGTGGAGCGGTTGCCTTGCTGCAAGTTAGGGAGAAAGAAGCAGCTTTCAAAGAAGCTCAGGCGAAACTAGATCAAGCCAAAACTCGCCTCAATCCCAGTGCGGCAACAGTGATAGAAGCAAAACAGCAAATTGCCCAAGCCAGGGCAAAAGGGGAATCCACCCTAGCGACGTTGAACCAACAACGAGAGAGCCTACTCAACACGCAAGTTCAAACCCAAAAACAACTGGACGACGATACGAAACAACTAGAGCAACTCGGGATTGAAATCTCCCAGACTTATGTGCTTGCCCCTTACTCCGGCACCATTCTCAAACTAGATTTACGTAATTCTGGTCAAGTCGTACAAGCTGGGGAGGAGATTGCCCAGATCGCTCCTAGTGATGCCCCACTTGTGGTCAAAGCTCGTGTCAACTCTCAGGATATCGCCAAGATTCATGTTTGCCAACAAGAAAATGTCTTAAACTGTCAACAAGGTAAAGTGCAACTACAGGTTTCTGCTTATCCTTATCCAGATTACGGCACCCTCAAAGGTGCTGTCAGAGCAATTGCACCAGATGCTGTAACATCTCAGGCAAACACAGGGGGTCAAGCAGTTCCTTATTATGAAGTTAAAATTCAACCAGAGAGACCTTATTTGGTGAAGGATAATCGCTACTATCCACTTAAGCCAGGAATGGAAGTGACAGCAAATATTATTTCCCGAGAAGAAACGGTACTAACCTTCTTGCTCAGGAAGGCGAGACTGAAAGCAGATTTTTAGCAACCTGCTCAAAGAAGTTGTTGGTCAACGTTCTCCTACGGGTTTCCTCCAGGAACCTCAGATACCCCCTGGTTCTTTTCCTTAAAGCGCTGAGCCTCCATACAAGTGATGAGCTGTATTTCCAAGTCTGTGAAGAATTGGCGGCTCTGTAGTTCTTTAAGCAACATCTGCTCAATAGCCTCCAGTCTAGTCTGCCACAAAGCCATGACCCGTTCGCAGATCTCAAAAAAAC
>JAFASY010000099.1 GCA_019244235.1 Chroococcidiopsidaceae cyanobacterium CP_BM_ER_R8_30
CGTTAATCAAGATGGATTTGTATTTTAGAGCACAGTTTATCTAAAGCGCTTCATTATCTATTACAGAAATGATTGCGCCCTTGTAGATCAAAAAGATGATTTTAAGTGCCATCAAGAAGCATCTAATCAATTGCTAAATATAGGAAAAATACTCACAACTTACATAAGTTTTATTCATCCTAGTACTAGGATGTAACTAGTATTGCTCGATATCTTCTCATTCCCAAGCCGAAGCATGAGAATGAGAACTACCTCATCGCTTAGGACACCAATGCCTTTATTGCCTGCTCAACCGCATCTAGTGCAGTGTCTACTTCCTGTGCTGTCACGATGAGCGGCGGGACAAATCGAACCACCTCGGGACCAGCTGGCACAAGTAACAAGCCTCGCTCTATTGCCGCCTTCACTACATCAGCTGAGGTCAGATTACTATCAGCTTTCAGTTCCATACCGTTAATCAAGCCCCAACCTCGCACTTCAACAATCTGATGAGGGTATTTAGCGGCGATTGCTTTGAGCCCAGTCCGCAGTTGTTCACCTCGCTCTTGGACATTTTGCAGGATGTTGTCTCGTTCCAAAGTTTGCAATACGCATAGCGATGCAGCACATGCAAAGGGATTGCCACCAAACGTGCTAGCATGATCTCCCGGCTTGAAGACATCACAGAACTGCTTGCACATCACAGCACCGATAGGGATGCCACCCCCTAGTCCCTTCGCACTAGTAAATACATCTGGCTCAATACCCAAGTTCTCATACCCCCAGAGTTTGCCAGTCCGCCCTACACCAACCTGCACTTCATCGAGGATTAGCAAAATGCCTGTTTCGTCACAGATTTCACGGATGCGCTTAAAGTAAGCAACATCTCCAGGTCTAACACCACCTTCTCCTTGCAAGGGCTCCAGCAAGATTGCTGCCACACCGCGATCTCCAGAGTCGAGTTCGCCAATCGCATTCTCTACTGCCTTAATGTCATTGTAGGGCACATAGTGGAAACCAGGCACCAGAGGACTAAAGTCTTTTTGATACTTTGGTTGACCAGTGGCAGTAATTGTTGCCAGTGTCCGTCCGTGGAAACTAGCATTAGCTGTCAAAATCAGCGGTTCGTCGATGTTCAACACTTGGTGAGCATACTTCCGCGCCAGTTTAATTGCGCCTTCATTTGCCTCTGCCCCAGAGTTGCAGAAGAATACCCGATCAGCGCTGGAATAAGCAATCAGCCACTTGGCTAACTCACCTTGCACAGGGATGTAAAACAGGTTAGAAACATGGTGCAGCGTTTGAATTTGACGCGTTACTGTTTCAACTAAGGCTGGATGAGCATGTCCTAGGGAGCAAGTGGCAATCCCTGCCACAAAGTCCAGATATTCTTTCCCCTCGGTATCCCAAACGCGGCAACCCGATCCCCGCTCTAGGGCTAGAGGAAATCGACCGTAAGTGGTCATGACAGAGTTATCGAAGCTGGTGGGATCGTAAGGGCTTGATAGGACGGGACTTGATTCTGCTGGTATGGATGGTTCTTGAACAAGAGTTTCTATGCTCACAACTTAACTCCTCAAAATTTTTTATTCTCTTCGGCAATTTTAGTTAACATTCACCAAACTTTCTGTCTAATCTGACTCATTTAAGCGCTGGTCACAAAGCAGAGTGTAAAGATATCCTCAAACTAGAAGTTCCACAACCGATTGCCTTGTGTACTCAACCCTAGAGCAAAAATATCGTCGAATCCAAAAAGAGCTAATTGCTGGGGTAGTCGCCCTTGGTTGTGTCTTTCTAGTTGGCACTTTATGGTACTGGCTAGTTGAGCGCTGGTCTTGGCAGGACGCTGCTTACATGACGGTGATCACTCTCACCACTGTTGGGTTTGGCGAGGTTCATCCACTGGGGAACCGGGGGCGTCTATTTACCATTTCTTTGATCTTAATGGGCGTGGTCAGTATTGGCTACATTGTCAACAGATTTACAGAAGCCCTGATTCAGGGTTACTTTCAAGAAGGAATCAAACTACAACGACAACGACGTGCAATGGAATCGCTTTCAGAGCATTACATTCTCTGTGGCTTTGGGCGCACCGGACGTCAAATTGCCTTAGAATTTCAGGCTGAAGGTGTGCCGTTTGTCATCGTTGATTTAGAGATAGCATCTATCCAGATGGCCCAACAGTTGGGTTATATTGCGCTACAAGGTGATGCTACGCTGGATGAAACCTTACTACATCTGGGGATCGAGCGAGCAGTTTGTTTAGTCGCCGCACTGACTTCAGATGCTGAAAATCTCTATACATTACTTTCAGCCAAGACGCTTAATCCCCAAATCCGGGCGATCGCGCGGGCTAGTACCCAAGAAGCCCTACAAAAACTTCAAAGGGCTGGAGCAGATGCTGTCATTTCTCCCTATATCACTGGTGGCAAGCGGATGGCAGCGGCAGCCCTCAGACCACAAGTGATGGATTTTGTTGATGGCATCCTCACAGGCGCTGATCGAGAACTCTACATGGAGGAATTTCGCCTTGATCCAGCAGTTTGTCCTTGTGTAGGTCAAACACTGAGGGAAGCCAGACTGCGATCGCAAACTGGCGCTTTGGTTCTAGCTATCCGCCGTGTTGATGGTACTCTTATTGGTGGTCCGACTGCCGACACTGAATTAATGGCTGGGGATCTGCTGATTTGCATGGGCACAGCCGAGCAACTGCGACAGGTTAATCAAATCTTGGGACCGATTCGTTCTAGCGTCCCTCGCCCACCTAAACATACTTAGAGTTTTAAGCAGTGCTAAAAAGGGGAGACTAATTGAGACACAGCCAATAATTCCTATCAGGATAGCTAGTGGTCGACTTAACTCTAGATGTTTTAGCAGGTTCATCGATCTCTTCTCAAGAGTTACATTAGCAGGGCTTTATGAGAGAAGCAATAAAGCTGTTAATACCTTGTATAGTGACCGGGAACCCAATACCGCCCATGATGGATATATTCCCAATGCCCAGGAATCCAGGCTCGACGAGCAACTCGATAATAACGGTTGTGGGGAACAGGTCGGATAATGAATTCTTGTGCCGATGCTGGTGTTGGTAAAGTAGCAAGCATGATAGGAAGAGTTAGTGCAGCGGTAGCCAAGATGTGTTTCATTATTAGATCTCCTATGTATGCAAATCAAGGTTTTCTTGACCTTCATTCTTAATTTAGAAAACCGAAGATTATCTAACATCTAAACAAGGTCAAGACTTTAAAAATGACTTGAGTAATAATTCATCTGTGACCTAAGTAATAGGTAAGTGCTCGCTGCATAAAAGCTATTTTATTGATAGGAAGATGCCATGCCCAGTGTGATTGTCTTCGGTAGTATCAACATGGACCTGGTTGTTAGAACACCTAGGCTGCCATTGCCTGGGGAAACGCTCCTAGGTAGTGACTTTTTTACCGCACCAGGTGGCAAGGGGGCAAATCAGGCAGTGGCGACTGCTCAGCTGGGAGTGCCAACTCAGATTGTTGGGCGGGTAGGTCAAGACAGTTATGGTAGCGAACTCATTAATAGCCTAAAAGCTTCTGGAGTACAAACTGACTACATATACATGGATGAAGCAGCCAGTTCTGGCGTGGCGGCGATCGCGGTA